>VSNG01000032.1 GCA_009774175.1 Lachnospiraceae bacterium | reverse complement strand
GGACGACGAAGAAGAGGACGACGAAGAAGAGGATGACGAAGAAGAGGACGAAGAAGAAGAGGACGAAGAAGAGGACGATGAAGAATTAGACGAAGAGTGGATAGAGGAGGAAGAAAGCGACTGGATCGAGGAAGCGGAAAACGAAGAAGACGACTGGATCGAAGATGAAGACTCGCACGAACCGAAATTTGATCTGATCGTGCTCGAGGAGGACTGGATCGAGGAGCAGGAAGAGAGCGAAAATGAGGAGGATGATTGGATCGAGGACGAAGACTGGCAGGAACCGGAAGTGCCAGTGATACCGAAGCGTACTGAGAAAATGGCGCAGGACAGACTTGCGGATGACCATGCGGAAGACGACTGGATCGAGGACGACGAGTGGGATATTGAAAACGACTGGATCGAAGATGAAGAATGGGAGAGGAGGAAAGAGGCTTAGAGCAAACTGCCTTAATTCTGAGAGGCGATAACGGGATGGGGAACATAGTTTCAATGATACCGGCAGGGTGCAGCATTGCCGCCGCTTTGGGAAATTATACGAGCACGTATGCTTATAATTGGAAGCTGTACGATTGAGGTATTGCGGGCCGCAAATTGCTTATCAGATGATGCCGACTTATCACAACCCAAGCGGCCGGAAAGTGCTATTATCTGTTATGATTGCGGGGCGTTCAAATACAAATAGTGAACAGCAGGAAGAAAATAGTGTTGATGATTCTGAATACTTTCAAGGAATCAGTGGTTGTGCTGTAATATATGATGAATCAGGAAATGAGGCAAAAGAAATAGCAATCAGCACTTTAAACAATGAGGTATAGAAAATGGTAACATATAAAATGTATTTAATCAGTATCGTCAGCATGTGTTTATTAGTTGGTTGTGGAAATAATAATATTGAACAAAACGATAGCGAGATACAAGACAGCAGCACCTTTGCAGGGTACAGCGGTTATTGGTCTTATGAGGGGAAAACGCATGAACAGATTATAGCAGAGGGAGGAATTGAATTATCCTGTACTATTACAGAAGATAATCAATTTTTGGGAACACTTTATTCACAGCAGGAAATAACAGAACGGTTTGCATCAATTGAGGATATTAGCGGAAAAATAGAACAGGAAGAATTATATTTTGATTATTCTGATGATGAATGGGGAAACAGTGGAACTTTACATATCCAATTTCTAAGCGACAGCATATATGTAAACGTATTGAATTATAAAAAGGCAGATAGTGGCAGTGATTATGGTATAAACGGCGCTTTTGAGTTAGTAAGGCAGAAAGAAGAACTTTTAAAAAATGACACTACTGATAATTCAATTTATAATTCATCATGGACAGAGGAAGAAATTATAAAGGCGGTCAATGAAAGAAGTCAGTATTACAAAGCCAGTGCCTATTATTCTGAAATAATTGATTATTGGGAAAATGCCAGAGAAGTGCGGGATATTTCAAATGTGCTTGAACCGCTGTTTGAAACGGATAAAAAATACTATACAAAAGAGGAATTTGAGAGTGAGCCAATGCTGGTGATTCATTTAGCCAAAAATGAAATATATGCAAGGCATGGGTATATATTCAAAAATGAAGATTTATATAATTATTTTATGGGGTGTATCTGGTATAGTCCAACTTGTGACAGTACAGATTTTGATGACAATATATTTAATGAATATGAAAAGGCGAATCTTGAAATACTGTCTGATTTGGACACATATTAAAATTGTATTTGAGAAAGAAGTAAAAAGCATTTAGGAAAAAACTAAGTGCTTTTCTTTTGCTCTATTGCGAAGTTAAGGCAAAATGGGGATATAAAAAGCTCCTGCATACAGGGGAAGAGGAATCGCGTATCGGACATTGGATTTGCTTGTTCGCGACGCGAAGGACAGGGGAATTACGGCAATTTCTCTGGAGGCTGCCGAAATGGGCCGCCCGTTATATGAAAAGCACGGGTTTAGAAGGATGGAGGATGAGATTGAGCTTGGATGAAACGAATATTTCTGACAAAAACAATAGATGATTTGAATCGTCAGATTATCTGACAATTTCACAAAAAGTTTTTATTTACAATTTGGATTTATAGGTGTATTATTGTATACATGTAGAACGCAAAGGAGCGACAGGTGTCTTCCTTGCGTTCTTTTTTATGCACAGACCCGTGCAAAACTGCTTTGACAAGGAGGTAACCATGTTTGATGTAAAGAGATCAGTCCCTCAGTCCCCTTTGTACCGGCCTGAGTTTGAACACGACAACTGCGGTATCGGCGCCTGCGTCAACATCAAAGGCAAAAAGAGCCGCGCCACTGTGGAGAATGCGCTTAAGATTGTGGAGAATCTGGAGCACAGAGCCGGAAAGGACGCGGAGGGCGAGACGGGAGACGGCGTGGGTATTCTCACGCAGATGCCTCATAAGTTTATGGTCAGGGTGACAAGAGCGCTCGGTTTTGAGATCGGCGGCGAGAGGGAATACGGTGTGGGCACCTTCTTTTTCCCGCAGGATGAGCTGCAGAGAAATCAGGCCAAAAAGATGTTTGAGATCATTGCAAAGAAGGAAGGGCTGGAATTTTTGGGCTGGCGCGACGTGCCCACTGTGCCTGCAGTGCTTGGACACAAGGCGGTGGAGTGTATGCCCTGCATCATGCAGGCTTTTATCAGGAAGCCGGCGGGTGTGGAGAAGGGGCTTGATTTTGACAGAAAATTATATATTCTGAGAAGAACCTTTGAGCAGTCCACGGATATGACTTATGTGGTCAGTCTGTCCAGCAGAACCATAGTGTATAAAGGCATGTTCCTTGTGGGACAGCTTCGCACTTTCTTTTCCGATTTGCAGGATAAGGACTACGAGTCCGCGATTGCCATTGTCCACTCCCGCTTTTCCACCAACACGAATCCAAGCTGGGAGCGGGCGCACCCGAACCGTTTCATTGTACATAACGGGGAAATCAATACCATTCGGGGAAATGCGGATAAGATGCAGGCACGCGAAGAGAACATGGAATCTGAGCATTTGCAGGGGCAGATGCACAAGATTCTGCCCGCCATCAATGCTTCCGGCTCCGATTCCGCCATGCTTGACAATACGCTGGAATTTCTTGTGATGAGCGGTATGCCGCTGCCTCTTGCGGTGATGATCACGATTCCCGAGCCATGGGAAAATAATAAAACCATGTCCCAGAAGAAAAAGGATTTTTATCAGTATTATGCGACTATGATGGAGCCCTGGGACGGCCCGGCCTCAATTCTCTTTTCCGACGGAGATATCATGGGCGCAGTGCTTGACCGAAACGGTCTACGACCTTCCCGCTATATGATTACGGACGACGATACGCTGATTCTCTCCTCGGAGGTAGGCGTACTGGACATGGATCCCGGAAAGATCGTGACGAAGGAGCGGCTGCATCCGGGCAAAATGCTTCTGGTGGATACCATACAGGGGCGTGTGATCGACGATGACGAATTAAAAGAGAAATATGCGTCCGCACAGCCTTACGGCGAGTGGCTGGATAATAAGCTTGTCAGTTTAAAGGATTTAAAGATTCCCAATCAGCGTGTGCCTGAATTTACTTATGAAGAGAGACAGCGCATGCAGAAAGCGTTTGGCTATACCTATGAGGATTTGAAGACCAGCATTCTGCCGATGGCCAGAAACGGAGCGGAGGCCATTGCGGCCATGGGTGTGGATACGCCGATCCCGGTGCTCTCCAAAGCGCATCACCCGCTGTTCCATTATTTTAAGCAGCTTTTTGCCCAGGTGACCAATCCGCCCATTGACGCGATCCGCGAGGAGGTGGTTACATCCACCACCGTATATCTGGGGCGGGACGGCAATCTTCTGGAGGAAATGCCGGAGAACTGCAACATGCTCCGTGTGCACAATCCCATTCTCACAAGCACGGACCTTTTGAAGATCAAAACCATGAAGGCGGAAGGCTTTAAGGTGGAAGTTATTCCCATAACCTATTACAAGAACACCAGACTGGAAAAGGCCATCGACAGGCTTTTTGTGGAGGTTGACCGGGCTTACCGCGAGGGCGCAAATATTATCATTCTCTCGGACAGAGGAGTGGATGAAAACAGAGTGGCGATTCCCTCCCTGCTTGCCGTGTCGGCTTTGCAGCAGCATCTGGTCAACACCAGAAAGAGAACCAGCGTGGACATCATTCTGGAGTCGGGAGAGCCGCGGGAAGTGCATCATTTTGCAACCCTGCTTGGCTTTGGCGCGTCGGCAATCAATCCTTATCTGGCGCAGGAGAGCATCAAGGAGCTGATTGACAATCATATGCTGGATAAGGATTACTATGCGGCGGTGAACGATTATAACGACGCGGTTCTCCACGGTATTGTTAAGATTGCCTCCAAGATGGGGATATCCACGATTCAGTCCTATCAGGGCTCCAAGATCTTTGAGGCCATCGGCATTGACAGGGACGTGATCAACAGGTATTTTACCAACACGGTATGCCGTGTGGGTGGAATTACCCTGAAAGATATCGAGGAGGAAGTGGATACGCTGCATTCCATGGCATTTGACCCACTCGGTCTATCTACGGATCTGACGCTGGACAGCACGGGACATCACGAGATGAGAAGCGGTGCGGACGAACATCTCTATAACCCGGAAACGATTCACTTACTACAGGAGTCAACCAGACGGGGGGATTACGAATTATTTAAGCAATATACCAAAGCGGTCAATAATGAGCAGAGCATTAAGAACCTGCGCGGGCTGATGGATTTCAATTATGCCAGGAAACCCGTGCCGATAGAGGAAGTGGAGAGTGTTGACACCATTGTCACAAGATTTAAGACCGGCGCCATGTCCTACGGTTCGATCTCCAGAGAGGCCCATGAGACCATGGCCATCGCCATGAACCGCCTGCACGGCAAATCCAATTCAGGCGAAGGCGGAGAGGACAGGGAAAGACTGACGACAGGGCCCGACGGCCTGAATCGGTGCTCGGCCATTAAGCAGGTGGCAAGCGGACGCTTCGGCGTGACCAGCGAATATTTGAACAGCGCGCAGGAAATCCAGATTAAAATGGCCCAGGGCGCGAAGCCCGGCGAGGGCGGCCATCTGCCGGGCGGTAAGGTGTATCCGTGGATCGCGAAGACCAGACATTCCACGCCGGGCGTGGGGCTGATTTCCCCGCCGCCGCACCATGATATTTATTCGATTGAAGATCTGGCGCAGTTAATTTATGACCTGAAAAATGCCAATACCAGAGCCCGTATCTCCGTGAAGCTGGTGTCCGAGGCGGGTGTCGGCACGGTGGCGGCGGGCGTGGCCAAGGCGGGCGCGCAGGTGATTCTCGTTTCCGGCTACGACGGCGGTACGGGAGCCGCGCCCAGAAACTCCATTCACAATGCGGGACTGCCCTGGGAGCTTGGACTTGCGGAGACCCACCAGACGCTGATTCAGAACGGGCTTCGCAACAAGGTTCGTATCGAGACGGACGGGAAGCTGATGAGCGGACGGGACGTGGCCATCGCGGCGATTCTGGGTGCGGAGGAGTTCGGCTTTGCCACGGCGCCTCTTGTGACCATGGGATGCCTGATGATGCGTGTCTGCAATCTGGACACCTGCCCGGTGGGCGTGGCAACCCAGAACCCGGAGCTTCGCAAACGGTTTAAGGGAAAGCCCGAGTATGTGGAGAACTTCATGCGGTTTATTGCGCAGGAGCTACGGGAATATATGGCGAAGCTTGGCGTGCGTAAGGTGGATGAACTGGTGGGCAGAACCGAGCTTCTGCGGGTGAAGGATAACCTGACAGACCGGCAGCGGAAGGTGGATCTGGATCTGATTTTGAGTAATCCCTACGAGGGAAGCCGGGAGAAGTTCATCTTTGATCCGAAGCAGGTATACGATTTCCATCTGGAAAGGACGCTGGATGAAAAGGTACTTTTAAAGCAGCTTGCAAAAGCGCTGGAGACGGGACAGAAGAGAAGTATTGAGGTGGATGTATCCAATACGGATCGTACCTTTGGCACCATCTTTGGCTCGGAGATTACCAGAAGATTCGGGGACACGCTGGAGGAGGACAGTTACCATATTCTGTGCAAGGGCTCCGGCGGACAGAGCTTCGGCGCGTTCATTCCGAAGGGTTTGACGCTGGAGCTGGTGGGAGATTCCAACGATTATTTCGGGAAAGGCCTGTCCGGCGGCAAGCTGGTGGTGTATCCGCCCAAGGGGTCTGCCTTCAAGCAGGACGAAAATATCATCATTGGAAATGTGGCGCTTTACGGGGCGACCTCCGGCAAGGTCTTTATAAACGGCGTGGCGGGCGAGCGTTTCTGTGTGCGTAACTCCGGCGCCATTGCGGTAGTGGAGGGCGTGGGCGACCATGGCTGTGAATACATGACAGGCGGACGGGTAGTGGTGCTCGGTTCTGTGGGCAAGAACTTTGCGGCGGGCATGAGCGGCGGTATCGCTTATGTGCTGGACGAGAACAACGACCTTTACACAAAGACAAACAAGGAAATGGTTTCCTCCTATGAGATAACTTCCAAATACGATGTGCTGGAACTGAAAGAGATGATCAAAGAGCATGTAGCGTATACAAATTCCGTCAAGGGAAAGGAGATACTGGATCATTTCGGGGAGTATCTGCCAAAGTTCAAGAAAATCATTCCTCACGATTACGAGATCATGTTAAAGCTGATCGTGCAGATGGAAGAAAAGGGACTCAGTGCGGAACAGGCGCAGATCGAGGCGTTCTATAAGAAGGATAAGGAGAAGATCTGAGGACAGGGAGGTATGAGAAATGGGAAAACCAACGGGATTTATGGAATATGAGCGCAAGGTTTCCGAAGATGTGAGCCCGAAACAGCGCATAAAGAATTTTAATGAATTTCATGAGCATCTGACGAGAGAGGAACAGCAGGAGCAGGGAGCCCGCTGTATGGACTGCGGCGTGCCCTTCTGCCAGTCGGGCATGACCCTGTGCGGTATGACCTCCGGCTGTCCCCTGCACAATCTGGTGCCGGAGTGGAATGATCTGGTCTACACCGGGAATTGGGAGCAGGCTTATTACCGTCTGCACAAGACCAACAACTTTCCCGAGTTCACCTCCAGAGTGTGTCCGGCGCTGTGCGAGGCAGCCTGTACCTGCGGTCTGAACGACGAGCCGGTCTCCACGAAGGAGAACGAGTACGCCATCATTGAAAATGCCTATGAAAAGGGCTACGCCGCAGCCAATCCGCCTAAGGTGCGCACCGGTAAAAAGGTGGCGGTGGTGGGGAGCGGCCCATCCGGTCTTGCGGTGGCGGATCAGCTAAACAGACGGGGACATCTGGTGACGGTGTTCGAGCGCTCCGATCGTGTCGGCGGACTTTTGATGTACGGCATTCCCAACATGAAGCTGGAAAAGCAGGTCATCGACCGCAAGATCAAAGTCATGGAGGAGGAAGGCGTGACCTTTGTGACTGACAGCGATATCGGCAGGGATGTGAAGGCGGATAAGCTATTAAAGGATTTTGACAGGGTGGTGCTTTGCTGCGGTTCCTCCCAGCCAAGGGACATTAACGCTCCCGGCAGGGACGCCAAAGGAATTTATTTTGCGGTGGATTTTTTGAAGGCCAACACAAAGAGTCTGCTTGACTCGAATTTTCAGGATAAAAAGTATGTGGATACCAGAGATAAAAATGTGGTAATTATCGGTGGCGGCGATACGGGAAACGACTGCGTGGGCACTGCCATCCGCCATGGCGCAAAGTCCGTGACCCAGATTGAGATGATGCCCAAAGCGCCGGATACGCGCGCGGAAAATAATCCCTGGCCGGAGTGGCCCAAAGTCTGCAAGACCGATTACGGGCAGGAGGAAGCCATCGCCGTTTACGGCCGCGACCCGCGTATCTACGAGTCAACGGTTAAGGAGTTTGTAAAGGATAAAAACGGCAGCTTGAAGGCGGTGAAGATCGTATCCCTGTCATGGGAGAAGGATGAGAAGACGGGCCGTATGAACATGAAGGAGATAGAGGGCTCCGAAAAGACGCTGGAGGCTGAGATTGTGCTGATTGCGGCGGGGTTTCTGGGAAGCCAGAAGTATGTGGCGGACGCTTTTAAGGTGGAGCTGGACGGCAGGACGAACGTGCAGACGGCGCCCGGCAGATTTGCGACCAGTACGGAGAGAGTGTTTACGGCGGGCGATATGCACACCGGCCAGTCGCTGGTGGTCAAGGCCATCAGACAGGGCAGAGAGTGCGCGAAAGAAGTGGACGAAAGCCTGATGGGATATACGAACCTGTATATTCAGTAAGATATTATGTAAACTTAAAGAGAAATCGTGAAAGATAGTTTCATAAAGTGAGTGAAATCTATGAAAAGGAATGTTATACTAACCTAAAAGTATGACATTCTTTTTATGCACAAGTATTTTGCAAAGGAAAGCAGGACCAATGAGACTACAGTTTGGACGTCACAAAAAAGTGGACCGGAAAGTTAAGAGCAGGGAAAAGAAAAGGGGGATTTTGATTGCCGCGCTGATTGTTGGCATACCTGTTGTCGGCCTGCTTGCGGTTTATATTGCGGGTCTTGGCCGCTATCAGAGCTGTTTTTTAAACGGTACGGTGATCGACGAGATCGACGTGTCCGGCATGACCATTTCACAGCTGGAGGAACAGATCGGAGAATACTCCCTTCGGGTGATAGAACGCCAGCCTGACGGCACGACTCTGGAGGAGGAAATACCGGGAAAGGAAATCGGGATTTCCTATATCTCCACAGAACCCCTTGAGGCGGTCTTGCAGGGACAGAACCGTTTTCTGTGGTTTATAAAGCAGAATACGGATTACAGGACGGATGAACCGCCTTTCTATGACGATGCCGCATTGGAGAAAAAGATCGGGGAACTGCGAGGGTTTCAAAAGGAATTTATCGAAGAGCCAAAGGATGCATACATAGCGGACTATGTGCCGGGCAAGGGGTTTGAGCTGGCGGCTGAAAAGCAGGGGAACCGACTCAATCGGGAAAAAACCATGGAGGCCATAAAGGCGGCGGTGAACGGTCTGGAAAAGCAGGTGGATCTGGATGCGGCGGGATGCTATGAGGAACCCGACATTACCACGGAAGATGCGGAACTGAAAAAGACCTATGAAAAGTTGTGCAATTATACGAATACGGCTATTACCTATACCTTTGGAACAGAGCGGGAAACGTTGGATGCGGATACGGTGGCGGGCTGGATTGTGTTGGATGGACAGGAAGCACAGCTTGACAGGGAAGCGGTCAAAGAGTATGTCTCTTCTCTGCGAAAACGGCATGACACCATCTTTCGCAGGAGAGAATTTCAGACCAGCTATGGGGAAACAGTGACCATTGATACGGGCGATTACGGCTGGTGGATGGATGTCGGGCAGGAAATGGAAGAGCTGATCGGACAGCTGGAGCGGGGAGAGAGCGGGGAGCGCGTTCCCGTCTACAGGCAGACGGCGGCTTCCCATGAGGACCCGGATTACGGGGATTCTTATGTGGAAATTAACCTGACGGCTCAGCATCTGTTTTTGTACCAGAACGGGGAGTGCGTTCTGGAGTCTGATTTTGTATCGGGCAATCCCTCCAGAGGAAATCAAACGCCGGATGGGATTTACGGTATCACCTATAAAGAACGGAACGCCACGCTGAACGGAGAAAACTATCGGACGCCGGTTTCCTATTGGATGCCTTTTAACAATAATGTGGGGATGCATGACGCTTCCTGGAGAACCGAGTTTGGCAGGAACATTTACATGACGAACGGTTCCCATGGCTGTATCAATCTGCCTTATGCCGTTGCTCAGGAGATTTACGGGTATGTGGAGAAAGGAACTCCCGTCGTCTGTTATCATCTGCCGGGAACGGAGCCGGAGCCCCTTCCTGAGATTTTGCCGGAGGAAGAGCCGGGGTTGGAGCCTGTAGAGCAGGGCGTTCAGACAGGAGAGCAGGAGCAGGGCGTTCAGACAGGAGAGCAGGAGCCCGGCGCGCAGACAGGGGAGGCGCAGCAGCCGGACGCGCAGACAAGGGAGACGTCGGAGCCGGGTACGGAGCCGCGGGAGGTTACGCTATGAACGGCGGAAATCGTTATAAATTAATCGCCGTCGATATGGACGGCACCTTATTAAGATCGGATAAAACCCTTGATCCGGCCACGATTCAGGACGTGGAAGGGGCGTCGGCGCAGGGGATTTTCGTCGTGTACAGTACCGGCAGGGCTGTGTCGGAGCTGGAAGCCTATGTGAGACAGCTTCCCTGCATGCGCTATGCCGTGGCTCTGAGCGGCGCGCTGGTGTATGACTTTCAGGAGCGAAAAAGCGTCTTTTGCCAGATGATGTCCGGGGCGTGTATCAGGGAGATTGTCAAAGTGGCAGGCCGTTATGATGCGATGGCACATCTTTTGGCGGAGCATGAGTCGATTGTAAGAGTTGACCAGGTAAGTCATATGGCGGATTTTCATATGGGCATTTATCAGCCCATGTTTCTGGAGCTGACAAAAAGGGTGGAGGATATGGAAGTGGAGGCGAAACGCCATGACGCCATTCCGAAGGTGAATATCTATTTTCGCTCTGCGCAGGATAGGGCGGCGGGCTATGAGGCGCTGAGGCATCTGCCGTTATCTTTTGCTTTTGCGGAGGGTGCGTCCCTGGAAATGAATGCGGCGGGGGTGACAAAGGCCAGCGGCCTGCGGGCCCTGACGGAGCATCTGGGCATTTCCATGGCACAGACAGTGGGAATTGGAGATGCCGATAATGACCGTGCCATGCTGGAAGCAGTGGGCTTATCCGTGGCTATGGGCAACGGGGCGCAGGATATCAGGGCATTGTGCGATGCGGTGACGGCGGATAACGACCACAACGGCGTGGGGGATGCGATCAGGAAAATTTTCTTCTAGATAAGGATATTACCAAAAGAAATCGAGAGTATTTTTTCGATATTAGAATAAAAATTAAAATATTGATTAGTTTTAACATGAAAACGTGGGAAAGACTTTTTCTGCAAATGCCATCGTTAAATTTTTAAAAAGCGAGGGGCGGTCTCTTTCTGTGGAATCCATTTATAATTATCTGGAATGGCTTGAAAAGGCTTTTGTGATTTACCGCTGTCAGAGATATGATTTGAAGGGAAAGTCTGTTTTGAAAACACAGGAGAAATTTTATCTGGCGGATGCGTCTCTCAAGTACTGTATGATGGGATTTCAGCCGGAATCTGTGGCGGCCATGCTGGAAAATGTGGTTTATTTTGAGCTGAGAAGGCGGGGCTATGAGGTATATATCGGTAAAAATGAGACAAAGGAGATTGATTTTGTGGCGATGCGCAGGGACGAGCGCATTTATGTACAAGTGTGCCGTAATCTGCCGCAAAAATCAGATCGTGAGATTGCCAATCTGCTTGCGGTTAAAGATCATTACCCCAAGTATGTCGTGACCATGGATGAGCTCGCTGCTGGAAATGTCGACGGCGTGAAGATTGTGCATCTATATGATTTTCTGCTGGCATAAGACGATTGCCGTGCGGTGAGCTGATTGGCAGGAAAGAAGGGAAAACCATATGAACAGCAGCAGGAAATACGAATATGTCATGAATTTGCCGGAGATAAGGGAATTCTGCCGGTTTGTATTCCGGGAACAGTTTAAATATCGGAAATACAGGTGGATCGCCATTTTATGCATCATCGCGGCGGAGGCCCTGTATGCTTCGGCGGCGGCCGCTGTTGTTGCCGTTTTGCTGATTATTATGTTAGGTGTGTCGGGCATTTATTCTTACAGGAGTACCGCGAAGATTCTGGATGGACAGTCATGGACGGTATTCCCGATTGAAGACGGCCGATTAAAGGTGACAAGAGTAAATCTCGTAGAGATTCCATGCAGGGACATTCAGTTTATCCGTAGGACGAAGCATCTTATAATGTTGGGATATCTGCAAAGTCCCAAACGGCCAGTATGGATTGTAATACCCGTTCGCGTTTTCGAAAGTGAACAGGAGCGGGAGGCGTTTGTCGCCCTGATCCGCAATCCGCAGGCAGGGACGGAATTTGGAGCCCCGGCGTGGCAGGCGCAGGATCGGGCGGATTTTACAGACTCGGCAGAGCGGGGGACGGACAGGACAGATCCGCAGGAATATATGCGCTTTTCCTATTTTCTTGACCGGGAAAAATGGGTGCGCCTGCAAAAGGGAGCTGCGGATCTTTTAAACAGCGGTACAATGGGCAGGCCGGTAAGGACTTACGGTATGGCGATATGGGGCGGCGTGATGGCGGTCGCCCTGACAGTCTGCACCTGTCTGGTAGCGGGGGAGATTCGGTGGACGCTTATCTGGTACAGTTTGGGGCTGACTGTTTGGCTTATGCTGCGGTTGTATGCCAGGGATCCGGAAAAGCGGATCAGAAAGCAGCTGGACGCGCCGGAGGTGGCGGCAAGGGAGTGCGGCCTGTGGCAGGTTTCCTTGACGCAGGAGGGAGTAACCGCATATATGCCCACGGGAATGAAAAGCTGCTTTGACTGGGATTCTCTGGCGTGGCTGGTAGAGACGCAAGAGGCGTTTTATCTATTTTATAAGGATAAGAAACACCTTATTGTGATTGCAAAGGAGAGCTTTGTCAGCTGGGATCAGGTGGACGCTTTTCACAGGATCTGTGCGGAGCGCGGCGTGCAGAAGATTTCGCCAAAGAAGGCGCGCTATGTGCCGGAATGGCTGACATGGGCAGTTTTGGGACTGATATTGTTTGCAGGCGCAGGCGTGCTTGCGTTGCGTATTTTCCTGGACTCTGCGGGCGCGGCTTCCGGCAGGGGAATGCCCTCTGCGGGCGGTTATGCAGGGATTGCTGCGGCTGATGATCCGGCCGGATACTCGTCCGAGGTATTCTGGTTTGACTTTGAAGGCTTTGATATTTCCACCGATTACGTGGATGTTTTAAACGGCATGCTGACTCTGGCGCAGGGAAGTCCACTTGACAGTATCGGCGGTATCACGGAGGATATGGATGATGTGGACTGGGAGCGGGGCCGTTTTTCTCTTCCTGCCGTTTCAGAAAATCTTTTCGGTACTGGCTGGGGGAGATGTTGTAATAGTTGCGGAAAGCCCTGCTGAAATAATGGTTGTCGGCATAGCCGAGACGTTCCGCGATATCCAGAATTTTATTGTCCTCATCCTCCAACAGTTCTTTTGCCCGTTCCATGCGTAGTTTCAGCACATACTCGTAGATTGTGCAGCCGTATCTTCCCCGGAAAAGTCTGGTCAGATATTCGGTGGAGAAGAAATATTTTTCTGAAAACATGGTGATTTTGATATTCTGGCAATAGTTGCTGTCGATATAATCCTTTATGATGGAGACGGCTTCGTCGGGGGAAATTTCCCCCTGCGACGGTTTGGCTTCCTGAAAGGAGGCATCCGGGTCCATTCGCAGAATGGCCTTTTCAATGGCATTGTTGAGGGCGTATTCCTCCACCGGCTTTAACAGATATTCGCAGGCGCCGTAGTGAAGCGCCTGCTGGGCATAGCTGAACTGGTCGTAACCGCTTACCACCACATACTGACTGTCCGGAAATTCGCCGGAAGCCGCCTGTAAAAAGGAGACTCCGTCCATAACAGGCATGTTCATATCCACAAACACAATATCCGGGTGAAATTCCCGCATGGCCGCCAGCCCGTCCCTGCCGTTTACGGCAAGCCTTGGCGGTTCGATTCCGTAGTATTTCCAGTTACCCAATTTCTGAATGGCGATCTGTACCGGTTTCTCATCGTCAATAATCAGCGCTTTGTACATTAGATTCCTCACTCTCTTGTGGCGGGCAGGGTCAGAATGATTTCCGTGTATTCCGTTTCCCTTGTATGGATTTCCATGGAGGCGGGCTTATCGTAGAGAATCCCGATCCGGCTATGAAGATTGGCCAGCCCGATGCCGCCGTTTTTCCCGGTATTCTTTTGCAGGTCAAAGTCAGCGTATAGTTTTTCCAGTTGTTCCGGCGCAATACCGCAGCCGTTATCCCGAACCGTAATTATGACGGTACTGTCACTATACTGTGACGATACTGTCACAGTTATGGCGTCAGCTTTGTCAGATTTTCCGTGTATAATGGAGTTTTCCACCAGCGTCTGAATGCTGATTTTGGGGATCAGGCAGTCTTCGGTGGCGGGGTCGATATCGCTGTGAAACTCCAAAGCCTCGTCCATCCTGATTTTTTGCAGGAAAATGTAATCGTTGACATAGCTCATTTCCCGCTTTAAAGGCACGAGCGTGTCGGATTTGATAGTATAGCGCAGGTTGGAGGCAAGGGAAGTAATCATACGGTGAATCTGAGGCTGGTCGTTTACAAGCGCTTCCGTGGAGATCGCCTGCAGCGTATTGTACAGAAAATGCGGATTCAGCTGGGCTTCCAGCGCCGCCAGTCTGGCGTCCTTTTCGCTCAGCTCCGCCACATAAGTGCGCCTGATCAGCTGGTCAATATGGGCGACCATGGAGTTAAAGCTTTCGGAAAGCTTTCGGATTTCAATACTTCCCTCTACATCCACTCGGGAGCGGAAATCGCCTTCGCCGGTCTTTTGCATCTGCGCGGAAAGCGTGCGTAACGGGATTGTCAGAAGCCGCAGCAGCATATAGATCAGCACAACGGTAAGGAGCCAGACGACAATGCCGCTCAGCAGGACAGATTTTTGCAGCTGTCCGATCTGGGAATCAATATAGGACAGGGGCGTCAGGCTGAGAAGACGGATTCCGGAACTTTTGCTTTCAGATTCCACCAGTAAATAGGTGCGACCAGATAGGTCAATTGTCTCGTAACCGTTTCTGTTCGTTTCTCTGTGGGAGAGGGCCTGTAACAGCTCCTCGCCGCTGGCTGATAATTCCGATCGGTTGCAGAAGATGATTTCCCCGCGGTCGTTCAGGAAAAAGACGATCTCCCCGTGGGTTGCGTGGTTTTCCAAAAGCTGTCCGGCATAGGTGTCGTCCAGCTCCAGCCGTACAATGGCCTGACTGACCTTTCCCTTAACCTGAAACAGAGAATGGTAGTATATCAGGTTTGTGGAATCGGAGGGGCATATGCTGTGATTCATGGGACTTGCCTCGCATTCCGCCAGCGCCTCCCATACGCCTTCCGGCGCGGATTTTCTTGCAATGATGTGCTGCTGTCCGCTTGTGCGTCCGATGGACAGATCCTGATGGAGCAGATACAGCTCATAATCGTGGATATCGTTTCTGGTGTAATAATAATAGAACATCTGCTGCTTCGCATAGGAAATTTGGTCGGCATTCAGAGGGGCGTTCTGCTCTACAATTCGTGTAAAACGGGAGTCATAGTAGGGCTGAATACAGAAATTGGCAAGCTCCATGAGATAGGTATCCAGATTTTCCAATTCCAGATTCAGAATTTTTTCGGTGGTATCCAGCTGATTTTCTATGGTAAGATTCCGTGTTGAAGTGTAATCCTTACTGATCAGGTATCCGGCGATTACGGTAGCGACCAGAATCATAAATACCGTCAGCTGCATCCAGAGAGGGGTGCGGTTGAGCAGACTTTTTATATGGGTTTTTGCTCTCTTAATCAAAATATGTTTCCTCATAAATCCTCCGCCCGAATTATGCAAACTGCCGCTTAAAAAATAAATCTGTTGCGCATTTTCTACAAAATATATCTTACTATATTCCTTATAATAGGACAATACTAATAAAGAACTGTTCGGAAATCTCCACCTATCTGTTTGGGAATTTCCATTTTGTTGTCAAAATGAATAAAGTAAAATAAAAGAAAAATTGGAAAGGATTTTTACTTTATGAGCAGAAAAGTAAAAAGACAACTGGAAACGGCGCTGTTTTCCCTGCCGGCCATCATATTGGTATGTCTGATGATGTATCTGCCCTTTGTCTTAAGCGGATACTATTCGCTGACGGAGTGGAACGGTATTTCCAAGGACGCCAGGTTCATAGGCCTGCAAAATTTCAGGACCATTTTTGTGGAGAGCGGGGATTTTATTTCCGCGATCTGGTTTACCGCCCGCTATACTCTGTTTTTCGTGGTGTTTTCCAACATCTTTGCGCTGGCGCTGGCGGTGGTGCTGACGAAGAAATTTCGGTCGGCCAACTTTTTCAGGGGTGTTTTCTTCATTCCCTATATCATGAGCATGACGATTGTGGGCTTTATCTGGAAGTTCATTTTCACCAGCGGCTTTGAGAAGCTTTATGAGATCACGGAGTGGAATCTGTGGAATTACAGCTGGCTTGGCGATACGAAACTGGTGTTTTACTCGGTGGCTTTTGTGGGCGTGTGGCAGTCGCTGGGGTTCTACATCGTGCTCTACATAGCAGGTCTTCAGGCGGTGCCGAAGGATGTGCTGGAGGCGGCCGTGGTGGACGGGGCGACGGGCAGCCAGAAGTTTTTCAAGGTGACGCTGCCGCTTCTGGGGCCTTCCTTTACAACCTGTATCTTTATGTCCCTGACAAACGGCCTTAAGGTATTTGACATCATTCTGGCGCTGACCAAAGGCGGGCCGGGAACGGCGACTAACAGTGTGACGCTGCAGATCTACAAGGAGGCTTTCACCAACAATAATTATGGTCTTGGTTCCGCCCAGTCCATTGTCTACTTCCTGTTTGTGCTTATTATAACACAGCTTGTATTAAAGGGCTTTAACAGAAAGGAGGTTGATCTGTAATGCGTCGCGAAACCAGGAGAAAAATAAGTAAATGGACGATGATCATCTGTCTTCTTGTGGTGGCGTGCTCCTATATCTACCCGGTATTTTTGATGGTCATGAACTCCTTTAAGCCTTTCGGCGAGATCATAGGAAACGTGCTGGCATTTCCGAAAAGCTTTGATCTTTCCAACTATACCTATGTGGTTGACAAGATGAAGTATCTGCTGCTGTTTCGGAACAATGTGATCATTACGGTGATCGGCATTGCGGGTATCGTTGCCTTTTCATCCATGGCGGCCTACATATTGGAGAGAAGGGAAGGCGTATACTGCAAAATCGCGCATGCGATTATTATTACGCCCATGCTGATTCCCTTTCAGGCGATTATGATTACCTTATTAAAGTCCATGAATGTGCTGCATCTTTCCGGCAGTAAAATCGGACTGGGCATTCAGTACTGGGGGTTTGGCATTCCGATGGCAACCTTTATTATCTATAATTTTATGAAGACCATTCCGCGAGAGCTTGATGAGAGCGCGACCATAGACGGGGCGTCCACCTTCCGCACCTTTATCTCGATCATATTTCCGCTTCTCAAGTCGGTGATTGTGACGGTGATTGTGCTGGATGTAATGTGGATCTGGAACGACTTCCTGCTCCCGCTTCTGATGGTCAACAGCAACAATGAGACCAAAACGCTTGTGCTTGCGGCCTATACCTTCGTGGGACAGATGAACACCAAATGGAATTACGCATTGACTGCTATGGTACTGGCAATCGTACCTTCCGTAATCGTATTTATTCTGTTGCAGAAATACATAGTGGAGGGCGTTGTGGCCGGCGCGGTGAAGGGATAACCAGCTGATAAAGCTATTGGGCGAAGCAGTCAATCGCTTGATATAAAAACCGTCACCCATGCCATAAAAAATATGGGAGAAGGAGGATATACATGAAAAAGAAAATAATCAGCGTATTATTATGTACGGCCATGACGGCGACCATGCTTGCAGGCTGCGGCGGATCGGGCGAAGACACACAGGCTCCGGCAGCGTCGGGACCGGAAGAGGAGGCTCCGGCAGCGTCTGAGCCCGCAGCCGAGGAACCGGCGGCGCAGGAATCCGCAGCGGCTTCTGACGAGGAGGCGGAAATCTATATGTTTATCGCTTCCCCTGAGTATGCGGATGCCATCAATGAGCTGGTAGACGCGTATAAGGAAGTGGCTCCCAATGTGACAATTAATTATGAGACCACGCAGAATGATTATCCTACGCTGTTGAAGGCGAAGTTAAATTCCGGCGAAGTGCCTGAGATTTTTTCCTCTACCTCCGGCAAGGAGATCGACGTATATAAGGAGTATTCTTTTGACTTGAGTGGTCAGCCGCTGGAAGAAACCATGCAGCCTGCGGTGGCAAGCATGATGGCGTCCCCCGAGGATGGTTCCGGCCTTTACGGTATCGCCATCAAGGGGAACTATTTCGGTATGATCTACAATAAGGCGATCTTTGAGGAGTGCGGAATCACGCAGTTCCCGTCTACCGTGAGCGAGATGGAAGCGGCATGTGAGAAGATTTCCGCGGCAGGTTACAAGCCTTTTACCACAGGCTTCAATGAGTGGTGGGTTTTCAAGCATGTGGGACAGCACTTCGTGAATGCGGCGGCACAGAACGCAGGCATTACGACGGCGGAACTGGTTGCAAGATTTGAGAAGGGCGAAGCGAAGGTTTCGGATTACCCTGAGTTATACGATAACTTCTTTAATTTCATTGACCTGGCAGTGAAGTACGGCGACGACAAGCCTCTGGAGACCGCTCTTGACGGGGAGCTTTCCGCATTTGGTACTGGCAAGGCCGCTATGATCTGCGGGCAGGGCGCATGGGTTGAGGCTGGCATCAGACCTTCGGCGAGATCATGCAGTCCTATATTTCCGGCAGCGTGGATAAGGACGGCGCATGCGCACAGATTGAAGAACAGTGGGCAGCGATTGACGGAGCAAACTAGGAGAATGTCCTTCGGGAGAGTATTTCGAGAGTATTTCCATATAAGGATAAGCAATCAGCAGGAGAGGGGCACGGCCGGACAGTCGTGCCTCTTTTTCAGGAAAAATGGTGCAGGAGAATGTGTTTGCGGTTATAATGAGAGGAGATTCCTTTTTATTTAAAATTGACCGAAACAGTTAAAACAAGTATAAGGAGGAAAGAGAATGAAATTTACGGAAGGGTATTGGGTACGCAGTGAGAATATGGCGCCGTCCTACGCATCGCAGGGCTTTTATGCGGAAAAGACTGAAAGAGGGATGCGCATTGTGGCGCCGGAGAGAAAGATTTTAGGCAGAGGGGACGCGCAGAACATCACCACGATTACCATTGATTTTATTGCATTTGCCGAGAATAATATTCTGGTGAAGGCAAGACATTACGAAGCATATGAGGATCGGGAGGCCAGATTTGACTTAAATGGTCAAAATACGGATTTTGAAGTATACATCGAAGAGTACGAAGCGGTTATGACAAGCGGCGACGTGACGGTGCGTTTTGACAGGAGAGAAGGTACTTATCGTTTTGAGGCGGAAGGAAACGTGATAACCGAATGCGGTTTCCGCAACCTTGGCTATATCCGCTGGAATAAAGAGTCAAGCACCATGTTTCCGAGAGAAAACTATCTCTCCGAGCGGCATGAGCCGTACATGGTCACGGAGCTTTCTCTGAAAGCGGGCGAGCGGGTTTACGGTCTGGGCGAACAGTTTACCTCTTTTGTAAAGAACGGTCAGGTGGTGGAAATGTGGAATGAGGACGGCGGTACTTCCTCTCAGGTTTCCTATAAAAATATTCCCTTTTATATGACAAACGAAGGCTACGGCGTTTTTGTGGATCATGCGACGCCCGTTTCCTTTGAGGTTGCCAGCGAGAAGGTGGAGTATGTGGGCTTTTCCGTACCGGGCGAGGAGCTTCGCTATCACTTTATTTATGGGCCGAGTCCAAAGGAGGTTCTGGTCCGCTATACGGATATGACAGGGAAGCCTGCTCTGCCGCCCGCATGGAGCTTCGGTCTGTGGCTTACAACTTCCTTTACCACGAAGTACGATGAGCAGACCACCAGCTCCTTTATCGACGGCATGGCGGATCGTCGGATTCCCCTTCGGGTGTTCCATTTCGACTGCTATTGGATGAAGGCTTTGCACTGGTGTGATTTTGAGTGGGACGACCAGACCTTTTCCGACGTGAAGGATATGCTTACCCGTTATAAGAAGGAAAAGGGATTAAGGATCTGCGTCTGGATCAATCCGTATATTGCCCAGGGTACGCCCTTTTTCAAAGAAGGGAAGGAAAACGGCTATTTTGTGATGCGCGCGGACGGCAGGGGAGCGAAGCAGATTGATTTCTGGAATCCGGGTATTGCGCTGGTAGACTTCACAAATCCTGCCGCACGGAAATGGTATCAGGATAAGCTGAGGACGCTGTTAGATATGGGTGTGGACTGCTTTAAGACGGATTTTGGCGAGCGCATACCCATTGACGTGGCATATGCGGACGGCGCGGATCCGCTGAGTATGCACAACTATTATAGTTATCTCTATAATCGGACGGTGTTTGAGCTGTTAAAGGAAGTGAAGGGAGAAGGCGAGGCGGTGCTCTTTGCCAGAAGCGCCACCGCCGGCGGCCAACAGTTCCCGGTACACTGGGGCGGCGACTGCTCCGCATCCTACCCTTCCATGGCGGAAACTTTGCGGGGAGGTTTAAGCTTTGCCATGAGCGGATTCTCTTTCTGGAGTCATGATATATCCGGGTTCGAGAAGACGGCCAGCCCGGATATCTACAAGAGATGGTTACAGTTTGGCATTTTTTCCTCACACAGCAGGCTGCACGGTTCTCAGAGCTACCGGGTGCCATGGCTGTTTGACGAGGAGGCCTGCGATGTGGCAAGGCATTTCGTGCATGTGAAATGCCGCCTGATGCCTTATCTGTACAGGCAGGCCGTTTGTTCCCACGAGACGGGAGTGCCCATGATGCGGCCCATGATTCTGGAATTTCCGAAGGAGTCTGGCATGAAGGATCTGGATATGCAGTACATGATGGGCGATTCCCTTCTGGTTGCGCCCATTTTCAGGGAAGACGGCAAGGCGGAATATTATCTGCCGGAAGGAAAGTGGACGCATCTTCTGGATGGAGGCGAACGGGAAGGCGGCCGTTGGTATCGGGAAACCTACGATTATTTTTCCCTGCCTGTCTTTGTGCGGGAAAACACCCTGTTGGCATGGGGCGGAAACGAAGAACTGCCGGATTACGATTATACCGAAGGGTTGGAGCTGCACTTGTATGCCCTTGCTGACGGTGAGGAGGCGGTCTGCGAAATTACTGACCTGACTGGTCAAATTGTGATGAAGGCGAAAGCAGCGCGGCGGGGCGATACGGTGTCCTTCGTGACTGACCGGCCGGAGAAGGAACCCACCCTTGTCATTCATGGTATGGAGGAGGTTTCCAGTGTGGAAGGCAGCGTGAAGCTTGTGCGGAAATAATGGTAGTCGGAATTGTGCGGGGATAGGAGGAAGGATGAAACATTATATTATCGTAAAATTCAGAGAGAATACGGATGTGGGCGGTATGCTTCCTGAAATCGCGGAATTGTTTGAAAAGGCGCTTGCCCTTGACGGCGTAAGCCGGGTGACGCTGCACCGCTCCAATTCTGACCGTCCAAACAGACACGACCTGATGATCGAGATGATTCTTACGCCGGAGGGTCTTGCGATTTATGACGCGTCCCCGATGCATCAGGAATGGAAGGCGCAGTACGGGCAGTATATCGAGCAGAAGACTATATTTGACTGTGAGGAGTAAGGTAAGAAAACCGACCGGCAGATCCCAGAGGATTTGCCGGCCGGTTTTTTGCGGTGCGCTAAATCATTACAGTAATTGAATGCCGTTTGCAAGAGCTTCTCTTGCGATTTCCTCCGGCCACAGGGAGCACTGTACCTCTCCGATATGGGCTTTGCGCAGGAAAAACATACAGATGCGGGACTGACCGATACCGCCGCCGATGGTGAAGGGCAGCGTTTCGTCGAGAATCCCTTTCTGGAATGGCAGCTTTGCCCGTTCCGGACAGCCCGCTTTGTCCAGCTGGGACAAAAGCGCGTCCTTATCCACGCGGATGCCCATGGACGACAGCTCCAGCGCAATATCGAGCACGGGATAATAGACCAGAATGTCCGCATTCAGGCTCCAGTCGTCGTAGTCCGGCGCGCGGCCGTCGTGCTTTTCACCGGAGGCGAGAAGATCCCCGATCTGCATGAGGCAGACCGCGCCTTTCTCTCTGGTAATCAGGTATTCACGCTCTTTGGGCGTAGTGCCCGGGTAGAGATCCTCAAGCGCCTGGGTGGTGATGAAAAAGATATCATGAGGAAGAATTTCGTCTATGTAGTCATACTGGATGGCCATGTACTTTTCCGTTTTGCGCAGCGCCTTATAGACTGTTTTTACCGTTTCTTTCAGATAATCCATACAGCGCTCCTCGCGGGAGATGACTTTTTCCCAGTCCCATTGATCTACATAGATCGAGTGGATGTTGTCGGTTGCCTCGTCCCTGCGGATGGCGCTCATATCGGTGTAAAGCCCTTCACCGTGGGAAAAGCCGTATTTACCGAGCGCCATACGCTTCCATTTTGCCAGAGAGTGTACGATCTCAGCCGGCGCGTCGTCCTGTTCTTTAATGCCGAAAGTGACGGGACGTTCCACGCCGTTTAAGTTATCGTTGAGGCCGGAGGCCGGCTCCACGAAAAGGGGAGCGGACACCCGCAGCAGGTGCAGTCTTTCCGCAAGCTGTGCCTGAAAGAAGTCCTTGACGGTCTTAATGCCGATCTGGGTGTCGTGCAGATTCAGCGCAGATTTGTAATCTTCGGGAATAATTAAATGTTCCATGTGTTACCTCACTTTTTATACGGGCGGCAGGCCCGATTTTTATTTTACAGGAAATTGCAACAGCGTTAAACATCCTGTGTTTTGCTGAATATTTCAGATGCATCCCGGGGGAGCTGCCGCACATGCTCCAAAAACGACCTTGCGGCCTTTCCCTCGTTGCGGTCGTAAGTATAACCGAGCCTGTCGGCCACATAGTCTGTGGTGCGTTCCATCAGATCGCACATGGTAAAAACGGCGTTCCAGCCGTCTTCGATACGGCCGCCGAAATAGGTATCCAGATAGGTCTGATATTCCTCGGGACTGAGCCAGCGGGAAATATATTTGGCGGATTTACCGACGCTTACCGAAAAGCCGGTGTCGATGCCCACCTTCCAGGAGAGCATTTTTTCAAGCTGTTTGCGAACGATGGTATTGGCCATATCCTGTACATAGGGCATTTCCCCGCGCCAGAGACCTTTTGCCAGATTGTTACTGCACCACCAGAATTCGTTGGAACAGAATCTGACCTGCGCTTCGGTGGGCTGCTTTACATGTCGGTCTTCGTCCGTTGCCGCAGGGATCGCGGGCAGGATATGCTTCTTATCATAAAGTATTTTACAGAGCTTATCATCAAAAATATGTACCTTTGCGTGGGCCAGGCTTTCCACATGCAGATCAACCCGGTTGCCGTCTCTAAACTGCATCAGCCAGCCATAGAAGTTAGCGCGGTCAGCCTGACAGCCGGGAAATTCGTCGGGATACTGCATATAGAGAATATGGCCGAAGCCGGATATCCAGTCTTTATCTTCAATAAAAGGCAGCGTATCTGTCACCACGTACACAATGTCGTAGTCCTGAAAAATATCCCTCGGCGCGTTATCATTGGTTCTTGAGCCGTTCAGGTAGATGGCCAGAATTCGGTCGTCGGCGTCTGCAATATCCCGAAATAAGCGGTACATTTCTTCTTCTGTGCGCATAAGCTCCCCTCCCTTTATTGATTATGATAGCAGAAACAGACATATGATTCAAGAGAACGGTTTGGACTGAGTGGACTCTTTACGCGGGACTGCAGGATTCTCTGTACGCAGACTACATTGGATATGTGGGAGCCGGCGTTTACGCCAGCCGGTTCCGTCTCCGATAAAAGAAAAACCCGGAAGCAGTCATCTACGAATTGGTGACTGTTTTCGGGTTTTTATTTGCGTATGCCTTTATAGTTCAATATTACAGAGAGATACCAAACGACTGCAATAACAGCAGGAACAGCAGCACCGGGGCAATCACGGTGATCATGGCAATATACAGGCGTTTTCTGTTGAACTTATATTTGCCCTGGGTCACTTCGTCAATGATGACCTTGGGCTTTACAACCCAGCCGATCAGAATACAGGTCAAAAGCGCGACGAGCGGCATCAGGCAGTTGTTGCTGACATAGTCCATAACGTCCAGAAGCTGACCGATGGAGCCGTTTGGCAGCTTTAATTCAAAGTATAAGAAGTTATAACCGAAGCAGACAATCGCTCCCACAATGATTCCATAGGCAGTTACAATGGCGGTGCTCTTATTTCTGGATAAATGGAACTTGTCCATCAGACTGGCAACAATCGCTTCCATAATGGACACTGCGGAGGTTACCGCCGCAAAAGCTACCATCACAAAGAACAGGATGCCGATGATGGTTCCGACCCATCCCATGGCGGCAAAAATTTTCGGCAGGGAGATAAACATAAGCCCCGGTCCGGCGGACATGCCCTCGGTTCCCATGAAAACATAGACCGCAGGGACGATCATCATTCCGGCAAGTAATGCCACTACGGTATCAAAAATTTCAATCTGGTTGATGGAAGGCATCAGATTCACATCCTTTTTCACGTAGGAGCCGTAGGCGACCATAATGCCCATGGCAACGCTGATGGAGTAAAACAGCTGTCCAAGAGCGTCCATAACGACCAGGAAAAACTGTTGCAGGGTAACGCCTTCAAAACTTGGGAGCAGATAAATTTTCAGGCCTTCCAGCCCGGTTCTCTCAAGCCCCGACGCGTCCGTATGGCGCAGCGTCAGCGCGTAAACGGAAATGCCAATAATCAGAATGAGGAGCAGGGGCATGATAAATTTGCTCGCCCGCTCAATGCCGTTGTCCACACCGCCGAAGATGATAATGGCGGAAAGTATGGTGAAAATGACCATAAATACCACGGGACTGACCTGTTTTGTGATAAACCCGGTAAAATAACCGTCCGCTGCGGCCTCCGTCGTCTTCCCCGTAATAAAAACCGTGAGATACTTTAATACCCAGCCGCCAATGGCAAGGTAGTATGGCAAAATAATAATCGGCACAAGACTTGCCAGCACACCGAGCCCTTTCCATTTCGGGTGGATTACGCCGTATGCCGTCAACGGGCTTTGCGCCGTTTTCCGGCCGATTGCGATTTCCGTAGTAAGCAGGGTGAAGCCAAAGGTCAAAGCCAGAATGATATAGCAGAAAAGGAACAGACCGCCTCCGTCCTTTGCCGCCAAATAAGGAAACCGCCAGATATTTCCAAGTCCCACTGCACTGCCGGCAGCGGCCAGAACAAAGCCGATTTTCCCGGTAAAATTGCCTCTTGTTTTATTCGTTTCCATAAACAAATCCTTTCCTTTCACATGTCGTATTCTCTGATTATACTGTAAGATTACGTTTATTGCAATGTTTCCCGCAATTTATCCCGTTTTCGGGCGGATTATGACAAAAAACCGGCCGAAAGAACGAATGTTCGGAAAATACTTGAAAACGATGGCGGCATGTGATAAGATACATGCATAAACAGAACAAACGTTCTTGATAATAAACACAGGGGTGACAGGAATGGAAGTAAGGATTGCGCCGCAGACTTCGATCATGGAGAAATTGAAAATACTTGGCGAGGGGGCAAAATACGACGTCTCCTGTAGTTCCAGCGGTTCTTTTCGGAAAAATGACGGACAGGGAATCGGCAACACGGTGGCTGCCGGACTGTGCCACAGCTTTGCGGCGGATGGCAGATGTATCTCTTTGTTAAAGATTCTGTTTACCAACGAGTGCATTTATGACTGCCGGTACTGTGTAAACCGCAGTTCGAACGATGTGCCGCGGGCCTCCTTCACCCCTGACGAAGTGTGCGAACTAACCATGGAATTTTACAGGCGCAATTATATAGAAGGTTTATTTTTGAGTTCGGGGATTCTTTACAGCCCCGATTATACCATGGAGCTGCTTTGCGAGACGGTGCACAGGCTGCGCACCGTCTATCGGTTTCAGGGTTACATCCACGTGAAGGCGATTCCCGGGGCGGATCCCTTTCTGATACAGCGGACAGGGTATCTTGCGGACCGTATGAGTGTGAATCTGGAGATGGCCACAGCGGAGGGGCTCCGGGCGATTGCGCCCAACAAGCATCGAAAAAATATCTTAAAACCCATGCGTCAGATTCAGAACGGCATTGCGGAAAATAAAAATGAACTTACCTTATATAAGCATGCGCCGCATTTTTGCGAGGCAGGGCAGTCCACGCAGATGGTGATCGGCGCGCTGCCGGAGAGCGATTACCAGATCATGTCGGTGGCGGAGAATCTTTACCAAAAATTTTCCTTAAAGAGAGTGTATTATTCCGCTTTCGTGAATGTAAATGAGGACAGGGATCTTCCGGCTCTGGCGGGAGGGCCGCCGCTTCTTCGCGAGCACAGGCTGTATCAGGCGGACTGGCTTCTGCGTTTTTATGATTTTAAGGTGGATGAGCTTTTGACCGAAGACCGGCCTGATTTCAATACGGCCATTGATCCGAAGGCGGATTGGGCAGTGCGGCATTTGGAACAGTTTCCTGTAGAGATTAACCGGGCGGATTATCATATGCTTTTGCGGATACCGGGAGTCGGCGTTAAGAGCGCCGGAAGGATTATAGCGGCCAGACGCTTTGGCAGTCTGACCTTTGACGATTTGAAGAAAATAGGCGTAGTTTTAAAACGGGCCCTCTATTTTATTACATGCAGCGGAAAAATGATGTATCCTACCAGACTGGAGGAGAATTACATCGTACGAAACCTTACCTATCAGAATCAGATGGGCCGGGGAGAGAAGCTGCCCTTTCTGCCGGATGGCACGAGCTACCGGCAGATGTCGCTGTTTGACGACAACGACTTTGGAAGAAACTGGAAGGCGGCTGGCGGGTGACAGCGCTTTTCGAGGAAATCAGCAGCCAGCAGGCGGTCGGCAGTGAAATTATATAGGGCGGTTTACGGGGAGACATACATTATGGAAGAAAAGTATTTGATATGCGAAGATTCTCTGGAGGGGATTTTCACCGGGATTTATGAAGCCTATGCCTTACGGGAGGGGCATGAGCATGTGCATATCCAGATCGGTGAGGAGGAGAATTTTCGGCTGTTTGCAGTTTATCTGCATATTATGCCCGATCCTGTTAAAACTGAAAAGGTGGTGCAGACCTTAAGAAGCCGGCTGGGAGAGCATGTATATCATACCCTTTGCCGGGCGGCGGCCTCCTGCTATCCCGACAAGGGAGAGGCGGTCTACCGAACGGTGGTGGATGGACTTACGGCAGGCAGCGGCAGACGGGTGCTTGGCAATTTCAAAAACCCGTATGTGGCCAGATGCTTTGAGCTGGCGCGCTTCACGGCGAACGAAGCCCATTACGAGATCGAGTTTATCCGTTTTCAGGAGCTTGCGCCTGAAAAAACAGGGAAAAGCGCTGTCCTGTTTTCCAGAATCGGACCCAAAAACAATGTGGTGCCCTTTGTTATGCCGCATTTTGCGGACAGACTGAGCATCGAAAACTTCATGGTTTACGATGAGAACAGGAAGCTTTTCGGCGTTCATCCTGCAAAGGAGGACTGGTATCTTGTGTCCGCAGGAGAGGAATTTACCCTGAAAGAGCCGGATTTATCAGAAAAAGAGGCGGATTATCAGGAACTGTTTCGGGCGTTTCACCGTACAATCGGCATCAAAAGCCGGGAAAACAGGAAATTGCAGCGCCAAATGTGCGCTTATCGTTACCAAGATTATATGGTGGAATTTGCGCAAAAAGGATAAAATGCAGTCCTGCGGAATCGGTTGAGCGCGACATAATAGGCAGATTATACAAAAATTCATTTGAAGATCAAAGTAATTATGTAAAGTTGTTAAAAATATCCAATAAGATGACAAAATTGTACAAAATTCGGGACAAAAATAACACTTTACAAACGAAAGGAATGATGTATAATCTACTCAAATGAGGAGCATGAAAACGTTTTTCTGTGTATGCCTTCTGCATACATGAATGGAAAAGGAAGGTGAGCTTTATGCAACACAAAATCAAATTGAGACCGGACGAGGTAAAGGACTTTGTCTCCGCTGCTACCAGATGTGACTGCGACGTAGATATCTCTTACAACAGCTTTATTGTGGATGCGAAATCCATCATTGGCGTGTTGGGGCTTAATTTCAATCAGATTTTAACCGTTGCGTATAACGGCTACGATGCTGACTTTGAGAGACATCTCAGAAAATGGGCGGTAGCGGTATAAATTCCGGTAAGACAAGCGACATTGACTCCCTGTGTAAGATAACGTAAGATTATCTTATATGGGGAGTCTTTTCGTATAAGCAGAGTCGGAAAATAAGAGGTTGTAACATGGAAGTGCGTGTTTCTGTGCGGAGTCTGGTGGAGTTTATTCTGCGCTCCGGCGATATTGACAATCGAAAGGCGGTGTCTGCGGAGAACGCCATGCAGGAGGGCGGTCGGATCCATCGTATGATTCAGCGGCGGATGGGCCCGTCCTATCGGGCGGAGGTGTCCCTGCGCTGGGTTTATGACGCGGATTCCTACGAGATTGTGGTGGAGGGACGAGCCGACGGCATTATTACGGAAGAGGGAAGAGTCACCGTCGACGAGATCAAAGGCACTTACCATGATCTGATGAAAATGAAGAAGGCTGTGCCGGTGCATCTTGCGCAGGCGAAATGCTACGCCTTTATCTATGCCGGTCAAAACAGACTCCCGGAGATTGGCGTGCGCATGACCTATTGCCATATGGAAACGGAAGAAATCCGATATTTTGAGGAACAGTACTCATACAGTCAATTAGAAGAGTGGTTTTTGGCGCTGATGGATCAGTATCGGAAGTGGGCGGATTTTCGCTTTTGGTGGCAGCAGTCCAGACAGGATTCCATTAGAAAGACCGAATTTCCCTTTCCCTACAGGGAGGGGCAGAAGGAGCTGGCCTCCTATGTATACCAGACCATATATCATAAAAGAAAACTGTTTATAGAGGCGCCTACGGGGGCTGGCAAGACGATCTCTACGGTGTTTCCCGCAGTGAAGGCCATGGGCGAGGGCCTTTGCGAGCGGATTTTTTATCTGACGGCAAAGACTATCACCCGCACGGTGGCAGACGATACCATCAGTCTTTTGCGGGAGCAGGGATTACAGCTTAAAAGCGTCATATTGACTGCCAAGGACAAAATCTGTTTTATGCGCGGGGAAGAAACCGACCCTGCCAGAGTGGCGGAAATCCAGTGTAATCCGATATTCTGTCCCTATGCTAAGGGACACTATGACAGAGTCAACGACGCTATGTACGATTTGTTGACCCATGTGGATAATTTCACCAGAGAGCAGATAGAGGCGTATGCAAAGAAGCATCAGGTCTGCCCCTTTGAGCTGTGTCTTGATATGAGTCTGTTTGCCGATGCGGTAATCTGCGATTACAATTATCTTTTTGATCCCCATGTCTATCTGCGCCGCTTTTTTGCGGAGGGAATCAGGGGAGAATATATTTTTCTGGTGGATGAAGCCCACAATCTGGTGGAGCGGGGAAGGGACATGTACAGCGCCGTGCTGTGCAAGGAAACCTTTCTGGAGCTGAAAAAGACGGTAAAACCCCATGCTCAGAGGATTGCGGGAAATTTGGACAAATGCAACAGAGAATTTCTGCATCTGAAACGGGAATGCGACGGCTGTTGTGTGGCAGAGCAGATTGACGGGCTGGTGCGTGCGTTAATAAGGCTTTCGGCAGCCATTGAAGACTATCTGGAAGATCATGAGGACAGCCCGCTGCGGGGGGATATCCTGCCGTTCTACTTTGAAGTTTCTCATTTTTTACAGATGTATGAGCTGGCGGATGAGAACTATGTGACTTACTGCGAGCTGCGAGCGGACGGCAGCTTCATTGTGAAGCTTTTCTGTGTGAATCCGGCGGGCAATCTCAGAAACTGTATGCTGAGAGGACGAAGCACCATTCTGTTTTCGGCAACGCTTTTGCCCATCCGATATTACAAGACCCTTCTGGGAGCGGAGGAGGGGGATTATGAGGTTTATGCCAAATCCGTGTTTCGGCCGGATAAGCTGGGGCTTTATATAGGCGGCGATGTGACCAGCCGTTATGCCCGTCGGACAGATGCAGAGTATTATAAAATCGCTTCCTATATACACAATGTGATCGAGAAGCGGCAGGGAAACTATATGGTCTTTTTTCCTTCCCATGCCTTTTTGCAGCAGGTTTTTGAGATTTATCAGAAGTGCTTTAATAAAGCGGGGGATGTGGAGTGTATTGTGCAGGAAAGCCACATGAACGAGTCCGCAAGGGAAGCTTTTTTAAACCGCTTCCGGGGAAATGAGGAGTGCGACCTGCAGGAGCTGATTCAGATGGACATTGAGATGGAGGAGGAGAAAAGCCTTTTGGGGTTCTGTGTGATGGGCGGCATTTTCAGCGAGGGCATTGACTTAAAGAACGACAGCCTCATCGGCGCCATTATAGTGGGCACGGGGCTGCCCCAGGTCTGCAATGAGAGGGAGCTTTTGAAAAACTACTTCGACGCCTGGGGTGAAGACGGCTTTGACTATGCCTATCGGTATCCGGGCATGAATAAGGTGCTGCAGGCGGCGGGACGGGTGATCCGCACCGTGGATGATTTCGGGATTGTGGTTTTGCTCGACGAGCGTTTTCTGACTGGCGCCTATCAGAGACTGTTTCCCAGAGAATGGCGGGAAAGGCAGCCTGTTACACTTGACCAAATAGGTCGAAAAGTGGAAAGATTTTGGGATGAGTGGCTGTGAAGCGCGGTTTTTTTTCATTATCTGAGCAGGTCAATGGTAAAACAGACAAAAGCTGTGCCAAAGAGACAGCATATGCGGATTGACTCTAAACGTCAAGAGACAAAATGCGATTGACTCCGTGCAGACAGGAAATTACAAAACAAGATGGCCATTTCGGCAGGATAGGAGACGGATCGACAAAAAGATGATAGGAAAAACCGAAAATGACAGACAAATCGAGGAAAAATGAGACAGCATCTGACAGGATATGACGAGGGTGTCAATGTGGATAACTTTGTGGAAATTGGGGATTTCTCTCCTCTTTTTGGAATTCATGTCACCAGTCAGGTCGGAAAATATGTGGAAAAGTCGATACACGGATTTTAGTTTACGGACAACTAAAACGTTTTAGTCAATACGGGCGGCGGGAATGAGTTTGACGGGGAATGGCAAATAGTGGTATACTGATCCATGGAAAACTACAATATATAGGAATAAAGTATCAGAAGTAAAAAGGGATGCCTTTACAAAGGCAGTTTCGGAATGGAGGAAATTATGTGGGCATTTGAAAGTGTGTTTTATCAGATATATCCGTTGGGGTTTTGCGGCGCGCCCTTTGAGAACGACGGCGTGCAGGAGCATCGGATCTTAAAGGTGAACGATTGGATTCCTCATATGAAGAAGCTGGGGATTAATGCAATCTATTTTTCCCCGGTGTTCCAGTCGGACACCCACGGCTATAATACGAGGGACTATCATACCATTGACTGCAGGCTGGGAACCAACGAGGATTTTAAAACAGTCTGTGACAGCCTGCACGAAAACGGCATCAGGGTGGTGCTGGACGGCGTATTCAATCATGTGGGAAGAGGCTTCTGGGCATTTCAGGATGTGCTGCAAAACAGGGAGCGTTCTCCTTATTTAAACTGGTTTCATATTAATCTGGGCGGCAATTCCAATTATAATGACGGTCTGTGGTACGAAGGCTGGGAAGGCAATTATGATCTGGTAAAATTAAATTTGCGAAACGAGGACGTGATCAATCATATTCTGGACAGTGTGAAGGGCTGGGTGGAAGAGTTTGACATTGACGGCCTGCGTCTGGACGTGGCCTATTGTCTGGATCATGATTTTGTGAGAAGGCTGCGTGCGTTTACGGACGGCCTGAAACCGGAATTCTATTTGCTGGGCGAGATGCTGCACGGCGACTACAACCAGATGGTAAACGATCAGATGCTGCATTCCTCCACCAATTATGAGTGTTACAAGGGTCTGTTTTCCAGCTTTAACAGCATGAACATGTTTGAAATAAACCATTCCCTGCTGCGGCAGTTCGGGCCGGAAAACTGGTGCCTCTACCGGGGCAAGCATCTGCTTTCCTTTGTGGATAACCATGACGTGACCCGTATTGCCAGTAATCTGACAAATGAAAAGCATCTGCCGCTTATCTATGCGCTGTGCTTTGGTATGCCCGGCATACCCTGCGTGTACTATGGAAGCGAGTGGGGGGCAAAAGCCAATAAGAGCGAGGGAGATCCGGCGCTGCGTGCCTGCTTTGATGCGCCGCAGTGGAATGAGCTTTCTGAATGGATTGCCAGACTTTCTGAAGCAAAGAAAGAATCCAAAGCGCTTAATTACGGTGATTTCCGTTCGGTGGTACTCACAAACAAACAGTGCATCTTCGAGCGCAAATGCGAGGACGAGAGAGTGCTTGTGGCGATTAATGCGGACGGAGAAGACTATACGGCTCATTTCGACGCCGGCTGCGGCACGGCGGTTGATCTGATCAGCGGCGAGCCCCATGATTTCGGCGGTGGAAGCGTTTTGCCGGCTTACAGCGCATATTTCTGGAAAATGGAACGTTAATAGTTGACAAAACCATAATTTACTTTATAATTTAAGTATTGAAGGCTTAAATTGTAAGTAAAGGTTGGGGAAAAATGGCTAAAGCGGTAAAAATGGCCGACATTGCGAAGGTGATGGGGGTCAGCACGGTGACAGTGTCAAAAGCGCTGTCGGATCAGAAAGGCGTCAGTGAGGAGCTACGCGTTAAAATCAAGGAAAAGGCGGAGGAGATGGGGTACAAGACGACCTCCGTCCGATACAGGGAGAGGCAGGCAAGCGCGAAAAGCTATACGTTCGGCGTGATTGTTTCTGACCGCTTTCTGGCAAAATACGAATCCTTTTACTGGAACCTCTATCAGGAGGTAGCTACCGCTGCGGTGGGGAAGGGCTGCTTTACCATGCTGGAGGTGTTGAAGGCGGAGGATGAGGATCAGCTTGTTATGCCAAGGCTTCTGGGGGAGAAAAAGGCGGAGGGCCTTATCATTATAGGAAGTCTTCGGGAAAACTATATGGACCGGCTGATAGAGCAGCTGGATATTCCTTTTATTCTGCTTGATTTTACGGACAGGAACGGCGTGTACGACGCGGTCATTTCCAACAGCTACATGGGCATGTATCGGATGACCAATTATCTGTTTGACATGGGCCATCGGCAGATCGGTTTTGTGGGAAATGTCTTTTTTACGGGTTCTATTACGGATCGGTTTTTCGGTTATCTGAAATCGCTGGCGGAGCACGGGGTCGAGTTAAACAGGGAATGGGTTTTGCAGGACAGGAATGGGCAGACCGGCAGATCGGACGAAGGGTTTTCGTGGAAGCTTCCGAAAAAATTGCCCACGGCCTTTGTCTGCAACAACGACGTGGCGGCGGCCAACCTGGTAGAGCATTTGCAGCAGGAGGGATTCCGGGTACCGCAGGATATTTCCGTGGTGGGATATGACAATTACCAGCCGCCGGGGCTGTGCGATGTGAGGATCACCACCTATGAGGTGGATATGCCGAGGATGGCGCAGGAGGCGGTCGGAAACCTGATTGGCAAGCTTTCCGGCGTAGGCTATAAAGAGGGCGTCATTATTGTGGACGGAAGAATTATATATAAAGAGAGTGTGAGTAAGTTTACCATATAAGATAACAAGGAGGCGCATCATTTTTGATGCGCCTCTCTGTATGCCTGGGGTGTGGAGCCGTATTCCCTTTTAAAGAGATTGATAAAGTGGTTGGTATTTTCGAAGCCCGTTTCCAGGGCGATTTCATGTACTTTCATTCGGGTGGAAAGAAGCAGATTTTCTGCGGTTTCCACTCTTTTTTTATTTTGATACTTGAGGGGCGGGAGGCCGAAGGCTGCGGAAAACTCGTGGCAGATCCTGTATTTGCTCATGTGGCAGCGCTGTTCCAAGTCGCTTAGCCTTATGGAAGCGGTTAAATGGTTGTCAATGTAATGCTTCAGCTCCTTTAGATAGGACGCGCATTTGACGCCTTCGTTTTCCAGATGGAAGGCGTCAATGAAAAGCTCTGTCAAAATACAGTTAATCAGGCTCGAATCTCGCAGTTTATTTTCCAAAACCGCGTCGGCGCTGCCGACGAGAAGCTGTTTTAGGTCCCGCAGTATGGGAGACTGCGTCTCAATCTGCCACAATACGAAAGAGCGGAAGGGAACCAGAGAGTCGTAGACGTTAAAAAGCCCCCCTCCTAGCGAAAAAGCGATAGTTCTCCAGAGGGACTGCGAGGCGGCAAGCGTAAAGGAAGCTTTATTGCAGTCCAGATAGAGCAGAGAGCCGGTTTTCAGATCGTAGTCCCTGCCGGAGAGCCGAAAAGTTCCCGCGCCCTCCTGCGTATAGAGGAGCATGTGGCAGTCCATGGGTTTAAAAGAGAGCAGGAGGGATTCTCCGATTTCCACGCTGCCGCCGCAAAGGACAGTTGGAAGCAGACCGGCGGTGGAATCGAGCAGGTCGTAAAAGCTGCCGGCAAAGTAAGCGGCGTTCGGTATGGATTCTGGCGTGACGACGTTCTTAATAGTGAGCGCCGCTTCATACTGTTTTCTAA
>VSNG01000031.1 GCA_009774175.1 Lachnospiraceae bacterium | reverse complement strand
CCATGGAACTGTCAAATACCACATTGCTATCCAATAATTATTAATAATCAGGAATTATCCTTCGTTTATCTGCTTTATCATCATTATATTGCTTCTACTTTTGTAATTCAATTCCATTCTGCCACTTTTATATAAATCAGATTTAAACTTTTTAAATTTCCAGTCTTTTCAAACTCTAATAAGATAGCCGCATTCCATTTTATACGTTTTAGCGTGCATCAACAATATCCTTCGCTTACGCTCACTGCCTTTCGACTATCTCGCCGCCTCAATAATCCGATTCTTGTCCTCCTCCGCCAAATCCTCATTCAAAAATCCATGATATTTATTTGCATAAGAATAACGAAATTCAAAAATCCGATTATTCCTTTCTGTATCAACCGAAAATAGTTTTCCTTTATAGTTTATTGCCTTATTTAAAAGCTTCTGTCCCAATTCATCACTTTCCGGCGCTATACTTACTTTTTCGCCTCCTGCCCGAATATATTTCCGCTTACCGTGCTTAGGATTGTTTTCATATAAACGAAATCCAAGCTCTTCCCAATAGGAGAATATGTGTTCCACATCCGCTATATTTCTGATGCTGCAAGCTTCTCTGTCATTTAGTGTGCCCTCTACCTTCTTCTTCGCAAATTTTTCATCCGACACAATGCTTAAAAGAAAATCCTCCTTGTGTCTGGCACAATGTTTAGATTGATACCCGAACAGACAAAACACTCCTGCATTTTCGTCCTCTTCTTCTCCACGCATAGTAAGAATCTGTAAAACCCGCAAATATTGCTCCCCAATTGCGGATTTCAAGTCATTCAATGCCTCAATCAAAGAATACTGCGGCGCTAATTCCAAAGCTTTATGAACTTTATTACTATTCACAATATCTACAGGGGCATCTACATTACTCACCCGTGCGTCCATCAGCTGCAACGCAACATCTCCAAACTGCCCAAGCGCCTTTCTGGCCTCATCTATCCTTTCAAATCCCTTAAAAAAAGAAATATCATTAATCGCAATCCGCATTTGCTTTTCTTCTTTCGTAGTTTCTGTCAATCACAACAAATCAATCAGCGCCTTTTCCCATTCATCCAGAAAACCGTCGGGCCATGCGCTTAATTTACCATCTTCAAAAATCTGTACCGACTGATAGGTGTGCCGATACTCCTGCTGTGCATCTTTATAAAAAAATGCCAGCTGTACATCGTCTTTGGAAATATAGTCCTCTTTTACCGAAATACGCACGCCGTTTATGATATGCTCACTATGCGTCTCCACCATTATCTGCGCGCCGCCTGCCCCTGCCCGTGCAATCAGCTCTCCAAGCATTCTCTGTCCCGCCGGATGAATATGCGCTTCCGGATTTTCTATCATAATCAGGTCTCCTGGTTTTGAGGATAAAAGCGCTACAATTACCGGCAAAATATAAGTAATGCCAAATCCCACGTTAATACTTTTATAGGAATTGGTCTTTTCCTTTCCTTCCACAAAATCAAATGCCAATTCGGAAACCCTGCTGTCCATCATCACTTTAATCTGCGGAGACACCCCCGGCGACACCCTGTCCAGCCATATCCTGACCTGATTGATCAGCGATTTCCCTTTCGCATCCTCCTCAACGACACATGGGTTTTTTACATCCTCATCTCCATACATCCCCAGATACTGCAATGCAAACTCGCCGTTATTCCCAAAGCTTCTTATTTTTAAATCCTTTTCGCTGATTATGCCATAGTGTTCTTGGGGTTTAATTCGGTATGCCGACAAATAGACAAAGTTATCACCATATAAAGAATTATTTTTCCACTCATCTTCCCGTTCATCCGGCGCGCTCTTTACTGATTGTAAATAGTCCGTATCCTGCTCATAGGCAAAAACATGTGTATGTTTTCTATCGTGAGATGTAGTTAAATTTATCTCCACAAAGTCGTCCTGCGCTTTATCATAGACAACATCCTGTGAATTTCCCATTTCAGCATATTTTCCATTCAAATATAATCTGCGGCTCTCCCTATCAGCGCAGAATGACTGCCGCATCAGCAATAACGCCTGAATCACCGTCGATTTGCCAACCCCGTTCACTCCGGCAAATACATTCACATTTTTTAAATCAATCTGCATATTCTCAAAACATTTAAAATTTTTTAACTCCAAACCTGAAATCATAGAACCTCCTCAACGATTCTCCTGACAATTTCGATCCGTTTCTTCAATGCAGACGGGCTTCCTCCTTTCAAGGCCATGGAAAAATCATTATCCTGCATCTTAATTCCCTGCTTTCTTAAAAGTTCTTCCCGTTTTTTCACCAATATATCAATTTTATCCTGTGAAAGCTCCGAAAGCACCACGCCCCACGATTCAAACAGCGCTTTATTGATGGGGCCCCTCCTCATTGTATCATTATTGTACTTTCTGAATGCGTACTTGCCAAAGATATCCCTGCATCCCTTCATCGCCCGGTAAAAATTCTGTTCTATGCGTGCAATGTCTCTGTCATCGTACTGGTTTACCGTTTTTAAAGCTTTTCGCAGGAAATCATCCACATTGCCTTCATATTCATTCCTGTAATCCAGTTCCGCAAACGCAATAAAACGATTGACATACTCCCTGTCTTCCATTCGTTCCGTCGAAATGGCATGCTGGGTCGCCTGTATAAACAAAGCGCTCTCCGCAAGCCGCTCAAGAAGCGCCGTTGCCTTTCCATTATACATGGCATGGCGAATCTCCTGTTTTTCCAGTTTAACGCCGCCCGTGTTTATTCTTTCAAAAATATTATAGACAATACCTTCCGGCGTCCCCTTCTCCACAAAATACGCTACAATCGGAGTCTCCTTAATTCTCCGGATATACTGTCTGGGCAGATCATCAAAGGTTTTACCGTTAAAATCCGCCATATACTCCAAACCACAAAACCTTTCCTTAATCCGGACACCCTCTTCATTTTTCTTTCCTACCAGAAAATCATGAAACGCCGTCATTCTCTGCAGGCCGTCTATTACAACCCATTCTCCCTCATCAACGGCATTAAAATAAAATGTCGGAATCGGAATTTTCAATATAAGCGACTCAATTAACCTGCTCTGTTGTTCCTTCGTCCATACCCCGTGTCTCTGAAAGCCCGGTTCCATATTCACTTCATGATTTTCCAGCCGCTCCATGAGATTATATACATTCATGGGACGCTGCGAAATATTCACATCGGCCGGAATAAAACTATTGATGCTGTTATTATCATCGGCATAATCTTCATTCTGCTTTCTCTCGACACTGATTCCGGCTTCCTCTAATGTCCGAATAGCAGCTTCTATCATTTCGTCCGTTACGGAATCATCTTTATCGGATAAAATATCCACAACGCGATCATACCATATGATATTATCGTTTTTATCTGCATAAACCTGTAATTGATTTATTTTTTCTTTGATTCCTTCTTTCAATTCCACTTCTTTCACCATATCTTCCACGGCGCCTCCCCACTGCTCCACAGCTCCTCCAGATACGCCCTGTCGTGCACTGTATCCATCGGAGACCAGAACCCCGGATGCCTGTACGCCGCCATCTGCTGATCCGCCGCCAGTTTCTCAAACGGCGTTCTCTCCAGCATTTCGGATCCGTCTCCCAGATAGTCGAATACTTCTCTGTTCAGCGCCATAAATCCTGCGTTGACCCAAGACTGGTCTTTTCTGGCCTTTTCCTTAAAACTCTCAATAGTCCCGTCTTCGTCGATTTTAATCGCGCCGAACCTTCCTGCCGGCTGCGTAGTCGTGATTGTAGCAATCTTGCCGTGCTTCTTATGAAAGGCAAGAAGGGCCGAAATATCCACATCGGCAACGCCGTCCCCATAGGTCAGCATAAAAGTATCGTCCTCGCCGATATAATCACGGATTTGCAGTATCCTGCCGGCCGTCAGGGTCTCCAGCCCGGTATTCACCAGCGTAACCCGCCAGGGCTCCGCCGTGGAACGGTAATAATCCCTGTGTCTGTCCTGCAAATGAAATGTGGTATCCGCCTGATACATATAATAATGCACAAAATACTCCTTTATCATATGGCCCTTATAGCCGCAGCATATGATAAAATCATGGTATCCCTGTGCAGAATACCCCTTCATAATATGCCAGAGAATCGGTCTGTCCCCGATCTCAATCATGGGCTTCGGTTTCAGCACAGATTCCTCACTGATACGACTGCCTTTTCCGCCCGCTAAAATAACAACCTTCATACTCTTTTCCTTCCGGCATGACTTTATTGGTTGACATTGCTATCTCGCCCAGGGTGCAATATCCGCGTTCCAGAGGTTCTCCATGTTTACCATATCGCGGTAAGTCTCCACCGGCGTCCAAAAACCGTTGTGTTTATAGGTAATGAGTTCCCCTTTTTCTGCAAGATGGTTGGTCAGAAGCTCCTCCAGATTGTAATTTCCCTGTAACACACTGAACACTTTCCTGTTTAAAACGTATAGGCCCGCATTGGTCCACGCCTCGTTCGTGGCCGCATTCTGCTGTATTTTTACGATCTGTCCGTCCTGATCAATGTCAAGCGCCTCGTTTCGTCCCGTAGGTCTTGCCACCGCCATGGTGGCGCTTCTGTTCCGCTCCATGTGATACGCAATCATCTTTTCAACATCAATATCAAACAAGCAGTCGCCGTATGTGACAATGAATTCATCCCCGTCGATATATTCCTGAACCGCCGCCACACGCTGACCGGTAGCCGAGTACAGCCCGGTATCCACCACCGTGACTTTCCAGTCCTCCGTGCGGTTCTTGTGAATTTCCACCGTGTTGGACTGCAAATCCACCGTAATATCCGACTGGTAAATATAATAATCCATGAAATATTCCTTGATCATATTCACCTTATAGCCGCCGCAGATAATAAACTCGTTCAGACCATAGGAAGAAAACACCTTCATGATATGCCACAGGAGCGGCTTGCCTCCAATCTCCGCCATGGGCTTGGGTATGCCCTCCTGCTCATTGCTGATTGTACTTCTCTGTCCGCCTGCTAAAATTACCACTTTCATATCGAAACGCTCCTTATCATGATATTACGTCTGTGTCAGCTTGTTCTTTTGATACTCTTCTCTCGGAAGGAACGGATACATATCGTCGATTTCCGGCGAGACAATCGTTCCGTCCGGGAGCTTTCTGGATGACAGCTTCGGCTCAAAATTCTGCTCCGGATCAAGAACTGCCTCGCACAAAACGGGCCCTTCCGTATCTATTACCGTACGCACCTTTTCCCTGACATTTTCCGTCTCGTCAATTTTTACATAAGGAATGCCATAGGCATATGCCAGCTTTTCCATGCTGGGAAAACTGAGGCCGTTTCCGTCGCAGACGCCCACAAGCGGCGGTTCAAACAAATTCGTCTGGGTCTGCCTGATGGAATGGTAACCGTTATTATTCAGGATAAATATTTTAACGTTCAATTTATTATAACACACTGTCTGCAGTTCCTGCATATTCATCTGGAAGCTGCCGTCCCCGTCCAGACAAATCACACGTTTTCCCTTCCCGGCAACCGCACAACCCACTGCCGCCGGGAATCCGTAGCCCATGGCGGCGCAGCCGGAATTGGTAAACAGCCTCTGTCCCTTCTTAATCTGCATTGCCTGAAACGTGATAACGCACGCGCTTCCGTTTCCACAGATCACCCGCTCGCCCTCAGACAGCGCTTCCGAAAATTCATGAATGAAGACATAGGGGTTCACCGGCGTCTTCTTCTGATAATAGGCCGGCAGCGCAGCCGGGTATTTTGCATGAATATTCTTACACCACGAAAGCCACTCCTCGTGGTTTCCCGCTGTCCGGGTGCTTTTTATCATATCCCGAAACACGTCCGCCACATCCGCATGTACCTTCATGTCTATGTCCACCGTAGGTTTATGCAGTTCCGCTTCATCTATGTCCACAACGATCTTATAAGCATTTTTCGCAAATTCTTTATAGTTATAGCTGATCTGCCGAATATTCATCCGGCATCCAAAAACCAGCAGCACATCGCTGTTTTGCACAATAAAATTGCCGCCCCTTGTGCCAACGCTCCCCGGCCGGCCGCAGTAAAGGGGGTGTTCGTCCCACAATAGATCATGGGCATTCCATGCCGTCACAACCGGAATCTGCAGCGCTTCGACAGCTTTCAAAAATTCCTCATACGCCCCCGACAGGCGCACGCCCGTACCTGCCAGAATGACAGGTCTCCTGGCCATCCTGAGCTTTTCCAGAATCTGTTCCGTAAGATCCGTATGATAAACGGGATTTTCATATAACGCCAGATTTTCCGGGCCCTTCATGCCGTCCACGGTTTCCTGCTCCGGCGTAAAGCCGTCCAGATCCTGCCACGCCGCCTCTTCAGCCTGCACATCCAGCGGAATATCCAGCCAGACCGGGCCCTTTCGGCCATGATTGCACAAATACCACGCTTTTTCCAGATGATAACGAATTTCTCTGGCATCCGTAACCATGTGCGCATACTTGGTCATGCCTCTGACGCAGTCCGTAATCTGAAATTCCTGATCTCCCAGCTGCCTGAGGGGCACCGTTGTGGACCAGGTTGTCGTCTCTCTTTTCACCTGTCCGGATATGACAAACATGGGAATGGAATCCTGCCATCCGCCCAAAACCCCCGTAATCGCATTTGTCCCACCGGGCCCGGAAGTCACGCAGACCGCCGCCACCCTTCCCGTCAGTCTTGCATACCCTTCGGCCGCTATGGCGCAGGCCTGCTCATGATGATTGTAAGTACAATGCAGAGCCTCATGATGCCCAAGCGCGTCGTTTAAATGCATGGCGCCGCCGCCGGTAACGGTAAATACATCCGTCACCCCGCGATCCGCCAGAAATTGTGCTATATACTGCGCCACCTTCATCGTCTATATTTCCTCCCGTAACCTGCCGCTCATTTTCTTATGGCCTTTCAATATACAGTGTATCCGTAATATATTCCAGTACAAAACCGAGCGGCCCCAGTCTTTCAATACTGTCTCTCACATCCTGATTAATCTCCGCCGCTTTTTCCCGGCTGAAAGAGTGATCCATATTCGGATTGATATAATTAGGCGCATCCGCCTTCACATACCCGTCAAATCCAGCAAGCGATACGCTTCGCACACCCGCTTCCCGCAGCAGGCGAAACATCATAATCATGGGATTATCCACAATCATTGCCTGCTCATCCAGCAACGAATTATAGTTAAATACATAGTCAAACGCCCCGGAAGCCTTGGTCACATTGGAAGTGGCCAAAGTCCGAAAACAATCCGTATTCTGGCAGAGTTTTGTCGATAAGGTCACGTAACGCTTGGCGTTGCTGATAAAGACAGCGTCCGTCGCAAGTCCCTGCGGAATGAAATTAATCGAAATTCTGACAGGGTCGTCTGTCCTTCTCTCCTCCAGCCAAGCTTCAATCCTGTCCCGCTGCTCCACAACATGCTTCCCCGGCCCAAGCAGCAATATATCCCTGCCCTCCAGCCACTCCCGCAGCTGTTTTCTGTCAACCGTATCGTCGCATTCCTGTTTCTGATACTCCACATAAAGGCGCTCCACATACGCCTGATCATAAGAAAGGCGTTTAGACCTCTCCAGTTTATCAAGAACTTCATTAATAGACTTCACCGATAATTTTTTCTTATCCATCAGGTAAGACACATAATTGGGATGACAGTCCTTGGACGCTGACAGGAAAAATTTAAAGGAATATCCCCAGGGAATCTTTTTATATAATTCCAGAATGGTGACGTCTATCGCCTCCAGGAGCTGGCTGCAATGATACCTCTTTCCAAAATTGTCATTCATATAAGTGGCAAGCAACTCAAGCGGCGCGTTACCGGCGCTTTTTCCCATGCCGTACAGCGTCCCGTCTATCACAACTTTTCGGCCAAGATCCGGTATTTCCATCACCTCTATGCAGTTTGCATAGGCAAGCTGAAAATTATTGTGGGAATGATACCCCAGCCTGATGGTGTCACTCATATGTTCGTTTGCAAACTCAAAATAATGCATCAGCTGGTTTTTATGAAGCAAACCGTAAGTATCCACCAGGGAAAAGGCATAAGGCTCCAGGTCGTTCACAAGACCGATCAAATCCATTAATTCCGCGTCGTCATAGCTTGTAATGGAAACTGCCTGGGCAAACACCTTATAGCCCAGCTCTTTGATCTGTCTGCAAAATGCGATGGCGCTCTCCTTTTTTTCCTTTTTGAAAATCACACGAATGCCGTCCATAAAACTGTCAGAGGCAGGTATCATTCTGTCGATACCACATGTACCGTAATCAATCATCCCCACAATCATGGACGTGCCCTTCTCAAGACCCGCATATGTCAGATTCACAGACCGGGCGTCCGGAAAAATCGTTCTGTTTGCATCATACTCTCTGGATGCATTCAGAAAACCGATTTCAATAATATCAACGCCGGCGCTCACAAGCCGTTCAAAAATATTGACAATATTGTCATGCCCAAATTCCCAGTCATTCAGATATCCGCCGTCGCGCAGGGTACAGTCCAGTAAATTAATGTCCGGCATATGACGCCTCCCGTTCACGATAATAAGGTATCGTCCTTTGAATCCCTTCCTCAAACCCGACCTCGGGAATATAACCCGTGTCCTTTGTCAAGTCATAAATGCTGACACAGGAGCTGAACGCCTTTTTGGAATAGGACGGTATTTCTCCGATTCCAAGGGGCAGCGCCGGATCAATAATATCCCGAATCGTCATAATATAATTTTTCAGCGGCTTAAATATCCCGCTTCCGATTGCATAATTCTTCTCAGTTATTCCCTTTTCCCCGATATACCGAAGCGCTCTTGCAACCTCCTCCACATAAAGGAAATCCCACATCTGCATCAGATCCCCATAGCGCGGCTTCTCTCCCCGCAGCAGGCTGACAATCGTATAAGTAATAATATTGCTGTCTCGCCGTCCTTCTCCGAAGGTACTGGGCAGAACCGCCCAGATAAACGGAATTTCTAATATTCTCGCCCTTGTCTCCAGCATATAATGGGTAGCTGTCTTGGCCGCGCCGTACATATCGTTTGGCGTCTGGCGGGCGTTCACGTCCATAATGCTTTCGCACATGGAATATTCAGCCACCGTTCCTGTCGCAATAAACTTTCCAACCTTCAGACGTCCTGCAAATTCCAGCATCTTCACGGAAAACCCGATATTATACAGTTGAAGGTCACAGTCATTCTTCTCCTCCGCCGATACGCCGCCCCATGCCAGATGATAAAAAGCGTCAACGCTTCCCTGCTCCTCCAGACACAGCTGCTCGTATTCGTCAGAGTCATACAGAATATAGCGCACGCTGCATCCGTTCACCTGCTCTTCCTTTTGAGGACATTTTCTGGCTAACACAATCACTTCGATCCCTTTTCGTGTCAGCTCCTTTATCAGCCATTTTCCAACAAACCCCGTACCGCCCGTCACAATTGCTTTCTTCATATTTCCCCACCCCCAAAAACGCAGTCAGTCATGCTTCCCCGTCTCTTTTCAAATTAATCCGTTCTTCCTCCAGGACAATCGGATGATTCATGGTGCGGACATTAATGTTTAAGATATATTCCCCCAAAAAGCCGAGGAAAAACAGCTGTACGGCGCCAATGAAAAATATTCCCACAATAATTGCCGCCGTTCCCGCGTTAAAATACTGCCAGTTGCATAATTTTAATATAAACGTAATGATCGCGACAATCATACAGACCACACCCAGTCCCATGCCAAGGAACGTAGCCATCCGCATGACTATTTTGGAAGAGGATGTAATGCCAAGCATCGCCACGTCATAGTATTTCATCAGAGAAAAGGTGCTCTTTCCCGCTTTTCGTAACTCCTGCGTGTACTCCACCTCTGCATGGCGATAACCGATTTCCGCAACAAGTCCCCTTAAATAAGGCATCGGATCCCGCAGCTTCCTGAGCTGTTCCACAAACGCCGCGTCGTAAAGGCCGAACCCGTCATACTGGCGAATGTGTTCCGTCTCCGAGATTTTCTCCAAAATACCGTAATATACGCTCCGAATCAGATACATCAGCCTGTTTTCCCGGCTTTTTGATTTGATGCCAAGAACAATTTTATAGCCCTCTTCCCATTTCCGCACCATTTCGGGAATAACCTCAGGAGGATCCTGCATATCGGCAAACATCAAAACGGCGCAGTCTCCCTCCGCCTGCGACAATCCATGAAAACAGGATTTGGAAAATCCAAAATTAGTGGCGTTAAAGATAGCCTGCACGCGCTCGTCCTTTTCCGCCAGCCCCCGAATCAGAGCCCTTGTTCCATCCTGCGAATCGTTGTCAATAAACAGGAGCTGCATACCATAATCCGAAAGGGATGCTGCAAACACCTCCTGTACGCGGTCGTAAATGGACTGGATATTCGCTTCTTCATTATAAGTAGGCACAACAATCGTAATGGTTTTCATCGTTTTTCCTTTACCTGCTCTATCTCATACGCAAATGCGTCGTAATCCCTGATATACTCCTCCGCATCGTAATGCTCGCTGGCCAGCACAAGTAATACCGAATCCTCGCTGAAATCATACATATCCTTCCATACCATCGCCGGAAGATAGACTCCCGTATGGGGTCTGTTCAGGCAGAATATTACCTCGTTGCCTCTGCCGTCCTTCACTTTCACCTTACTGGTGCCGGCTACATTGATCAGGACAAACTCTGTTCGCCTGTTGGCATGCTGTCCGCGCATCACGTCTTTATCGCTTCCATAAATATAAAATACTCTTTTGACCTCAAAGGGAATATCCTGTCCGCCCTCTATGATCACCAGGCGTCCTCTCTCATCACCCTTTTCGCTAAACTCCAGCATTTTAACTTTATTTATATTATACACAGCAATCACCTCCAGCCATTAATGGCATCAATCACATACTCCTGCTCTGCATCCGTCATTCCGTTGTACAGGGGAATGGAAAGCACCGTATCCGCATACTCCTCTGTAATCGGCAGACTTCCCTGCGGAATATGAAGATACACGTACGCTTCGGAAAGATGGGGCGGAATCGGATAATGAATGATTGTTCCAATCTCCTTCCCATTCAGATAATCAATCAGCTCCTGCCTCCGCCCGCTCCTGATTACAAACTGATGCCATATATGGGTCGCCCCTTCCCTGATACGGGGTAGCATAATATGCGGAGAATCCAGATTCTTTAAATATTTTTCGGATATTCTTCTTTTCTCCTCTTCCAGCTCGCTCATATGGCGCAGACGCACCCGCAAAAGTCCCGCCTGCATTTCATCCAGTCTGGAATTGGTTCCTACTACCCGATTATAATATCGCTTCTCGCTCCCGTAATTACGAAAAACCCTCACATCCTCCGCCAGCTTCTCATCATCGGTAACAATCGCCCCTCCGTCTCCAAATGCCCCCAGATTCTTCGACGGATAAAAGGAAAAGCAGCCGATATCTCCAAAGGTTCCCGTCGTCCTCCCAGCAAACTTCGCACCGTGGGACTGGGCACAGTCCTCCACCAGACGCAGATTGTGCTTTTTACACAGTTTCACAACCGGCGTCATATTGGACGCCTGCCCATACAGATGAACCACCAGAACCGCCTTTGTTTTTTTCGTGATTTTCTCCTCAATTTTGGCCGCGTCTATATTGAAATACTCGTCAGGCTCCACAAAAACAGGCGTTGCGCCGTTAATGGTAATCCCCATTACGCTTGCAATATAGGTATTGCCCTGCACGATGACCTCGTCGCCCTTCCCTATGCCGAGAATCCGAAAGGCAATCCAGAGGGCATCCAGCCCGCTTGCCAGCCCTACACAGTGCTTTGCGCCAAGATAAGCGGCAAACTCCTCTTCAAAGGAAGCCACCTCCCTGCCAAGAACATACCATCCGGAGCGCAGCACCTCCAGCGCCTTCGCCTCAAATTCCTCCTGATACTGATAAAATCCTCTGTCCAATCTGTTTGGCATTATTTTTTCCATGTTAATCCTCATTTCCAGGCAGCCTATGACAAAGCGGCGATTAATGGCCGCACATGCAGTTTTTTATCTGCCATCAGAGCTATTTATTATGGCATATTCTTCTTCAAGCATTCCGTACAGCTTCCACGAAACATATCTTCCGTTCAGGAAAAGATGATCCCGCAGTTCGCCCTCTAATACAAATCCACATTTTTCATAGAGCTTTATCGCCGCTATGTTGTCGGCCAGTACTGTCAGATAAATTCGATGAAGCCCCAATTCCTCAAATCCCTTTTTTAGCAGCAGCTTTATTGCTTTTGTACCGACTTCATGCCCCTGCGCCTTTTTCCGCAGGACAATCGCCAATTCCGCCGAACGAAATTCCGGATTGATTTCCTTGAGGCTGATCGTCCCCAGATATTCGTCTTTTTCACCGGCAATTGCCAAATGCATATCCTGTCCCGGCTCCAGCCGCTTCGCCAGTTTTGCATTCCGGCAAAACTGCCTGGCCTCATCCTGCGTCACATTCAGCATATTCTTCCTAAAACCTTTCTGAATGTCAGGATCGTGCATCCACTCAAGCATCTGCCCCGCATCCTGTTCCCGTATCTCCCGTAACGAAATCACTTTTCCCCGTTCCTTTCTTCCCCGCTCTCCTCCTCAATAATATAAGGAGGCCGGTTTCTGGAGGCGTCGAAAGTCCGCCATATATATTCTCCCAAAATTCCCAGCGTAAGCATAATAACGCCAAAGCTGAACAGATTGAATATAAAAAGGGTTGTCCATCCGCTTACGTTAATTAGTCCCAGCAGTTTGCAGATCAGCTCCACCGCCGCCCAAATCAGAGAACCCGCAAAAGAGCAAACGCCAATCATGGTCACAGCCTTAATCGGAAGCGTCGAAAAACTGAACATCGTATCCATTACCAACCTGATTTTTTTCTTCAACGTCCATCTGCTTTTACCGATTTCCCTTGCCAGCCTGGTATAATACACCCTGTCCGTTTTAAATCCGCTCCAGAGGATCTGCCCTGTCAGCGCGCTGTTTTTCTCATCCAAAGCGTCCAGCACGTCAATCACCTTCCGATCCACAAGATAGACGTCAAAGCCCCCTTTTGGCATGGCGCTCAACATCATTTTCCGCACCATGGTATAGTATAAATTCGCAAACAATGTCTGACTCTTACTTTCCTCCCGGTCTTTTCTGACTGCCAGAACCACATTGTATCCGGCCTCCCACCGTTTTACCATATCCAGAACCAGCTCCGTCGGCTCCTGTAAATCAGCCGCCTTCACCACCGCGCAGTCCCCGGTACATTTTGACAGGCCGCACAGAATTGCCGCATGGGAGCCGAAATTGCGCGACAGGCTGATACTCTTAATACAGGAATCTCCCGCCGCCAGTTCCTTCATGATTTTATAGCTGTCGTCTTCGGAGCCGTCGTTTACCATGACAATTTCCCACTCATATTCCGTATGTGAATATAATTTCTCGCGGATATCCCGATAAAGCGGCGGCAAGTTGTCCTGATTATAATATACCGGAATGATCAATGATATCTTCATAAGCAGTCCTTTCTTTTTTTATTTCCCCAAGCCTCCTCCGGCTGATTCGTTATAAATATAAACAGCGTCCACTCCATAAAATTTTGCATATGAACGATTGCCAAAGGTTTCCTCGGGATCATAATAGCCGTACAGAAATTTGGGATTTTCCAGACATGTGCTGTCCTCCATCGGATTTGTGGAAATTTCGATTATGCCTTTCCCTGCCTCTCCTGCCGCTTTCTCAATTGCTTCTATGACAGATACATTCCATTCCGCATAAGAAGATATCTCCCCGCAAAAAAGCTCTCTGTAAAGCCTCAGGCAGCTTATCCTGTCATTCCGAAGTGACCAGCCTGTCGTAATTGCAAACAGAATCAGCATACCTGTAAATAACGCCAGCCTGTACCTGCCTTTCGCACAAACCTTCTGACACCTGACTGCCAGCCATCCCCGCCAGTAAAATATGGTCAGGAAGAAATCGAAGAATATTACGAAATCCGAAATAAAATTACTTCTGTCCATCATTCGATACACATCCATTCCATATCCCAAAGCTACGGGGTAAATGACAATGCACACCTCCAGAAACATCATAAATGTAAATAGAAGAGGAAAATAGAATTTATACTTCTGCTCTCCAATCGGAATGCAAAGTAACAGTATGATCAGCGCTAAAAGAACAGCCGTAAATATCGGGTACTGAAACAGGAAAAGCTTCATTCGCTCCCACACGTACTGAATCGTTCCCACCGCGGTCAGCCAGATTTCGCCGCTGCCCAAACCGCCTTTTCTCACAAAATTCCCCGGCGCTACTGCATTAATTGCACCGCCAATTAACATCGGAACGCACATAATTATCGTTTGTTTGATCCGACGTTTCACTATGATTCCCCAGTATGCCGTCATGACATACAAAATACATCCCCATGCGGCTATATTCAAAACCGCCCCACCGGCCAGAAACCCGAAGACCACCGCCGGCACCATATACCAGCACTTTTCAGTTTCCAACCCATACACCACACATACGACTCCCAGCATAATAAAGATCATGGGAATCAGATAAATTACGGATGCACAAAACCACAGAAAATCCTCGTGCTCCCCAAAATAATATAAACTGGTAATACAAATAAAAAATAAGAAAATAACCGGCAGAGACTTTTCCTTTTCATATCTGAAAACCTTCACCACCATCGTTCTGATAAACAGAAATACAGAAGCATAAAAGACCAATGCCATCACGAACTGGCAGCAGCGTATCGCCCCTATATCACATTGAACCAGTGCATCTGAAAAATAAGTGAGAAACAAAGAAAAATAATAGCCGCTGTAATTCGTCCAGCCCTTCAAAGCCATCAAAAGAGCTGCGCCAAACGCTGTATGTCCTTCCTGCATTGTCATATTCACATTCCATGTATTAAAAAAATCGTCCTGCACCGGATAAGTGTATAATGTGCAAATCAATATTGGAAGACACATTATGACAATTCCCGCCCATAAGGGCAGTTGAATCATCCGCTTTCTTTCCATCGTAAACTCCTTATGGATTAATCAACGCAACACCAAACTCTGCTGTTGCCAGCAGCATCCCGGCATATGCAATGTAAAGTAAAAATCCTACCAAATACCCTGCCATATACTTCATTTTATTCATCCGAAATTGCGTAATAAACTCTTTAATTCCCAGCGTTGCATACATGTAAATTATAAAATGCAGTGCAATAAAAAACCTGATTTCCACCGCTCCCGGCAAAATGCAAAAACATGGCACCAATATCAGGAAAAGCCATATCCACTTTTTGCTTTTCAATTTTGCCGAATGAACAAAAGAAAAAACAGCTATAAACAATATAGTATAAAACACCAGCAATAGCAAGCTTTTATCCCTTGTGATATCCTTAATATACTGGTTCGGATAAAAAGGATACAGCATATTCAATAAATGACGCATATAGATACCTGCAAAGTCCAACGGATGGCGCAGGATCAGACTGAAAAATTCCCCATAGGAAGTAAATTCCGCCAATTGCAACCCGTCCAATATAGCCTGCCCGCTGCCGTCTTCAAAGTACATCCCTCTCGCTGCATAAAGCGCCATATCCCCAACATAGGTTGCGTACCGCCCCGTACTGATTCCACAATGCAGCTGGAACAGCATCAAATCTCCCGTAGGTACCTTCCATACATATACCCCAAACAGCTTATGATTTAAGATCATCTGCGGCAATGCGCATACCGCCATACCTCCCCAACAACATAATACCGTTATTAACGTCTGTATCCATTTTTTCTCATAAATCTGCCAAATCGTAATCAGCACTATACCAACAATAGCCAGAAAAAGATAAATTGTCCGGATATTATATGCGCCATATAAGCACAGCCCCAAAAGAAATGCCTGTATCGCCTTTATATACCATCCTGTCTGTTTTTCCAAAATAGCGTGCATGAGAATAAGCGATGTAAGAGAAAGGAAAAATGCAAAGAAGTCAGACAGTGGATAAGTAAACAATCCGCGAAAGAAAAGCCAGAAAACAATTCCGCAGCCCCCGCCTGCCAATACAACAAAAATATCGTCTTTTTCAAACTCCAATATTCTGGATACCGCAAAAAACAGAATGGTAAACGTAATCGCAAATACTATCGAAGATAAAATCCAATACCCTAAAAACTCCTTACCGAAAAGCATTCCCAATTTATAGCATATGGAAAAGAAAAAGGGAAGAAGCCAGCCCCGATACGCGGAAGTCATATTCCTGACACTCCAGCCGCACTCTTTCCCCAATTCCCAATAAAGAGATGCATCAAAGAAAACTTCTCCATCATTAATCAGCATCTGCATAAGCAGGCTTATCAGGAAAAGTCCCAGAAACACCCCTCCCTGAAAAGCTTTTGTTTTACTTTTCATCCCCGTAATACCCCTTCTCAAAGCAGCCTATGACTGTAATCCTTAAGTGCGCCGGACTATTCCCTGTTCCTGAAATACTCAATCGTCTTCAAAAGCCCCTCCTCCAGCTGTACTTTGGGCTTCCAGCCAAGCTCCTGCTTCGCCAGATCAATAATGGGCTTGCGCTGCATCGGGTCATCCTGCGGCAGCGGTTTATATACAATCTTTGAAGTGGAAGACGTCAGCCGGATGATCGTCTCCGCCAGCTGCAGCATCGTAAACTCTCCCGGATTGCCCAGATTAACCGGCCCTGTAAATCCGTCCCTGCTGTTCATCATCTTCATCATACCGTCTATCAGGTCATCCACGTAACAGAAGCTTCTTGTCTGCATACCGTCCCCGTATATGGTGATATCCTCGTTGCGCAGCGCCTGCACAATAAAATTCGACACTACGCGGCCGTCGTTGTCGCTCATACGCGGCCCGTATGTGTTAAAGATACGGATCACCTTAATGTCCACATGATGCTGTCTGTAATAGTCAAAGAACAGCGTCTCCGCCATGCGCTTTCCCTCATCATAGCAGGAACGCACGCCAATGGGATTAACACATCCCCTGTATGTCTCAGGCTGGGGATGGATCTCAGGATCTCCGTACACCTCGCTGGTGCTCGCCTGCAGCACCCTTGCCTTCACACGCTTGGCAAGGCCAAGGGAGTTTAATGCCCCGATTACGCTGGTCTTTCCGGTTTTAATCGGATCGTACTGATAATGAATCGGGCTTGCCGGGCAGGCGAGATTATAGATCTGATCCACCTCCACATAGATTGGCTCCGTCACATCATGCCTAATAAATTCAAAATAGGGATTCCCCATCAAATGTCTAATGTTTTCTTTTCTGCCTGTAAACAGGTTGTCCAGACAGATCACATCATTTCCCTGTTCAATCAGACGGTCACACAGGTGAGAGCCCAAAAATCCCGCGCCGCCGGTTACTAATATTCTTTTTCTATCCATACCGTTTCCTTCTTGTTTCTTTTTGCTTCCATTATTATACACTATTTTTCTGTATACAGAAAGTTTTTTTACGTTGGCCAAAAGTATCGCTCCTATTGCAGCTCTGTTCCGTTTAAATCAAAGGCTCTTTCATGCTGTATTCCCTGTTCGTCATATTCGTATCTGATCTCGGCACAGCCCTTCAAATCCGCTGTGGGATTTTGCTCCGCATCAAAATATTTCTTCACCTCAAGCCTCCCCCATTCGTCATACTCCATTTTGATCCATGCAAATCCAAGCCTTTCCCGGACCATCATATCTCCCTCGGTATCCCGGTATATAATATCTGTCTCGTTCCCCCACTGATCATACTTATATTCAAACCCAGCGCAGCCATACACGGTATTGATAACAGGTTCACCCTCTGTATTACAGTAGGTTGACAGGATACTTCGTCCATATTCATCATACTGATCTTTCTGGATTGCATAATTTTCATCACTGCGCATCATCAGTTCTTTTTCCGCATCATAATACCGCGTTTCCGTGCAGTTGCCGTTGTCGTAAAACCAGCTCACCGAAAAAAATCCGCCCGGTCTGGCTATCGGCTCGTTATTTGCATCATAATGCCGCTGCTCCGTAAGATTTCCCTGTCCATCATGTTCGCTGCGCACCTGCGCATAGCCCCAGTCTCTATGAATCATCATATTGCCAGAAACATTTTTATATCTGATGCCTGCCGTGTTCCCATATTCGTCATAATCATATTCTATTCTGGCGCACAGTTCCGCTCCGTCCTCCTCATCCAGACAGCATACCGCATGATCCGACGCATCGAAATAAGACTCAGAAATGCATTGTCCAAATGAATCAAAATTTATTATGATGGTGGCATAGCCTTTATCATGCCGTCTCATCAACCCCCGATACCAGACATCGTTATCCAAAAAATACAGATAACTCTGTCCCTTTACCCATTTCCCGCAGACATAGGTGTCTTCATAGCCCATATAACCGCTCTCTGCTTTTGCCGTCGGCATTCCGTCCGTGTCCAGAAAACATCCCCTCTCTATTACACTGTTGTTTTTACTGTCATATAGGGTCATTATCACCTGCTGGGCATACCCCAAGTCCTCTCTTATCATGAGTTTGTCATCTTCTAAACCCATATATTTCGTAGTTTCTTTGTATCCTGCCGCATCATACTCATATTCATACAAAAATCCGGCGCAATGATATTTAGGATTAAGAACAGGTGTTTTTCCGTCCACTCCATAATAGCGGATTTTGCTTGTCCGCCCGTACTCATCATAAGCAAACTTAACAACAGCATATCCCTCATCCTTTCGACATTTTATTTGCCTGTTTTTGCCGTAACATGTTCTTTTCCTGCAATTCCCGTTTTCTTCATTTTCATTCTCAAAATAGGCAATTCCGCTTTCCTTTGCCAGCGTCAGGCATTCCTCCCTGTCATAATAAAATCTCTTTATCAGATTCCCCCTGTCGTCATACTCGCTCCTTTCATGGGCATATCCCAGATCGGGGCGAATCATGGTCTTCCCACTCCTGTCTCTGTACCAGATGTCCGTCCGATTCCCTCTGCTGTCATATTCATAGTCGAAGGCGGCGCACAAATACTTCCTGTTTATAACAGGTTTTCCCTCTGTATCATAAAAAGCATCCGAAACGCACTGTCCCAGTTCGTCATACTGCCACCGCTCCATTGCAAAGCCCTGATCTTTTCGCAGAACCGGCTTTCCATCCGTGTCATAATATACGGCCTCTATACATTTACCGTTCCTATACGCCTGTGTCAATGACGCATATCCCTCTTCTCTGCGGGCAGCCAGGTTATTGTCCACATCATAATAGCTCTCGGCGACCAGCTTCCCCTGCTCGTCGTATTCGCTATGTACCCTCGCAAAACCCAGATCCCTTCGTACCATCACATTTCCATCTGTACCCGCATAGCTGATATCCGTTCTGTTACCAACCGCATCATAGCCATATCGAAACTCAGCGCACCCGTATTCCGCATGAAAAACAAGGGCGCTTTGATTCGCATCCGTCAATTGTTTATCATCCGCGCCAATATCAAAATCCGTCCCATAATAGGAAACCCGGATACGTCTGCCGAAATCGTCAAACGTATTTCTGACCACCGCATAGCCGTCGTCTTTTCGCAGCGTTAATCTACCCTCCTCATCCTTATAGAGCGTCCTTACACAATTGCCGCTTTCATCATACTTATTCTCTAAAATCGCATAGCCGCCCTCCTTATGCAAAATCGGCTTCGGCTGCGATTCTGTTCCCGTACTGATGTCATAGTAGTCCTCCCGGACCAGCCGCCCCAGCTTATCATACCGTTTGCACACGCCTGCAACACCCAAATCGGGTCGGATCATCGGATTGCCATCCAGGTCCAGATACCATGTTGTTTCCCGGCGTTCGTCCTCGTTCTCCTCATAACTGTGGCGAAACCCCGCGCATTGATATTGTTTACTGACAACCGGCTTATCGTCTGTTCCCTTCATACGTTCCAACGTACACTTATCGTCGTCATACTCGTATTCCAAAACCGCATACCCCTCATCCTGACGAAGTACCAGCTGATTATCCCCATCCCTGTATTCCTTTCTGATCGGATTCTGCCCCTTGTAAAACGCCCGATAAATGGCATAATTACCCTCTTTACACGCAACAGGCTGGCCATCGCTGTCAAAATAACGTTCTTCCTCCACTTTTCCGTCTTCATTATATTTCCTGTTTATCCAGGCGTACCCAAGGTCACGGCGCGTCATCAGATTATCATTGGCATCCAGATAACGGGTATCGCTTCTGTTGCCCTCCTCATCATATTGGTACTGCCTACCGGCGCAATGATCCTCCGTACTGATAACCGGCTTCTGATCAACTCCGAAATAATGCAGCAAAACTTTCCGTCCCAGCTCGTCATATTGATATCGAAGAACCGCATAGCCTGTATCTTTTCGTAAGATCAGCTCCCCATCCGTACCATAATAAAAATACGCCGCTTCCAGTCCCCGATTATTGTATTCCTTTTTCAGTATGGCACAGCCGATATCGCTGCGTAAAATCGGATTCCCGTTTATATCAAAATACCGTTGCTCCACTTCGCGTCCGTTTGCATAGACATATTCCACGCTTCCGATCCCAAATTTTTTATTGGAAACGTCCTGCAGGACATTATCCATATACCCCTGATAATGGGTTTTTACATGCTTTCCATTCTTAAACTCCTGAAATCTTATGGCGTATCCCGTATCGTAACGGTTAACCGGCTGATCCGACGCGTCCTTATATACTTCGCAGATCAGGTTTCCGTCATCCGCGTACTCATAATCAATTCCCGCCGCCATATAATCTGTCCGGCGGGCCGATACTTCTTCCCCGTTTTCTTCATTATGATAGGTTTCCCTGATCAATAACCCTCTGTTATTATAGGTCTGTCTGATTTTTGCATATCCCTTTTCAGGCAGAAGAAACGGTTTATTATCCTCATCATAATATTTCAGTTCAATTATGGTATTTCCATTAAGATTTTCCCCGTTTTCATAGGGCATATATTCTACAGCCGCATATCCGCAATCTTTTCTGTTATTAATCGCAAGCTCTTCGTCCGCATTCTTATACTCGATACGTTCCTTCTCATCTCCGCGCCCGAATCTGTAGTTAAACATTACCTGAGAATATCCGTCGGCCGTCAGACAGGGCTTCTCTTTCTCATCAAAATATGCCTTCTTCTCCACCCTGTGCTCAGAATCGTAGCTTATTTGTTCCACTGAAAATCCCTGTTCATTTTTAACCGGGCGCTTATCATTGTAATAACTGATTTTCAATGTATTATTCTTTTCATCAATGGCATGGCAGACCTTCGTGTAGTTACGAACCGGCAGTTCCTCCTTTTCCTGATTGTTTCGGGAAGTGTCCCCGCCTGCAGGAGCCGTCTCTTCTGCTGCCACTAAGCCGTCCGCCGCCTTTCCCTCCGGAGCGGCAGCGCTCTTTTCAACCTTTTTTGCATTTCCGCTCTCATCCACCGGCTGGACCGACGCTTCGCCGCTTTGCCCCTCTGTTTCATCCTGCTTTTTATCTACATTATCATCCTCCCACATACCGCGGATTACCCGTCCTGACATAACCGAAATAATATCCTGCCGCTCCTCCCGGCTTCTGTTTTCCTCCGCTTTATCCGTCGGCACATCAGCATTACTCTCTGCCAGCCGGATAACCGGGTCAAAGGAAACGGTAATCACCTTATTCCCCTCTTCATCCCTGTCCTCTGCAAACTCCATCAACGTGCTCTTCACGTTCGGGTTTTGGTTATTCGCCATATTGCCGCTGAAATCCAAAAATTCTTCCCGTTCCAGCCGACCTTCAGCATAAGTATAGCGGTATTCGCACACCCCGTTCTTATCGTACCATCTGTTTTCACTCTGATTTAACTGTTTTCTTATGCACAAATTGCCGTCCGTATCATATTCAAACTTTTCACAGAAGACACCCTGAAATCCCTCTATCCTTTCCTCCCCCTTTTCATCGCTGAAATACCTGATCCCTGTCAGCCTGCTTTTCTCGTCATATTCAAAGGAGACCATCATAATCCCCTTTTGATTACAGATGGCATCCCCATTAATATCCAGATAGTATAACGCTGTCAGCTGCTTATTCTCGTTATATGTATACCGCTCTCCGTTTACACCGCATAAATTATAAATATGAGGACTTATCCTGCGCGTCTCCGGCAGGCCGTCCGAATTGTATGTCACCTCGATTGCCTGCGACATAACGCTGGCTTCCGTGGCATTTCTTGTAATAATTTCATCCTTCTCCTGTTTTTTCTTATTATCCCCTTCCTCATCATCCTCTTCCTCCGGAATGCGCAGTAAGGTTGAGTTAAACAGCTGCGGCTCGCTATCCACAGCATACGTCAGAATATCATAGGTATCGCTGTCATTTCTCTTTTTCATCTGCAAAAGCAGTTTGCCGTCACCGTTATAGTAGAAAATTGCCGTCGGTTCACGGAACCCATTGCGATCTGCCTCCAAATAAGCCTTATCGTCGTAAAGGTCCTTGAATTTTTTTCTGTTTTTCTTATATTTATAATCCATGCGCTCCACAGGCTGAAAGAAATTCATATTATACAGGCTGGAATATTGTCCCATGATCTCATTTTCATGGTAGGCGTCCTCATGCGTTACCGATATGGTTCTGCGCAGCCAGTAATGTTCTATTGTCCAATACTCCGCAAGATCTTTCAGCTCATTATCACGCAAAGGTTTCCCCACTCCCACAGGGATTCCGAATTTCTCCGTAACAGCTGTATAGCACTTCGTACTATGAGTCTGGCAAAGCACCATTATCAGGCATGTTCCCATGCCGACTACCAAAGCCAGCCTGTAAAGAAAACGAGGCGCATGGATCCACCTTCCAATGGCATCCAGCGCCTCTGTACCCCAACTACCTATAACGCGAAAAATTTTCTTCCCGTTTTTGCGCCCTATCAGGCAGGCAATCTGCCAGAGCGCAGTCATCACTAACAACGCAATGACACCAACCGCCGTCCAGTATACCACCTGTTTCCCCTGATATTCCGCCAAAATGGGGCTTATCGTGCAAAATGCCGTCAGCGTGATCGCGCTTACAAGTAGCTCCATCACGTCAAACCAACGGTATTTTTTGTGTCCGCGTTTCATCTTCTTTTTCAGGAATTTACCGAATTTTTTGATTGATTCTTTTAGTTTGTTGAGCATCTTTTGTTCTCCGGAGGTTTTGAAATAAATTCCATTGCCTCATATCAATGATCATTTTATACGACTAATCGCTTTCCTGCATTTTGCCCAAAAACAGCAGCATACTGTTTTGAGCCGTTTCTATATTACACTATAATACCAGATATTGAAAGGCCTTTTTATAAACCACAAAATGTAGATTTTCAAAATAATTGTACTCACTACAACGGCAAAACCCATTAAATTATTTGTTTCAAATAATGCCTGCACATAATAAAACTAAATAGCATTTTGCAAATATTGTTCAAACTCAGCCTCCGTATATGTATGTACCTTATGAAAGCAATAGTTTTCAAAGATTTTGATACCAAAACAAACATATTCTGTCTCAGCCATTGTGCTTATGCTTTTAGCAATACTATCAAATGCCGGTGAAGACTGCACAAAAGATTTCCCTTTTTCCAAAACCTCCTGTTCTTCCTTATTGACTTCCTCATTGTATACCAGAATATATTCCATGCTACACTTTAACCGACTAATACCCATATTTAGAATATCAGTTAAAATAATGATACTATCATATATTTTCTTTCTAACCGCATATTTTTTTGAATTATCCATAAAGCCATTCTTAAACTCCACAAAAACTAATTCATTGTTTTTGTTTATAAATAATGCGTCATTGGATTTTGGCACTTCTGATAACTCCAACCCTTTAACATATTCCTTTTTTACGTTATCAAAATTTATCGCTTCCTTCTCCGACTCCGTCATATATCTGATATTAGCCTTATCATGATCGTCAATAGATGTTGCCTTCAACGTTGAAATATGATTCTTTAGTATATCATAATCATCAAAACTGATCATCTCCCCACCTCGTATCCTCCAAAACCTGTAAAGGCTTCGACAACTTTACATATATTTTATCTACACAATCCGTAACATCCGTAACACAAACTCTCTTTTCCTCATTAAAATCTGCCAAATAATATTTACACATATCACTCATTTCATACTTAGCAGAATATACCTGTATAGCACGTAAAAAATACGGACTATGCGTATTCAGCAGTATATTTACACCAAATTCTTTATTCAGCAGAACAATCAATTCTGCAAACAATAACTGCCATTCCGGATGCAAATGAATTTCAGGCTCATCCAGTATAACAATTCCGTTTCTTTCTATCGTCCCGTTTGTCAATAAAGTTTTCAAAATAACAAATGTTTTTAACCCCGTAGACAGGTTTATTACGCTCAGGCTTTTATCTCCATTATTTAATCGATATCCCAAACGCCCGTTTTGCTGTAATATGATATTCCCATCGCATACAGATACTATTCTTTTATAAATTCTCTCAAATTTATTTTCGGCTACCAGTTCATTCACTACGCTCTCATTTCCGCCCTTCGATAAGAGTTTAGTCATCAGCTGTTCTCTATGCCCCGAGTAAACTGTTTTTCTGTGAAGACTTCTAAAATTAATATCATCCAGAACAAACGGATCGTCAATATATATAACCTCTGTATGCAGGCTATCATTAAATCCATTGGCAATTGCCGCGCCCTCTGAAATATTAATACGCAGCTCTTTTTGCCTCACAACTAAAGAAATAATACCGTCTGTTTCTGAATAGATATTTAAAACCTGTCCGTTAAATTCTGCATTTATTTTTTTACTAACAACTGAATTAAAAATCGCTTCATCAGAAATTTTTAAAATATCTATAATCTGACTAACAATCTCCTCCGTACTCATTTTATTTATAAACAACTTGGAGGGCATCAATTCATGCTTCATAATTGAATCCAGTTCTTTCTTTAACAACTCCGGACTTTCAATATAATCCTTCGCTTTTGATAAAATATCTGCCGAATATTCATCGATGTCTTTCATCTCTCCTGACATCCAAACATAGACGTTTTGATAAAAGGCCTGTAATGCACCCTTTATGCTCAAAAGACGCTCTCTTCGGATCTGCTGCTGAATTTCGTAAAAACTACTGAATATGGAAAACAGTGATTTTCCAATTGTGCTTTTTCCAGTATTGTTTTCTCCCCCGATTACAGTAATACCGTTAATTTCTACATTTGCTTCGCTGATTTTTCCAATATTCTTTAAATATAGTTTCACTACATTACACCTCCCTGCGCCTTTCGCCATTATTACGATTAGTATACCCCATTATATACATTTATCTATAGAGCTCCACCGACATCTTCCTCTATCATCCGCCTGATATACGTTGAAAAAATATAGCGAATCAATTTGTTATACTCTTCCTTTATCTCCTTTTTACTATACAGACCCGGCTGTTCCTGATGATTAAATACCCAGTCAATTAGGCTCGGATACATTTTGTTACCCGTTATTCTCTTAAAATAGACTTCTTCCGGATCATCAATATTTCTGAGCGTGAACAGAGAATCTTTATCACTATATATAGCAGGTATCGGTGATATAATGAGATTTTTCCCTTTTTTCTTTAATCTGTCCTGCTGCTCTTCTGTATAGAACGGAATTTTCGTCACGTGAAGCTTTGTATAATAATTTTCATTAGTTACAAATATCTGCCTCTGTCCCATCTGTATAAGGAAAACTTCCTCCTGCCGCGTATGCGCGCTGTCCTCTTTTTCTTTGCCGTTATAGCAAGCCAGATAATATTTGTCTGTCTTTTTATCTCCCTTTTTGTCTCCCACATGATACAGTTTGAACAGCATCTCCTCTAATAGCAATATAATTCCGTTGTTCTTTTCATCAATTATCTGCCATACATAATTATCGCCAATCTGCTCCTTTGTTTCTTTACTCAAAACGCATTCTGTTTCCCAACGCCCCCAATAGATGCAATCTTGCATATATAGCTGCCTGCACATATGATATAATGTACAAACCTCCGGGTTGATCAATTCATTCCCCTCTTTATCACATTGATATCTGTAAATAAGCATATCGTCCCGTGTAAACAACGTCTCACAATCAATCGGTGTAATCTCGTCCAGACTTTCCTGCATCAACTGCCTGATTTCATCCGGCATATATCTATAAGCCGCCATACAACGCATGAACTTTCTTCCGTTTAAGGGTTTGCTTAAAATCAATCTTTTTTGAATCAAGTATCCGAGGCACGCCTTTGCAAAACGGTTGGAAACCTCATTATACTCAAATCCGCTTTTAAAGCAATTTCTGTCAATCGTTAAGCACTCTTTAACGCTGTGCCCCATAATATCAATTTTAAAATTTCCTATATAACGATACAGCTCCAGTCCGTTATGCTTTTCCTGATTATCCGTCCAGACTCGTACCCCCTTATAAAACCATTCCTGCCTCGTTTCTTCTTCACTCTTATCGCTGAGCTCAATTCTGCATAAAATCTCCATCCCCATATCCCAAAGCAAAATACTCCCTTCTTTTTCATGTCGAAATACCATATATTTTCGTTCTTCCCACTCAAACGTCTCTCCCTCTGTTGTCACACGACTATAAAAGCCATCAATAGGCTCCGGCTTTCTTCCTCTCTGCTTCACCAAGATAGGAAACAGGGGATCCCCCATAATGGTTCTTAAATATCGCACAATAAAATCAGCGACTCTGTCCATGGTCTTACCTGGATCCATGAAATCAATATCGTCCATCATAAATCTGAGGTCGGAGTATTCCTTATAATTCTCAACATCCATAAACCAGTCGTAGGGAATGCCCACCGCTATCTTTGTGCCGTTCGATTTTATCGGATAGTCACGTTCTTCAATTCTCCCATTCTTCTTCCCTGAATATAATCCGATTTTTCTCCCTTTCGCATCTCCTTCACATCGGCTTTCAATCTGTATTTCATTCGTTATCATAAAGCCGGATTGCATTCCTATGCCAAAACCTCCCGTTGGTTTGAGCCATCTGGGCATTTCATCCAAATACTCCGCGTATCTTTTTCTCCTCCTCCAGCCGCTTCCTATGTTCGAAATTGCATCCACGCACTCCTTGTCAATGCCAATTCCCTTATCTATAATTTCAATATATACAATTCCCTGCTTTTTCTCTGTGTCCTGCCCGTTATCCTGTTCCCCATAATCACAAATCACTTCCAGCGCATACTGCTTAAACACGCCATTCTTAAAGTCAAAAGGAAGCAGCTTTCCCCTGTTCTTTTCCTTTAGCTTCGTCTCGTCCTCAATAAAATAATCCTGGGATCCGCTTAGAATATCAATCCAGAATCTCATCTTTGTCGCATCCAGGGCATTCTGAATGTATTCCTTCATAAAATCAAACTTAGTCTTATAAAGATTACGCCCAATCACAAGATCAATTAGCGTATCCTTATCCACATGAAACTCACAATCTTCCACTCTGTAGAAAATCTCATCGTTTAAATACACCTGCGTAACCGGCTCGCTTAGCGTGCAGCCTCCAATTTCTTCCGGAGCAAATTCAGTCCAGTGCGAAACCATAAACTGCACCTCTGATTTAATCCATGTAAACCAGTCGTTTGTGATCTGGCATACTTCTTCATTGTCTGATCTTGCAGTAATTTCTATCTTTCTGTCCGTAAAATTAATATGCTCTATTGCCTCGTGTTTCTTTTTATGAAGCTCGCTCTTACCCGGAAGGCCGCCATAATGCATAATATCCATTTCGTCAAACCGATTGTTACTGATATCCAGGAGATCCCCCAGCCGAAGCATATATGCTATAAAACGAGGATGGCAATGCCCCGTCTCAATATCATTTTCCGTTTTAGGCAAGTCCAGCACGTCCTTGCAGTCAAGCGCATGCATATAACAGCACTGGCCGATATAATTGTATAATCTCGAATCGATCTTCGATCTGTTTTTGCTGGCAAACAGCTCGCACCCTGCTATCATTTCCCTGCTGTGCTTTGCGTGGTTTCTTCTGACATACTCCGACGTCAAATAAGACACGCTTCGATATATTTGCGCCGGCCATCCCGTTCCCGACTCAACGATATCCGCATCCGTCCTATTCCTCCTTCCCTCCAGCAGCTCTTTATCCAGCATGTGCGCCATAGCGTCAATATACTGCGCCGCCTTCTTCAAATCATCATCCTCCGACGCCAACGCCTCGCGAAAAAACATCCGAAACTCCTTGTTCGCATTTATCGTTTCCCAAAGCTCTTTCATTTGCGTAAAAGTATAGGGCATGCCTACATCATGCCCATACGCGCAGTGCAACAGCATCCACAAATCTGTTGCATTTAAACAATCAATTTTCTCTTTGCCCAAAACAGAAACAATCGCGTTCAATATCGCAATCGAGTGGGAATAATCATGTCTGCTGAAATTTCCTTCATCGCTTCTGCTGAAATCCGTATACGCCACATAGCTTCCTTTACTGTCTACCCAGTCAAACAGAAGCTTGCTTCGTACATTTTTCTGCATGCAGAGCTCAAAAAAACGTTCTTCAACGTAGGAATCAGCCTGCAAAAATCTGCTGTCACAACAACCTTGCTTTTCATATTTGCATTCGTTACAGTTCATTTTTATCTCCTGTAGGTATACTGATATTTCCCGCTTACTATCTGTTCCTTAATTTACGCAAAATCCAAATTCGCGATATATTCTTCTACCAGTTTAATATAATAGGGCGTTTCCCGCCTATCCAGTAAAAATTCCTTGTTCCTGATCTGTCTCGCGTCATCCCCTGCCTTTGCAAAATATCTGACGTAAAAATCGAATTCATCTATACTGATAAATGTGTCTAAAAGCGACTGTTCTTTAAAAAAATGAAACAAATGTAAAACAAATAAATGATACTTTTTATTATAATTCTCTCCAATTATCCTGTAGTAGGCCGCTACCGCCGCATAAAATACCTTTGCCGATACGCTGTAAAAAACATCGCTGTTCTCTCCAAAAGAAAAACCTCGGTAAACGATATTTTTTCCCGAATCATATCGCAGTGTATTGACAAGTAAGCCCTGACACAGCATGCCGCTAATGCAGTTACTTACGCAATTATCAATCTGCTCATAATCGCTCACCATGCATTTGCTTTTAAAGAACTCTTCCATTTCTTCAATAGACAAAAATAAATCCTGTCCCGGATACAGCAAATGATGCTGGTTCTTAATATCAAGCATAGCATTATAAACATGATTATAAGAATACTCCCGTAGCGGAACGCTCGTATACAGCTCTTTTATTTTCTCGCGATGCTCTATTTCCTTAAATTGAGGCACTAAAAAAGTTCTCTGGATATATCGCATCTCAGAATCATCTTGGAAGACTGTTTTTATGGAATCAAGAAACTCCCGGTCAAATGAGTATTTATTATATTGCTCAAAAAATACAACTTCCTTATCATATACCATATCAATATATTTGCAGACTTCTTGTCCTATGTAGTAGCTAATGCTGTATACCACCGCCCTATATAAAGCGATAAAACTCTCTTCGCTAAAATCCTTTCCTCTCTCTTCACACTCCTTTTCGAAACGATTTAAGCTTTCCATATAGCCCGTTCCAAGATATAAAGCCTCCGCCATATCCTTGAGACTGGAAAAATCGGCGGATTTCAATATCGCAAAGGGCATAAAAATAATACGTACCCCATCCTGCTCGCGAATGATGTGCAGTCGAACCGTAAGATTTTGAACCAATTCCGAAAACCTTCTCTTCAAAAAATTATTTTCAAAAATCAAGCAGCCGCTGGTCATCTCATTTTGCAAATAACCAACCTGCTTACATTCCCTATATGTCCAAACTCCCTCAACGCCCTTTTGAAACTCCAGAAACTCCTCTCTGGAAAAAAGCACTCCTAATGCAGGCTTCCCCTTTTCTGTAATAATCGGCAGCTCTACCATATACGGGATCCCGCACTCATAAAAAAGCAACGATTCAATCGAGCTCAATTTCAAAATTTCATTATGCGTATACACTCTCTCATATCGTAAATTTTTAAAAATTTCATCATTCCTGCGAAGATTGGCGTCATTCCATTTTTCTTCCATTGCAAACACATAGGGAATAATTTTTGCCTTCGAAATCTTTCTCTTAACCATGTCATATGCGGACTTTAGATGATGCCCGGTAATAACAGAATCATCAATCAGGACGATCTCCTGATCCGGCCAAAAATCGAATTCCAGCTTCTTCATCACATACCGATCCGAATAAACGGGAACGTCCTCCCATCCGGTCAGGCGACCCTTTTGCAGCAGCAACAGAAAAATACAGAAAGCCCTTCTACTGATAAATACAAAAGCTCTCTTATCATCCCCTTTATGTAACGTCAATAGATTATTAAAAAAAACGATTAATTGTTCATAATAACAATCGTTTTCAAAATCTTCCCATGTGTATTTATTTGCATTATCCATTTCCATTAGCCAGTCCTCATATCTCATGTATTGTATCTATGCTGCAATACTTAAAGAAATGCTTCGCTACGGACTTTATCCATCGCCGTTTTCCTCCCCTTACTCCATTTCTCTGACCAACTTCTCTGTCTTTACATATTCCTGTACTCTATTCTACATCAAAAAGGGAATCCGTGGAATAAAAAATCTCATTTTCCAAAAAAAGATTTTACACCCCCGCCAGCACCTCTTCCTTCTCCCTCCGCACTGCCACGCCGTCCTTAATCTCATAAATCACATCACAGTTTCGGATCGTCGTCAGACGGTGCGCCACGATAATTAATGTCTTACTTCCCTGCAGCGCGTCGATGGATTCCATTACCGCAGTCTCCGTCTCACTATCTAATGCAGAAGTGGCCTCATCCAGTACCAGAATATCGGGATTTTCATACAACGCTCTCGCAATCGCAATCCGCTGCCGCTGTCCGCCGGAAAACTTTACGCCGCGTTCTCCTACAATTGTATCAAGACCAAAAGGTAATTCCTCCACGAACTCTTTTAATTGTGCCTGCCGTAACGCTTCCCAAACTTTCCCATCATTAATTTCATTTTTCTTTAATCCAAAGGCAACATTACTACGAACTGTGTCATCTATCAGAAAAACCGCTTGCGGGACATAACCGATGATTCTCGCCCACTGCCGAGGTATAGTAAAAATATCAATACCATCCATATATACTGTGCCTGTCTGCGGTTTTAACAATCCCATTATAATATCCGCCAAAGTTGTCTTACCCGCTCCCGATGAACCAATTAATGCTACAGACTGTCCTTTTTTTATTGTTAACTTTGCATCCTCCAACACGTTCTCTTTCGCACTCATATATTTCCACGTCACATGTTCTATCGTCAATTCCCGTGCAAACTGTACACTTTTCTCACTACTGCCACTATTGTCCGCTTTCAGCGTTCGTTCCTCTATTTCCATTTCATATGCATTCGCATCCTTTAAATCGTTATATGTCCCATTCAAAGACAGTTGATAATAAACGATTGCGTTAATTCTACTGGATATCTTGGATATGGACGGCAAAATCTTGAATGCAGCCATGGCAAAAGTTCCTAAAACAGGAATAAAAGTATCTAATTCTATGCCACTAGCAATTCGAAGACATACAATACCTATAATGCCACCAATACATACTCCTTCAAGAATACGATCCGGGCACGCCTCAATAACACCATTAGTCACCAATGCTTTCTCTTCCAACCTTGCTGCTTCATTATATTGATCAATAAAATTCTGTTTCCGATCCAGAACCATAATTTCCTTAATGCCCATCACTGTCTGATAGCCATACTGACTCTTTAACTTTGAAGCCGCCCTTGCATTGTTTCCTGCTCTTTTCATTTTATCCTTAAATCCCAAAATCATTGCCAACATACATAAAAAAGCTAATGACATTGCTCCAATCGTCATCATAGCATCTGTTATAAGCAGAAATAATCCCAGCACCACAATAGTCAAAGACTCTGCAATCAAAGTAAAAAAATTAAGCAATATTTGATAAACACCCCTTATATCTGTATCAATCCCACGAATAATTTCACTGCTGTTTATATTTAAAAAGAACTGATAGGGATGTTTTAAATACGCATTCAACATCTTGGTCGAAAGTTCTCTTTGAAATTTTGATGCAAAACGAGTACGAACATATGCACTTATAATCATAAATACATTTTTGATTATATATATGAGCATAATAACTATACCTAACGCCAAAAGAACCGTCTTCTCAGAAATATTCGGATTCAAATTATACAACCATGCAACATACCATTTCTCTTTTATTGCATCCGGCAACAACATAATTTGTAAAAACGGATATATCGCGGATACACCTAAGAGCTCTAAAATCGAACCCAAAACCATACATAAAAAAACAAAAATACTTTCCTTTTTGTGATCCCTATCCATAACATATCTTAATTGTAAAATAATGCGTCCTAATGCATTAATATTTTGTTTCATAGCAATAATCCCCAATGCTCTCTTATACTTATTAGCAATCTATGTAAAAGCCATTTAAATTGCACTATTTACATATTTGATAACCTTATCCTCCTTTTCTTGCGACATTCCCACCCATAATGGCAAAGACACTTCCCTTTCTGCATAGCCTTCAGCTACAGGGAAATCCCCTTTTTGATACCCAAGACTTTCGTATGCTTTTTGTAAATGAATCGGAATCGGATAATGAATTGAAGTCTGGACATTTCTCTGCTTTAAATATTCCTGCAACGCTTGTCTATTATCTGTCATAAGCGGAAATATATGCCACACATTGCTTTCCTCCGGGCATCTAGATGGCAATTTCACATTTTTTGCATCCAGCTTATCGAGATATCTACTTGCAATTTTTCTCCTTTCCCCTGTCCACTCGTCAAGATACTTAAGTTTTACTCGCAAAAAAGCCGCCTGTAATTCATCCATACGGCTATTTACTCCCAGTAATTCATGGGAATACTTTTTGCTACACCCATAATTTCTCAACATATAAATACGTTCTGCCAGCTCTTTATCATTTGTCGTTACCGCACCAGCATCTCCCAGCGCTCCCAAATTTTTCCCCGGATAAAAGCTAAATCCCGCCGCATCCCCTAAACTTCCCACACGCCTTTCACCAATTTTGGCGCCATGAGCCTGTGCTGCATCTTCAATTAGCTTCACCCCATGCTTGTCCGCTATCATTTGAAGTTTTAGCATATCCGCCGCGCGTCCGTATAAATGCACCGCTATAATTGCTTTTGTACGGGCAGTTATCTTTTCTTCAACAAGTGAAGGATCAATATTATATGTCTCTCTATCACAATCCACAAAAACAGGCATTGCCCCAGTATAACTTACCGCAAGCGCTGTAGCAATAAATGTATTCGCCGGCAAAATAACCTCGTCTCTCTCTCCAATATCCATTCCTCTCAAAATCAAATGTAATGCGTCAAGTCCGCTTCCGACACCAATGCAATACTTTGTTCCGCAATACAATGCAAACTCCCGTTCAAACTGTTCTAATTCATTTCCAATAATAAACCATCCGCTATCAACAACACGTGTATACGCATCATCCAATTCTTCCCTTATTTGATTATGAATAGGCAGAAAATCTGAATATGCTATCATTTACATATTCCTCCCTTAAATGTGCGCGGGCTTTTTTGCAATTAATCTGATCAACACTGGATCCTGATCATCCAGTGGCGCATATCCCTGGTTCTCATCCAAAAACAGCACTTCCATTCCCATATTTTCAACGCGTTTTACAAGTTCATCTTTATTAATAAACCTCCTGTAATGATCGTTATATATATACTCATCTTTCCCCATGCATTCTCCAAGGCCATATATCTTATCGTTTACGCTGCGAGCCTCTACAAAAAACAATCCCTCGTCCCTTAAACAGGTGTACACATTTTTTAATAGTTCATTCTCCTGCTCCAGATTAATCGCATGTAATGTAAATCTACTATAACAATAATCATACTGTTTCTGATAAATTGCTAAGGAAGTCACAAAGTCATCACAAATGAAAATGGCATTTTCATTGCCATGATGCTCATTCAAATATTTAATAGATTCAAATGATAAGTCTATTCCTGTAACATGAATACCTTCCCTAGAAAAATATAAGCTATCCCGGCCATTGCCACACCCCAAATCAATTAAATCTGAATTTGGCCGAATATAAGACATGACAAATTTCGCAAACAAACTTGGGTTACTTTCTTTCAAAAAGTTTCGCAAATAATATTGATTCCAATAATTCATATCTCTTTTTTCTTTTCTTTGAGGTATATTTTTTTCAATTAAATCTACACATTCCTTAATTGTGAATTTTCCGTCATTTTTTATAAGGATATCCGGATTCTCCGGGAATTCCACCTTTTGATCTACCCCTACTATATTCTTCACTATTCCAGCTTGGTATCCTGAATATAATCCTTTTCTATCTCTCCTTTTTAATGTCTCTTCGGAAACCTCTAAATAAATCTCCACATAATTTTCAATATACTTTCGATTGTAATCACGCACCGACTTAAACATCGCAATCGTACAAATAATTACATCTATCCCTTGATTTGATAATACTTTGCACAAATTAGAATATCTTTTTGCCCTCTCCAGACGTCCCTCCCTGCTATATCCCAACTCATTTCCTACAAGTTGTTTTAAAACATCACCATCTAAAATTACAACATTATTTTTTTTCTCACATATACGATAATATAGTGCATTTCCTATTGTCGTTTTTCCCGCTCCTGATAAACCTGTAATCCAATAAACCATTCCTTTATCCATTTCTTTTCTCTCCCATTTCTATTCCTAAAATTATTGTTCAACTCCCATGTTAATCTATATATCTTTACTAAAAACTCTATTAATTGAATGTCTGCTACCATAAGATTCCTTATTTTGTGTTAGTCCCCAGTTAATTCTTTTCCCCCCATGTTCCGTAGATATACCCCAAGATAATTTCTTAAAGCCTTTTCTTTTCATTTCCTCTATCATACAAAAATACATATATGTCATTGGCGAAATACTATTATATTCCGGAAGTGCACATAAATATTGAGTATGTGCCACAGATACATTATAGAAGTAAAATACCATCGAACCAGAAATCAATTTATCATCAATAAACAATCCGTAAAATCCACATTCCTCTGGGATATATATTTTTTTAAGCTTTAGTAATTCCTCTGCCGTATGTGTAGGTTTTAAAGAATACTTCGCCAATGTTATTTCTATTATTCTATGTAATTCTTTTATCTCATCTTCTGACACTATTTCTTTCAGTCTTATTCCCTCTCTCATACATTGTTTAACGTTATACTTTTTCCCTTTAGAAAAATTCGCCAATATATTATCTTTATACTCCCTATAATCCACATATAAATTAAGTTCTTTTTCCTCCGTGTATCCTCCGTAATATAATGTATATTCAAGCAACTCCGTCGATACCTGTGAGAAAAGTTCCGGTGTGATTTTATAGACTATTTTTTTAAATCCATTTAATCTAAGGTACTTCTGTATTAAATCTATAACTTCAGTCATCCTTTTTACTGTATAAATTTCACGAGAAACTATTGGTCCGCCAAAAGAGCTCCCCTTATGTGAATAAAAAATCTTCGCATTCTCTTCATACTGTACACATCCCGGAACTACTGCCACAATATGACCTTTGTTATTTCTTATAAAGAAAGATGCATCTTCGAATCTCTCCTTTGGATGATAATTTAAAAATTTCCTTGTGTGCAAAAATGTTCCATTCAAAGATGTTTTATCAATGAATGTATCCCATATTTCCTCTTTCCCACGCTCAAACATCTCAACCGTATAGCTACTCTCTTCCATTTCCTTCGATATCTTCCTTTCAAAGTTTCACAAGCCCTCTTTTACAATCCTCACTATTTCCTCCATATCCTCAACACCGTATCGCTGATCAATTGGTAGCGGAATCAAATATTTTGATAAATATCGTTCGAATTCATTACTCCCCGAATACTCTATTATCCACTTCCACCATTGTGAAATATACACTTTATTTGCAACCAAATAATTTCTCAACGTTTCATTTTTTACTAACAGCGGATATACCATAGGAATTTGATCAGTTATCGTAAAATGTAATTCGTTATACTCATCCAGCCGATTTTGAATATAACGATAATTTCTCCCACGTTTCTCCATGACTTCATGATAGCGGATAGATGCCATGATTCTCCGTGTAAGCTCAGACATCCTTCCTCCAATTTCTGTTTCAAGGCGTTTTTCATGACAAAGAAATTCTTGATATGCCCCATTTGTTCCGTTTTCCAAAGAACTCAATAAAAACTCCGCTGAAGGCATGGAAAAATATTCTTTAAACGGCTGTTCAGCCAGTCCCTCATGTATTAAGTATGCACCATCTGCTACTCCAAAAAATTTCTTACAAGAATATACATTATAAACATCCATTTGAGGCACTGTAAAAAAAGACTGTGTATTATCAATTATTACGTTTTTATATCTCCTAACTACATTATCTTGTATCCATTTCTCTTGAAATACTCCGAAATAATTTGTCCACAAAATAATTTCTCCCGATGCAACCGAAACATCCACCGGTAAAAATTGCTCGTTGATATTATATTCTACATATTCAATATCACTCATCTGCAACGTTTTTTTGATTGAATCACATGTATATATCGGCACCCATATTCTTCTATATTTTCCATCACGAACAGCATCTACAATAGCACTTCTTGCAGAATTACAACGTCGCACAGAATTGCTATCATATATGTAATATTCTTCATTTTCATATAACTCTAAACTAAAATATCCACCATACTCTTTCATTCCTTACCCATCCCCAAAAAATCACATCAAAAATCTACTCAATAATGCAAGTTTATAATACGCAGAGCCAATACGCTTTACTATATACAAACGTTGCTGTTTATTCCATTTATTGCCGTACCATTGACCAGAAAACGCAACTGCCTCTCTTATGCAATATATCCATTGTTGCCGAATTAAATTTTTATTATAATGATAATGTATCAGCAACTCTAACAGTTGTATCCTCACATGAACCGTATCTACATCAAAATAATGTTTTTTCTTTGTAATTGCATTAGGATTGTCTTGCCTATAGTATATCGACGCATTTACATACGCAACCTTATTGCATAATAGAAACGCTTTTCGTGAATAAAATTCATCACTATTATAATAATCAGCCTTATAATTTAAATCTCTTACAATTCTCATACTCTTTAATACAAATCCGTGTATAGACCAGTCGAGGCTCAGTTCAAACGCTTTCTTTGAATCAATTATCTGATCATAATCATTTTGAAGAGGATAAATCCCTGTATTCAATTTTTTATCTTCGTAATACCAAATTAAATTCGGTACTACAATGTCAGCCTGTGTCTCTCTTATTTTGTTCATACACTTTTCTAGCAAATCATAGTCCATAAAATCATCCTGCGATAAATAGAAATAGTACTCTCCTTGCATATATGGAATTGCAAATTCCTCAGCTTTCGACGCTGTTCCACCTTTCTTCTTCCTTTTGATTAATCGCACCCTCTCATCGCTTTTGGCATATTCTGTAATAATGTGCACAGAAGCATCTGTAGACATATCATCTACGCATATCATCTCAATATTCTTATACGTTTGTTTTAATACACTGTCAAATAATTTTTCCAAAAAAGGTTCTGCATTATATATAGGAACAAGTATTGTAATCAACGGATTTTCCATTTATTTCTCCCACTTTCCAAATATAGTGTCTATTCATACAATTTTCTTGCATATTGAAACTTTTCATCCCCATCAATATCTATAAAATAATCCCCTGCCAGCATCCTAAGATTTTCAATCCGATCGGAGAATTCCGGAGCATCAATTAAATTTTTTTTCTCATTCCCGTTCCTAAAATATAGCTCACGATTTCTAAATCTTATATAGCACTCTTCTTTTGTTCTTATTCCCCTATAACTCTGCGCATTTTCTGCACACCCCATTTTTATATATTTATCAACTAAATCTTTACCATAAATGTCTACTTTTTGCATTCGTACATAATCATTTACAAATGCGCTTGAAAAATCTGCTTTTTTCTCAAATTTATACGCTTTCATTAATGCATCTACTATTTCCGAAAAGTTTTCCAAAGAAAAAATATGGTTTTCTCTTTTTTCATTAACATATTTCGATTGTATCATAAAGAAAATATGATGTCTGGCCTCAGCCCAGTCCTTATAACCATATTGCTCATAATACTTTCCATGATCTGACATAAAAATCTTACCAATAGAATTTCCCATTAAATCAGAATAAAAATTTACTTCATTATCCCAATATAACGCTGCATTGCGTATCTGCCGGTACTTCCTACTACTTGTTTCTGCTAGGTTTACTGAATCAAAAGCAAATAAAGGCATTATTTCATTTCCCTCTCTATCAGGATACCAAAAGGGGAAATGTGTCTCCGGAATACAATGAATAATCATAAATTGCTTACTATCTGAGCATAACAACTCACTAATTGCGTCAAAGCACAATCTACATGAACTTATAAATTCTCTTGAATTTTGATGCTGTATTTTTTTTGACAAAACGCAGTGTCGATCTCTTCCCGAGAAATATTTGGTTTTATATCCATACTTCTGAACAATATCAAGCAGTTTGGAATTATCATAATCTAAATTTCTTACATTATACTTAGAAAAATCATCAATATTCATCCACTTATTTACCATAGCAAACATGGTAGGCGTGGTATACGGTGTTGGTGTATACGCATATTCAAAAAAGAGAGAATTATTTCTTTTTTTATTTAGTTTGGGAAACCACTGCAATTCATCATATGAAATACAATCATTCCAAAAAACAACAATATCCTCTTTATCTTCTAATTTTTTCTTGATTTTTTCCAGAAAAGATTTCAATTTCTGCATCATTATCT
>VSNG01000030.1 GCA_009774175.1 Lachnospiraceae bacterium | reverse complement strand
TAGTAGAGTATATTGACCCGTTTACGGGTGAGCCGGTAAAGAAAAACAAGAAATAAGCCACTTGGAGTGGCAGTAGGGAATCAAAGCAAACCAGCAAGCCCCTTATGGGGCTGCGCCGGTAGAAGGAAGCACTGAAAGAGCCCCTGAAGGGGGCAGCTGAGAATGTGGTGCAGTTGGCAGACCATCAGTGCGCCTTCCGGGCGCAAGCAGGTAATAGCCCCTTATAGGGGCAGAGCAGGCTACCGGCTAAGCCGGTAGTCCTGACTTGCGGTAAACTTGGCTTAACGATCGATCGGAACAACTGAATGACCGTCCAGACCGAGATAAACCGCCAAGACTTCCGCAAAAGGAACGAGCGCCCCGTAAGGGGACGGTACAGTGCCGAGCAGGGTTGCCTGTCAGGAAACGGAATGGGTACAATAGACAACAGAAACAGATTAGCCGCCTTACAGATAAAGTTATGGAACAGAGCGACACCATAGACCGATTGCAGGAAAAAGTGTCTGATTTGGGGCGTTTGGAGCGTCATTTAGGCAGGGAACAGGTGCGGTCGATAGTGGAACGGTCAAAGGCGTTAGAGCAGGCAGAAAGGGCAATTAAACGCCCGAAACGTGCCTTTGAAATGAGCCGATAGGAAAGGGGGATTGATAGATATGACCGATATGGAAAAGAAAGTTATGATACGGTTGTGCGCTAAAATCGTGGCAGATACAGACCTTTACGAAACGGATAAGGAAGTGCAAAATCTAATAGATTGGGTATGCCTTTCGGAGCAGATAAAAGAGAACAATAATACAATCCGCAATCTGACCGGGGAATATAAGAAGATAGAGCCGGATTGCCGGGAGGGAGTGAGGGCGCAGTTGGAGCGCATGAAAGAACTCTGCAAAGAGCGTAATAATCTGTATGAAGAACAAAACGATTTGAAAGGGCAGAAACAGCAGATAGAGAGGGCATTGGAGAGATAAAAAGTGCCGGGGATTGACAGTAATAGAAAGTTATTCCCCGGCGTTTCTCATGTCAAATTTGTAGCCGACACCTAACACGGTTTTGATGTAAGTCGGGTTCTTGCTGTCTGGCTCTATCTTTTTCCGCAGATTGCAAATCACATTTCCAACACTCGAATGGCAGCTATCGCTATCCATGTTCCAGACGGCTTCAAATATCTGTGACCGTGTGAGGACAATGCCGGGATTGGAAGCAAGGAATATAAGGGTACTGTATTCAAGACGGGTAAGGCTGACTTCTTTCCCGTCTTGAATTACCCGGCGTTGGAAATGCATTATTTCTAGTCCCGGAAAAGATAACACGGGGCTAGGTACAGTCTGTATGGCTTCAAGCTGTATGCAGTCGGCTAATGCCGAAACGATTTTGTCAATCGCTTTTTCTTCCTGTCCGTTAAGTGTCAGCAGCAGTAATTTCCCCATGCCGACATCTCCTAAAGTTCTTTATTTCTTGAATTGTGCGATTGGTTGCTTATGTTTGTGCCTGCTTAAACCATTCGTCAATATATGCTGCTATATTTGGAGCAATCTGTTTTATTTTAACGCCTGTTGTGTTGACACATAAATGATAGTTTTCCTTTTCGCCCCATTTTGTATCAGTCAAAAAGTTTCTGTATGCCGTCCTGTTTTTATCTATCTCATGCATTTTCCGCACAAGCTCTGTGCTGCTTAGCTTTTCATCGGCAGACGCATATTCTTTACAGCGTTGAAGTTTGGCTTCCTTGTCTGCATATACAAAAATGTTGAATGGAAAATATTTTTCTAAGATTACATCTGCACATCTGCCAACAATAATGCAGCTTCCCTGTGCTGCGAACTGCTCAATTATTCTGTGTTGCTCAACCGCAATCTTGACCGTCTGTTCCGTTACATGGTTTACTGTTGTTGCGAATTGGTGTCCTATCGTTAAAGGATATGCCGCTTGTATTTTCCTTTCCGATATATGGGCTACATAATTTTCATCAAACCCGTTTTCCTTTGCAATTAAAGCGATAATTTCTTTGTCATAGTAAGGAATATTGAAAGCGTCTGAAAGCCTTTTCCCTAACTCACGTCCACCACTGCCAAATTCTCTGCTGATTGTTATAATCATTTTCTTTCCCTCCATTTTCTTTGAATACAATACGCTGTTTCTCTATGATAAAAGTACTATAATATCATTATCCATTTAATAATCAGATTTTTTGTCTGCTTAGTTTTTTATATGCGTTGACATACAAAACAGCGGCAAGAACAATCGAAAGAATATCTGCAATAGGCTGTGCAAACATAAGAACGCTTGCGTTTGAGAATATGTTTAAAATATACAGTGCAGGTATATAAATAATTCCCTGTCTGCTCAGATTGATAATCAGAGCAGGAATGACGGCTCCCATTGCCTGTATTGTATTTGTCAGCACATAGAATATTCCAAAAAAGATACTGGTTGTGAGCAAAATCCTTGAAAAACTTACGGCATAATCAAATGTGTTTACATCAGTTATAAAAGCACTTACAATTTGATTTGTAAACAGATAACATAAAACAGTCATTACAAAGCTGACCGCAAAGGCGAAAAAGAGTGAAAATTTTATGAGTTTATTATAGCGTTCCCATTTTTTTGCACCAACACAGAAACCTAGCAATGGCTGTACGCCCTGTCCTATACCAATCGTTAGCATTCCAGAAATCATCGTGACTTTCATAGCAACACCAGCTCCTGCAACTGCCATATCTCCATATCCTGCCATTATCCCGTTTAAAATAATTTGAGAAACGCTCATTAAAAGGGAAGCAAGAGAAGCGGGAATACCAATAGAAAGGACGCTGCTGCATATTTTATCTTTATAACTAAAATCTTTTATGTGAATACTAAGTGATGATTTACCTTTCATAAAGTATAAAACGTAGTATAGAGCAGCAGCGAAATTACCAATCAAGGTCGCAATAGCAGCACCCTTAATATCCCAACCAAATCCCAAAATCATAATGGGGTCTAAAATAACATTCAGCAGATTTCCGATAATCTGACCAAGCATAGCTTTTGCTGCCTGTCCCTCTGCACGCAGAATATTTGAAAAACAATTTGAAATCAGCACAAACACACCGCCAAAAGAAACAATCGTCAGATAGTCTTTTGCAAAGTCCCATGTGTCTGCACTCGCCCCGACTGACGCGAGAATGTTATCCATAAAGAGCAACGACAGGCAGGACATAATAATTCCTACAACGACACATGACCACATACAGAAAGAAGATATTTTTTTTGCATGGTCTTTCCGTCCCTCTCCCATAGCCCTTGAAATAGCAGATGTTCCGCCGATACCAAAAATCATGCCGACAGACATGAATATTAGAAAGACGGGGCTTGCAAGCGATACGGCGGCAAGCTGAAAAGCATTATGTGTCTGACCGATAAAAAATGTATCAGCTAAATTGTAAATCAGTGTCATAAGCATTGCCGCCATAGCTGGAATAGCATTTCTCACAACAGCCTGCGATACAGGCATAGCGTTATAAATTTCTAACTTGTTCTCTTCTTTCATAGTTACCTCCGTAAAATAAAAAGCAAGACATTGATAGCTTGCTATATTGTTTGGTAAATAAAATACTCGTTCATGGAAACGAGTATTTATGATAAGTTACTGGCAATTTTTTGGAGCAGGCTGACAAAGACTATTTTTTCCGTTTCGGTAAGTGATGACAGTAAACGTGTTTCTTCTTCTTCAAGTTTTCGCTTCGCATTGTTGCTATACTGTTCTCCATATTGCGTTAAACGGATATATTTTATGCGTTTGTCAGACACATCACTGAAACTGTCTATCAACCCTTTGCCTTCCATTTTAGTGACAATCCGTGCAGTAGTGGATTGTGCAACATGAAGTATTTTTTCTAGCTCTTTTAAGGACATCTGCTTATCGGTTGAATGAACCAAAGCTCGTAAAACATTGATTTGTGAAAAGGTTAAATCTAAATTCCGTAATGTGTTATCAATATTTTTTTTCTGTACGTCATGTATCTGTTTCAAAAGAATACTACATGAAGAATTATTCTCCATTTATTTACCCTCCTTTCCGACAGTCAGTATATTACTTTTTCAGTCGAATGTCAATAGCAAGGCATTGATTTTTTTAGATATGGAAAATCATTAATCATAAAAAGTGACAAAAATATAACATGAAAAAATGCCGGGGCATGATACTCTATAAACTGCCATTCTCCGTCGTTTCATTACTTCATATTTTCAGCAAGTGAAGATATAAGTCTGATATTCTTCTTTTAATGATTATTTATACATGGTGCTAGCACCATGTAATAAGAGTGAATAAGGAGAAATCAACTTTTTAAGAAAACATATAAATTTAGTAGTGAGATACTTTGGGAAAGTCTGCATGGTACTATGATTCGTACAAAATGTACTTGACAAAAGCCATGAATGGACATAGAATAAAAGTGTAAAAAATATAAGCATGGAGAGGTGATTTGAAATTGGAAAGGGTTATTTTTTGGAATAATAAAGGCGGGACAGGTAAAACAACATTAGCCTTTCAAATTCTTAATGAATACGCATATCAAAATAAGGGTAAGAAAATATTAGTTATTGATGTGTGTCCTCAAGCAAATTTATCTGAACTTTTATTGGGTGGGTTAAATCAAGGGGGGAGTAATGTTTTATTGATGAGACAAGGGGCAAATCCTAGAGCGACAATTGGCGGATATTTTCAAATGCGTTTACCATCTCCTTATAGCGCACCCTCTTTTAACCCTAGAGATTATTTGACGAAGCCGAATCAGTATAATCAGTACATAGAGAATAATATAGACTTGCTCTGTGGAGATGCTATGTTGGAATTACAGTCTAATGCTATTTCGACATTGGCGAATAACCAAATACCGGGAACTAATACATGGGTGTCGATTATAAATTGGCTGAATGATTTTATACAACCAATAGAGGATGCCTATGATATAGTTTTTTTAGACGCAAATCCTAGTTTTTCAATGTACACGCAAATAGCCCTTGCTACTTCAACGAAAGTTGTACTTCCAGTAATGGCAGATGATTCATCACGTAGGGCAATTCAGAATGCATTTTCTTTGATTTACGGATTGAAATTACCATCTGAAATATATAGCAAATACGCTTTTGCGGAAAAATTAAAAGAGGTAAATATGCCATTACCCAAAGTCTATATGATATTGAAAAATAGATTAACTCAATATATGGGAGCAGCTTCTGCATATGCAACGGTATTACAACAAATTGACAAAGATATGTTGTCTTTATTGGAGGCATATCCAAATATATTTGACTTTTTACATATAGATGATGGGATTATAAATGTAAGAGATTTTCAGACGACAGGGGTTGTTTCGTCTGCGAGAGGATGCCCTTTACAAAAGTTGAGAGCGGGACGCTTGGATTTAATGGGAAAGAGAGTGGCAGTAAAAGAAGAATATAGACTTAATTGCGTTGATAACATTGAAATGATTGTAAGTAAGATGAATAAAGCGTTATAAATTCAAGGGGGAAAACAAAATGAGGAAAACAAGAAGTGATTGTACAGTGGGAGCATTTGAGAAGAAGCATGGTTTACCAGCGGGAACAATTAGGAATAAGAATGGGAGGGACGCGCGTAGCGATAAAAAAATAGGAACTATTAGAAAAGAAGCCAAAAAGGGGAAGTAAATATTTAAGAAATTATTGGCAACATTTTGGCAACAGAAAATCAGCAAGCCATAATAAATGATGTAATTGAAGTAAAAATAGGCGTGTATTTGTATAAAACTTAAACGAATAACGTTAATAACAGTAAAGAACACGCCGAGTTCGAATAGTAAAAAGAGAGGCGGAAAGCCGCATAAATAGCGGACTTTCCGGCTTTTTGGGTGGGGCGTGATACCTTTTTGATACCTAAATTATGAATTGGTAAATTTTTTCCTGAAAGCTGGATGAATATCGAAAATGGATTTTTGATAGTTAATAGTGTCATCTTCATAATACATTCGATATTTGACTCAGTGATTTCCCGAAAATGAATTTACCACCTTTGTTCATCTGTGGCATATATCATCAACTCCTTTTCTTAAAAGTGGAAGTCCACTATACCACAAGAAAATTCAAATATCACTAAGGCTCTCTAAAGCGTGGCAGGAGTGGGAGAAACTTTTGGGAGTTTTTCCGGCGGAACAGAAAGAGAAGTTGGAGGAAATAAAAGAATGTCAGGAGGATTTTGCTTCCGCACAGGAACTACGGGCATATATTCAGAGATATGTAGACTGTATTCAGGTAATGTATCATATGGGGGGTGAAAGAGAGTTAAGGACTGAAGTGGGCAGAGAAGGCGGATGATTGAATAAATGTTAGGCTCTCAGCGCCGCTGCACAAGTCAAATACCCGTAGCAAGCTATGGGGCATCAAAATTGAATGCAGTAGAGAACAATGCGTCCAAAGGACGCTATGGACATATTGGCTCGTGGCTCGCGAGAATAAAAGGCGCAGCCCATTTGAAACTGTGACAGCGTTATAAGGGGTTACGCCTTTTCATTAAGGATTTAATCCATTTACGCCATTACAAATAAGCTGAGTAGCAATTTTGATGATATTTTCAAGGGGAATTTTTTTACCGTCAGCGACCCATTGCTTATAGATTTCCAAAGTGCTTTGTGCTACATACGTCATAATAATATTCTGGATATACGGATTTTCGGCAGATGACTGTGAACCGATTTTCCATGTCTGGTTCATAATATCGTTGGTGATCTTGCGGCTGATATATTTGTAATTGCCGCTGCATGTGATCCTTTCCCCCAGTTTCCCCAAGTCCTCACTGCACAGAAAAAATTCCCGTGTGATCTTGTCCATATCGCGGGGGCGTTCCAGTCCCTGGGTGCGCCTGATAAAATTCTGTGCCAGTTCATTCTGGATCTCCAAAAGAAGGTCATCCAACGTGTTGTAATGTGAATAAAATGTTTTTCGATTGATCTTTGCGCGCTGTGTCAGTTCCTTGACAGAAATCTGTTCATAATCCATTTCACAGATCATTTCTTCAAAGGTTTTACGGATAAATTCTTTTGTCCGATGAACCCGCAGGTCTTCTTTTTTATTGTCTGCCATAAACATTTCTCCTTAAAAACGATATTATATAGAAAAAAGCTGCCTGCTATGTTTTGGAATTTTATTCCCAGTGGTAAAAACAAAAGTCTGCAGAATTTTGGCTTATTACAGCAAGGATAAATACTAATTTGTATCATAATACGGGCAGGTATAAAAATCAACATGAGTGTATTATAAAATTTACGGAGTGTATATAAACGATACTTTTCACACCAACGTCAAAGTAGTGGGATTTATGCGCAAAAAAGCAGGATATAAGTTATGCCACATTTTTTCCACTTGTGAGGCGTAAACCACAGAATCATTTTGTTTGGTGTGGAGTCGGGCGCTTTTTCCGGATTATAATAGATATAAGGTTGGCGGCAATCCTGATTTTGCAGTAGACCGGGAGGCTTTCAGGCGCTTGGGATAAAGAGGAAATATGACCAGTAAACTAAAATTTCAGGAGGATATGATGTATATGGAAAATATTTCAGACACACTTACGCTTTATAATGGAGTAAAAATTCCCGGGCTGGGTTTCGGTGTATGGCAGATTTCTCCCTTGCATAAAGCAAAATGAGTGAAAATGGCAATCAGAGCAGGATACCGCAACATAGATACGGCGGAAGGCTATATGAATGAAAAAGGCGTAGGGGAAGGCGTGCGTCTGGCCATGAATGAGTATGGACTAAAAAGGGAGGACATCTTTGTCAGTACGAAGCTCTGGAACGATAACAGGGGCTATGACAAAGCGATGAAAGCCTTTGAGGTATCCCGGAAAAAACTGGGGCTTGTTTGGACAGGGTAAAAGGCTATGGGGAAGCGTTTGCGGAAGAAGACTATGTGACCGTCTGCTTTGACTTCTGCGGCGGTGGCTGGGCAAGCCGGAGCGGCGGAGCACTGCTGGATATGTCGGTTTTGACAGAAAAAGCAGATCTGGAAGCCGTTCTGGAAGAAGTGAAGCAGTGGGATTTTGTGGATATCGGTTCCATTTATCTGATGGGGAACAGCCAGGGAGGGCTTGTCACCGCACTGGCTGCCGCTGAGCATAAGGAGGAAATTCGTGCGGTGATTCTGATCTATCTGGCATTCTGTATTTATGATGATGTTCATGCAATGTTTGATTCACCAGAGGAGATTCCCGAAACCCACAGCCTGCTGGGACGCAGGCTTGGAAATCGGTATTTTGTAGATATCTGGGAGAAGATTTTAATCTGGCGGTTTCTTATATCCGGGATTTTCTGAATGCGCAACAGGCCGCAGCGCAGGGATAGGAAAGCGGCAGTGGTTTAAAAGGAAAGCGCTTTTTGAACAATAAATATGACATGATGCAGGGAGAACAGAAATGAAAACAAGACAGTTGGGAGATTTAACCGTATCGGAAGTGGGTATGGGATGTATGGCATTTTCACACGGCTATGGGAAAATCCCGCCGGAGCAGTACAGCATAGAAGCCATACGCAATGCTTATCAGCATGGCTGTACGTTGTTTGATACAGCGGAGATTTACAGCCCGAACCTGGCAGGGATCGGACATAATGAACGTATTGTGGGGAAAGCCTTGAAAGATGTGCGTAAAGGTGTGGCGCTTGCAACAAAGCTGTTTTTAGGCAGCTCGGAAGTCAGGTCAGAGGGTTCTGTATACAGGGCAGTTCGCAGGCATCTGGAGGATTCTATGGAGCGGCTTCAAACGGATATGGTTGAGCTTTATTACCTTCACAGAACAAGCGGTGGCGTAAGGATAGAGGATGTTGCTGAAGCAATGGGTCTGCTGATAGAAGATGGTCTGATCCGGGGATGGGGACTGTCGCAGGTGGATATGGACATCATTGACAGGGCGCAGAATGTCACACCGTTAAGCGCAATCCAGAATATCTATTCCATGGTGGAACGGGATATGGAAAAAGCAGTGATTCCCTACTGCATGGAGCATGGCATTGGAGTGGTTCCCTTTTCTCCCATTGCCAGTGGGCTTTTATCCGGCAAGATTACAACAGAAACAAAATTCGAGCCAAGTGATGATGTCAGGAACTGGGTGCCGCAGTTACAGAAAGCAAACATAGCCGGAAATCAGCCGATCATTGACCTTCTGAAAAAATATGCGGAAATGAAGCATGCCACCAGTGCGCAGATTTCACTGGCATGGATGCTGCATAAATATCCCAATGTGGTTCCGATTCCGGGATCGAAGAATAAGGAGCGCATCATTGAAAATCTGGATGCCTCCAAAGTAGAACTGACAGAAGAAGAATTCCATTCGCTGGAAGAAGCGTTGAACAAATGCGTGGTATATGGACACAGAGGATTTAACAGATAGTAGAAAGGAGTGTATATTGAAATGAAGAAATTAGGTTTTGGACTGATGCGTCTGCCACAGACGAATCCGGAGGACTGGTCGAGTGTGGACTTAGAAAAAACAAAAGCCATGATTGACAGGTACATGGAGGAAGGATTTACTTATTTCGATACGGCCTATGTTTATCATGGAGGGAATAGCGAGAAGGCTTTTGGCGAGCTGGTGGCAAAGCGTTATCCCAGGGATTCCTTTACCATCACCACCAAGATGCCGGTATTTATGGTAAAAAGCGCGGAGGATTATGAAAGGATTTTTGACGAGCAGCTTGCGCGGTGCCAGGTAGATTTTTTTGATTATTATTTCCTCCACGCCATGGGGCGGTCCGTGTATGGCGCAGTGCAGGAACAAAAAGGGTTTGAATTTATGATGCGGAAAAAAGCGGAGGGGAAGATTCGGCATATCGGATTTTCCTATCATGACGATGCGGATATGCTGGACCGTATCCTGACGGACCACCCGGAGACAGAGCTGGTGCGTCTGCCGGAAGCGGCAGAGGATATCCTGAAAGAAGCCGATCCGAACGCCGGGAATGCTTCCTGGGGCATCCGTTTTGCGGCATCCCTGGATCAGGTTATGGTGGTCTTGAGCGGCATGAGCGATCTGGAACAGGTGGAGGACAACATCAGCTATATGAAGGAATCCGGCCTCTGACAGAGGGGGAGAAGGAAACCATAGCAAAAACGGTGCAGATCATCAACGACAGCATTGCCATTCCCTGTACCGCCTGCCGTTACTGCACTGCGGGATGCCCGGAAAAGATCGCCATCCCCGAATATTTTGCACTGTATAACAACCAGAAGCAGTTCGGCCTGCTGGCGGGGATTGCCACTACCTACGGAAACTTGACGGCGACACACGGAAAACCTGACGACTGTATCGGATGTAAACAGTGCGAGAACCACTGCCCGCAGCATTTACCCATTGTGGAGAATTTAAAGCTGGTGGCAGAGGCGTTTGGAATGTAATGGAAGGAGAAACAGATTGTGGCAAAATTAGTGGCGTTTTATTCCAGGGCAGATGAGAATTATTTCAGCGGGGTTACCGCTATTTCACGGTAGGCAATACGGAAAAGGTAGCAAAGGTAATCTCTGAACTGGCGGGTGCGGATTTATTTAAAATCGAGCAAAAATCCATTATGCCGCAGATTATAACACCTGTATCCAACAGGCAAAAGAGGATACTGCCATCTGCTTGAGCATGCGCTTGTCGGTAATGGGACTTTTGGGGAATTGTTGGAAAATAATAGCTGTTTTTGAATTATACAGGAAGGAAAAGGAAAACGCCGGTTAGCATGGTAATGCAGGCCCAGCGGTTTAAATCCATGATTCCCCTTGACAATCATAGATTGGCAAAGGTTACGGTTTCCTTTTCCAATTCGGATGCCACTTTGTGGTTTGTGTCCATGCGTTTGGTAATTTCCGTCATATCGGTCACCAGACGCTGCGTGCTGTCGGCTACGCCAGAGACACCGGCGGCCCCCTCATCAATGGCCGTTGTGATGGTTGCTATGGCGTCAACGATTTCAGCCATGGAGCTTTTCAGGACGCGGGTACTTGTATTAAACGAATCCATGGTTTCTCTGATATAGGCGGCGTCCTCCTGATATTGCTGTCCGGAAGCAACGAAAGAGAGAAATTCCTTTAGAATGGATTCCTCTATGTAGGTGACCAGATTTTGTGCGTTCTCGGAGAGGTTGTAGACGGCGTGAGTCACGGTATTGTTGACTTCCTGAATGTGGTTAGCCGTTTCGCTGCTGGAAGCCGCAAGCTGGCGGATTTCATCTGCCACTACCGCAAAGCCTCTGCCGGCCTCTCCTGCCCGTGCCGCTTCCACGGCGGCGTTTAAGGCAATCAGATTAGTCTTGGAAGCGATCTCCAGAATATCGTGCGTAAGGAGATTTACCTGGTCGACACTGTGGCTTCCCTCGATTGCTTCATTTAAGACATCCAGAATTTCTCTGACTTTGGCATTGGTGTTATCCAGAGTTTTCTGTGCGGAACGTCCCATTTCCGCAGCCCGCGTATTCATTTCGCCGCAGTAGGAAGTGATTTTTTCGCACTCGTCAGCCATGTTTTCGGAATCTGACTGCACATTTTTGGCGTTCTGGTTGATGTGGGAAGCGCTGTCTGACACTTCCTGAATGGTTGCCGACAGTTCTTCGGCAAGGGCGGATAAATCGGTCGCGTTTTTGCTGGAAGTCTGCGTGCGGTATAAAACTTCCTCCACAACGCCGCTGATGCGTCCGGAGCATGCCTGAAGCGTATCGAGAACATTCGCTATGGGTCTGACTACAGACCTTAAAATGAGAGATACAGTAATCAGGACAAGGATAATGCAGGCAAGGGTGGATGCCCCGTTTGTAACCATGGAACTCAGATAGACGGAGGCAAGCTGCGTTCTGGCCTGCTCGGTTCTCGTACTGATGGATTCGTCTAAAATGCGGATGCCGTTTTCCACAGCGGTGTTGCAGTCGGCCACATCACCGTTGGCAAAGGCGTAGGCATCCTGTGTTTTGCTTGCTGCGCTGGCGCACACGAGGAAAACGAGAGAATGCTTCAAAGAATCATAATCGGAGAGCAGGGCGTCGTAGGTCTCTCTGTCGTCATCGCTGATATAGATTGCATAATCCGCCAGCATGCCGTCCAGTTCCGCTTCAGCATCTTTTATGTTGTTGACGAGGGTAATCATGGTGTTGTAGTCGGTAGCCACAATATGCGACAGGGCCATTTTATGTATATTCATGACGGACTGGTGAATGCGGGCCAGATGGGTTTTTCCCTCCATATAGTTATCTGCAATATTTGCGGCATTGTCGTTGACATTTTTAATATTGGTGACTGCCAGCAGATTGGATATGAGCGCTACTATGCCAAGCAGGGCAATGGGCAGTATTAAGCGGTACTTGATGTTTAATTTTTTCTTCATAATGCCTGTAACCTCCAAAAGATGTCTGTGCTTTTACGGCGCGGTTATTCCTTCGACCATGGAATCGAGCTGCTCTTGCAGACCCTTTTCTTCCGGGTTTCCGGCGGCCATATTTAAGGCAAATGCCGAGACGGGATCCCAGAAATTACCGCCAATGCGCTGCAGGCAGGAAAACTCTGACTGTTCAAGCAAGGCGGTGATGGCGGGGGAGTTCTGCACGTCGGCAGATGCGGCGGCTTTTGTGTTGGCCGGTCCCTGTCCTCGCATTTCAAAGCGGAGCTGCTGGTTTTTTTCATTGGAAATCCATTCAGCCAGCCGGACAGCCCATGTATAATGCTCAGAGTAAGCGTTGACGCCGATCAGCTTATAGCCGGAAAAAGATGCCATCTGGATCTGTCTCTCCGCGCAGGTGTAGGTGGGAAGCTTGGAAGCGCCATAGTCTGCGCCCCATGCTTCTTCCATAGCGACTGCGTTCCATACGCCGCTGACACCGGCGATCACGGAACCGTCCTGAACGCCTTCGAGGAAACCTTCTTCTACCGTGTTGAGAAAGGCTGGGCTTTCCGCAATGGCGAGCATGGCATTGGCCACGTCTTCACCTTTGATATCGCCTTCTGTCTGATTCCAAGTGCAGAAGTTGGTGATGCCGTCACTGTTTAGTCCGACTTCCAGACCGGTGTTGCCGAAAAAGGAATAGACATACCATGCGGAAGACCAGTCCATGGTAATTTTCTTTCCATTTTCTTCTGCAATCTGCAGCATACGGTCAAAGCTTTTAATATCTTCCTGATTGAAAAACTGTTTGTTGTAATATAGAAAATAGCCGTTGTCAGCCGTTAAAGGATAGGCGTAGAGTGTATTTCCCACAGAAGCGGCCTCCACAGCGCCGGGCAGATTTTCGGATTTGATGTGGTCTGCATTTTCGACGGGCTCCAGCGCACCGGCAGCTACGAGTGTATTTAGCTGGTCATCCGCAAAAGCAAAGACGTCCGCGCCTGCTTCCAGATCCCCCATTAATACATCTTTACAGTTAGATTCGCTCTGGGCTGTAAATGTAATATGGAAATTGGCCTGCCCTTTGTATTCCGTCTGGAAGTCTTCAATAATTCTGGTTAACAGCGCTTCGTCTTCTTCGGCGCCCCAGACGGTCAGTTCGACATCCCCATTATCAGACAGGAGCTCTGTTTCGTCTGTGTCCTCAGTACTATTTCGCAGTTCCGTATCGTCATCGGTAATCTTGCTTTCTATGTCTGAGCCGGCACATCCGGACAGCGACGCAGCCAATATGGCAGTGATAAAAATGGCGTTGATTTTCTTTCTCATAGGTTCCTCCATGTCAGAGCATACGGCGATCCCTGAGCAGCGCTGCGGAAAAAAGGGTACAGCGCTGACGCCGCCCCGGCTGTTTGCTTCGGGGAAGCTGCCAATACAGGATAGCCCGTGGATATTATAGCGTTTTTCTTTTTTTTCTTCAATATTTTTTGATAACAATTTCATTGCTTTTCCTGATAAGACCACGGGGCAGTACACGATATCAATTGCCCGATTATTTTGGTGGTAAACGTTGATAATTATAGTATACTGAAATTACTAGATATGTCAGATGGATTTTTCAAAAATTGATCATATGCTTGTCAATAAGGCAGAGAGAAAGGGGCGGACGAGGCAGGCTGGATAAGAAGGTGTGGCAGTGCTTCACAGTCGTTCCGGATTTTAAGCCTGTGGGAATGAAGAATAATGTGCGGGTATTTGAATATATGGTTATTATCCGGGCCATTAATACCATTGACGCAGTGACAGTGTCTATCGAGTAGGTTGACGGGGATGTGCTGGAGAAGATTACGGAGCGGATTTGAGCCCGTTTCACCGCGGTATCCATTGCCGCCAGCAACCTCTGACGCGTATCCCCAATTTTTATTTACTGTAATTTAAAAAATGGTGTATTATACTTAAAACGGCAAATTTAGAATATACGGAGGGAGTATAATTTATGGGGATTTCAGCAGGGTTCATGGTACCGCATCCACCGCTCATCATACCCGAAGTGGGCCGCGGTGAGGAAAAGAATATTCAGAAGACTATTGATGCGTATCAAAATGCGGCGGAGTCGGTCGGCCGGCTGCAGCCGGAGACGATAGTGCTCCTGTCTCCGCACCAGACCATGTATGCGGATTATTTTCACATCTCGCCCGGACAGGGTGCAAAGGGTGACTTCGGGAAATTTCGCGCCGGGCAGGTTTCCATGGAAGTCTCCTATGACACAGAATTTGTCCGTGCGCTGTGCCAGGCGGCGGAGGAGGCCGGCATACAGGCTGGGACGCTGGGAGAGCGGGATAAGAAGCTGGATCATGGCGCCATGGTGCCCCTGTATTTTGTGAATCAGTACTGGACGGGGTATCAGCTGGTAAGAGTCGGCCTGTCAGGACTGCCCCTGACGGCGCATTACCGGTTTGGACAGTGTATTGAAGCGGCGGCACAGATCCTTGGGCGGAATACGGTTGTGATTGCCAGCGGCGATTTATCCCATAAATTGAAGGAGGACGGGCCTTACGGCTATCAGGAGGAGGGACCGGCCTACGACGCGCGGATCATGGATGTGATGGGCAGGGGCGCCTTTGGAGAACTGCTGGATTTTTCGGAAGATTTCTGCGAGATGGCTGCGGAGTGCGGGCATCGCTCTTTTACCATCCTGGCGGGCGCCTTTGACCGAACCGGCGTGGAGCCAGAACTGCTTTCCTATGAAGGGCCTTTCGGGGTGGGGTATGGCGTCTGCGCTTATCGCCCCTGTGGTAATGACGGGACACGGAATTTTCTGGAGCAGTATGAGGAAAAGGAACGGATACGGCTTCTTGCGCAGAGGGAGCGGGAAGATCCTTACGTCAGGCTGGCAAGATACACCATTGCGGCATTTACAGGAACAGGGAAGTTCCCGGAGATGCCTGCGGGACTGCCGGAGAAACTGCATCAAAGCAGGGCGGGCGCCTTTGTATCCCTGAAAGAGGATGGAAGACTCAGAGGCTGTATTGGAACCATTCAGGCGGTGAGAGATTCTCTTGCCGAAGAAATTATGCACAATGCTGTCAGCGCCTGCTCGGAGGATCCCAGATTTGCTCCTGTGGAAGATTGGGAGGTTGAGCGTCTGACGATCAGTGTTGACGTGCTGGGGGAGACGGAAAGGGTTTCCTCGCCGGAGGAGCTGGATGTGGCCCGGTATGGCGTCATCGTGACAAGGGGCGCCAAGCGGGGGGGTGCTTTTGCCGAATTTGGAAGGTGTGGACACGATAGAACAGCAGATTTCCATAGCTAAGCAGAAGGCGGGAATCAAAGATCATGAGAAGGTGGAACTGGAACGGTTTGAAGTAATACGGCACCATTAAGGATGAGCAGGAAGCATTCTTTGCATGGATATAGAGAGTTTGCTTTGGCGCAGGTACGGGGGATAGAGAGATGAAATCAATTTGCCGGGTATGTGTGCATCACTGCGCGCTGGAGCCGGGACAGACGGGCTTATGCAGGGCCAGAAAAAACGAGGGCGGGGAAATCGTCTGCGAAAATTACGGACAGATTACCTCCATGGCGCTGGATCCCATTGAAAAGAAGCCTCTGCACGATTTTCATTCAGGCAGTATGATTCTGTCCGTGGGAAGCTATGGCTGTAATCTTAGCTGTCCTTTCTGTCAGAATCATGAGATTTCCATGGCGGGCAGAGCTGTCTCCAATGCGGAATATGTATCTCCGGGACAGCTTGCAGACCTGGCGCTTATGTGGAAGGAACAGAAAAAAGCAGGGAATATCGGCGTAGCGTATACCTATAATGAACCGTTGGTTGGCTGGGAATTTGTTCGCGATACGGCCCGGCTGGTGAGAGAGTATGGCATGCTGAACGTGCTTGTGACGAATGGCACTGCCTCGCAGGAGGTGCTTGAGGAGCTGCTGCTCTGGACAGACGCCATGAATATTGACCTGAAAGGCTTCCGTGAGGAATATTACCGGAAGCTTGGCGGGGATCTGGAGACGGTTAAGGCCTTTATTGCAAGGGCGGCAAAAAGCTGCCATGTGGAACTGACTACGCTGATTGTACCGGGGGAAAACGATTCTTTTGAGGATATGGAAGCGCAGGCCAGATGGATCGCCTCTTTACGTCCGTCAATCCCGCTTCATATCACCCGTTTTTTTCCGCGGTACCACATGAGAGACAGAGAAGCTACGGACGTAGAGCGGCTGTACCGCCTTGCCTCGACGGCTGGGAAGTATCTGGAAAAGGTGTATGTGGGGAACGTTTGATTGGTTCTGGCAGGTCCGCCGGCTGCGCTTTTCGACAGGTAAACATACACAGGCGGACAGCCGGGTTTGCGATCACTGCAATCTGTGCGTGGACAGAGCGGGCGTTTTTATTGGCGGACGGGAATCTCGATCTGCACGATATAATCTTCGATACGGTCTGTGACATTTTCATTGATGCCCATTTCATAGGAATATTCATGGAGCGTCAGGCTGTGCTCTTTTGCAAACGCCAGTATTTCTTCATAACGCCGGGGAATGGTATCCCAGTCTCCTTTATGGAAGGCGCGCAGATATTTGCCGCCCGGAGCTAAATGCAGACCATCCCGATATGTCAGGAAGGGGATTTCAATAAACAATTTGCAATAATTGTCATAGCGGCCGTCCAAGAGACTGGAAACAGGCAGCATTGAGCCGTAAGTGGCGTCGTGCAGACGGCCCAGACGGTATTTTTCCGTCTCGGCTGTGATCAGCTCGACTTCTTCTTCAAAGGAAGTTTCCGGGGTGACGTCAACAGTGACCAGACAACGTTCTCCTTTTTCGATCAGTTCAATTTCGGAGAGATCCATTGTCAGCAGGGTTGCCATATTCTGGCGGTGCGTGGAAAGTGTCGTCCTGACTGCCAGCAGGTGGGAAAGCTGTTTGTCAAGGTCTGCAATTCTCTCATCCAAAAGGCATTTCATGCTTTCGGCAGAACGTTTTTTCAGAAATTCCTGTATTTCCGGTATGGCTACGTCCAGCTCCCGCAACAGAAGAATGGTTTCCAGAATGGGACTTTGATGATAGCTGTAAAAACGGTAGCCGTTTTCCGAATTGATGGCGGCAGGTTTAAATAACCCGATCTCATCATACCACATCAGCGTTTTCTTATTGATTCCGTGCATGGCCGCAAACTGGCCGATTGTGAGAAGACTGTTCTTTTTATGCAAATATTCCTCCTTTTTAGCTTGACCATACTGTTACTGTACGGTTTATGATACTCTATGCAGGAAAGAAATGCAAGAGAAAGCAGAACAGGAGGAAAGGGTATTGGAGAACGAAAATCTTTATGAAAAACCCGTAACATTAAAAAATATTCTGAAATTTGCTGTGCCCACCATTGCCATGACGGTATTTATGTCCTTTTATACAATGGTGGACGGGCTGTTTGTATCCAATCTGATCGGTACGGACGCGCTTTCGGCAATTAATCTGACGGCGCCGGTTATCCAGCTTGTCACGGCAATTTCTACCATGCTTGCCACCGGGGGCAGCGCGGTCATTATGAAAAAAATGGGAGAGCAGAAAGCGGATGAAGCAAAGGAGGATTTTACGTTCCTCATACTGGTGAATGTGGTGGTCGGAATCGTTATGTGCGCGGCCGGGTATCTGGCAATGGGGCACATTTTTGCCGGGATGAATCTGTCCGCCGCCGTGCAGGGATACTGTGTGGAATATTTAAGCCGCTATCTGATTTTCACCGTGCCGATTCTTCTGATGAACAACTTCACGCTCTATATGATTGCCAGTGAAAAGGCCAATCTTTCCCTGATGTGCTCCGTGGCTGGAGGCGTCTTGAATATGGCGCTTGACTATGTGTTCATTGCCGGATTTGACATGGGAATCAGCGGTGCAGCAATTGCGACAGGTCTTGGCTATTCCGTGACGGCGGTGGTCGGATTGTTTGTTTTTAGCAGGAAAAAGAGTCTGCTCCATTTCAGGAAACCAGCCTTTCGGTTACAGGTTCTTATGAGCGCGGCCACTAACGGCTGTTCGGAGATGGCGACAGCTCTTGTTACCGGAATCATCACTATGATGTTTAACTGGACAATGCTCCATTATGTGGGGGAAAACGGGGTTGCGGCGGTTACGATTATCATGTATGTGCTGATGTTTGCCAGTTCCCTATACACCGGGTATTCTTACGGGGTTGCGCCCATGCTGAGTTTTTATTACGGGGAGCAGAACAATGAGAAGCTGAAAAAGCTGGTTGCGGTCAGCTTAAAGGTGATCACAGCGATTTCTCTGCTCACAGTGGCGGTATCTTTTGTACTGACAAGGCCGTTAGTGTCCATATTTGCCCGCCCGGATAATCCGGTTTATGATCTTGCCGTAACGGGAAACAGGATATGTACAATTGCATTATTTTTTATCGGGTTTAACATTTTTGCCAGCGGCATGTTTACCGCGCTGTCCAATGGGATTGTGTCGGCGGTTCTTGCTTTTTCGAGGTCTTTTGTATTTATGCTGATCACGATGATTGTGCTTCCCGCACTTCTTGGTGTAAACGGCATCTGGCTGGCAACGCCGGCAGCGGAGCTGATGGCGCTTGCCCTGTCTGCTTTTATGTTTTTGAAAAAAAGAAAGCGGTATGGATATTGAAGGAAAATGAAATAAAGACCTTTTAAAAAATTTTTCCTATGTTATAATATAGCCAATAGCGCAATCAGCACGGCTGATATCATTGTAATCAGAATGGAGAAATTACAGTATGGAAAAAGGGCAAATGAAAAAGGGCAGAAAAAAGATCAGGCGTATCGGGAAAAAGGTCGGAAATGTTGTAGTAATTATGCAGGCGGTATCCGTTGTCTTTGCGGTGGCAGTCTGCGTGTTCATGTACAATTCGCTGGTCAGAAGCATGCAGCAGAAGATTTGTACGAACGGTACGAACATGCTTGCAAGGGAGCTTGACAGAGTAGCGGACGGCGAAGATATTAACAAGATGCTGGATGGACTTAAGGAGCGTATGGGTTGCGAGTTTACTATTTTCGAGGGCGACACCAGAGCTTACAGTACGGTGACGCAGAACGGAGAACGCGTGGTCGGAACCAAGCTGGCTTCCGACTTGTGCGATATCGTACTGGAACAGGGCAGGACTTATGTTGGGGAAGCGGATATTCTGGGAGTAAAATATCTTTGCTCCTATGTTCCCACCAAGGGAGCCGACGGTAAGACTGACGGCTTGATTTTTGCCGGAATATCCATAGAGGAAGCGGAGGAGGAGACGGCCAGAATCATCAGCTATGCCATCATAATCAGTGTGGCAGTGATTATTGTCAGCATTATTCTTCTTACATTCTATTTGAAATTGAAAGTGTCGGGACCTCTCGGTAAAATCACACAGGCAGCCATGCAGATGGAAAAAGGTGAACTGGGGCTGGCCGACGGCAGAGAAATTGAGATAGGCGTGCGTTCCAATGATGAAATTGGCCTTCTTGGAGAAATATTTGAAAATACCGTCCGTAATCTCCGCTCTTACATAGGCGAGATATCGGATGTGCTTGGAGCCATTGCAAAGGGAGATTTGACCCGGGACACCCACCAGGATTATACGGGTGATTTTCTGGCGATTAAAAAATCTCTGGAAAGTATTCTCAGCGCATTGAATCAGACAATGGGGCAGATTGCGGCAAGCGCCATTCATGTATCTGACGGATCGGATCAGGTTTCCGCCAGCGCCCAGTCGCTGGCGCAGGGTGCGACAGAGCAGGCAAGCGCGGTTACGGAAATTTCCACTACGATTTCTGATATCTCAGAGGGAGCAAGACAGACCTCCGACGCGGCAGCAGAGGTGGGCAGCTTTGTTAATCAGGCAGGCGCGCAGCTTGGTATCAGTATCGAGAGCGTGAAGGATCTGAGCGATTCGATGGAGCGTATTGCCAGTGATTCCAAGCAGATCAGCACTATCATTGCAACCATAGAAAATATTGCGTTCCAGATCAACATATTGTCCCTGAATGCAGCTGTGGAGGCAGCAAGAGCCGGGGCGGCAGGAAAGGGTTTTGCGGTTGTGGCTGATGAGATCAGCAGTCTTGCATCAAAATCGGACGAGGCCGCAAAGGCGACAAAAGACTTAATAGAAAGCTCCGCCGTAACAATTAAGGAGGGCGGAAAGGTCATGAACCGTGTTTCGGAGGCATTGGAGCGGACAGGACAGCTTGCCGGTAATGTGACGACGAAGATGGAACAGGTGGTAGACGCTGTGGAGAAACAGACGCTTGCTATGGAGCAGGTGGCTACCGGCGTTGAGCAGATTTCCGCAGTGGTGGAGAACAATTCGGCTACCAGTCAGGAGTGCGCGGCGGCCAGTGAAGAGCTGTCTAACCAGTCCGGTCTGTTGAAAGAACTGATCAGCACTTTCAGAATAAGGAATCATCGTTAATGAAATAAAAGAAGGACTCTGCCAAATCTTTTGGCAGAGTCTTTTTCGGATTCATCAATAAATCAAAGAAGCTAATTTCTCCACAAGCCCGATATCTGCGGGCAGCCAGTCCACACTTCTTAATGTTTTTCTGGTCAGCCATCTTGCGTCTTCATGTTCCTTTAATACCAGATCCCCTGATATTACCCGGCACAGAAAGCAGTCCATGGAAAGGTGAAACGAGGGGTAATCGTATTCCACGGTATCAAACAGTTCGCCTACCTCAATTTCCGTATCCAGTTCTTCCCGAATCTCCCGAACAAGGGCCTGTGCGGAGGTTTCGCCCGTCTCAACTTTACCGCCGGGAAATTCCCAGCCGTCTTTAAATTCGCCGTACCCTCTCTGGGTAGCAAAAATTCTGTTGTTGTGAAGGATGATGGCGGCCGCCACTCTGACTGTTTTCATTTTTTTCTGTCCCGGTTTTCCCTGAATCTGATTCAGTACTTTTCGCACTATTATACAGGAAATACAAAAGAAAGACAAATGCTATTGAAAATAGCATATTAAAAGTGTAAAATGTATTGATGCGATACAAGAAAAATGCAGGGGACGGGAAAGGGAAACGGGATTACAGATGAAGGAAATAACAAAAAAGAGGGATTATTCTGTCGGATTCATTTACGCCATTATACTCTGTTCCATGCTGCTGGTATTTCCTTTTCGAATCGACGGTATGGAAGCGTCGGCGGTTGTTTTGTTTTTACTGTGTATTGTGTGGATGCTGACGGATATTTTCCAGATCAGGCGGGGAAAGAGAAAGCCCCGGTCGAATTACAGACGGCTGGATATGACGGCCCTTATCCTTTTGGCATATGAGGTGGGACTGATTGCCGTCAGTATGCTGCAGGAACTCGGGGAGGATGAGCCGGAACCGAATTATTCATGGAATCTGATGATAATAGGGCTGATTCTTCTCTACCTGCTTGTTATGGAGGCGGGAACCTTTCGCGCAGAATATCTGGATCTGATCCTGTACGGCGCGTTACCTGTGATGGCATTCTTGCTTCTGGGGTATCTGTTTGATCCCCAGATTGGGGAAAGCATGAGTTTATGGGAAAATCCCGCGGCCATATCCTCGTATCTGATACCGGTCGGGGTTGTTTCCGCACTGCAATACTGCCGGTGTGAGGAACGGATGAGACGTCTTTTTTATGCGATGTGTGCAGGAATTTCTTTTTTTCTGCTGGCCTGTAATCACAGTGTGATCAGCCTGTGGATCATGACCTGTACGCTGCTGACGATTTCCACTTTGATCCGTCCTACAGCTGCTCTGTGTAAAAACGCCATGCAGATGCTGTTTCTTTTTTTGCTGATCATCAGCAGTATGGGGCTGATTACAAATAATACCGAACTGCTTCTGACGGCGGTTCACTATGATGCAGAACACAGCGTCTGTCTGGAAATGGTGACGGCAGCCGGCGCTTTCTTGTTTTTCTACTGCTGGTACAGGAAGCCGGAGGGTGTGCCCCCAAAAAGGATTGTGATGCGTGGGTTTTATAAGCTGGATAAGCTTGTGCTGCGGGGATTATCCCTTATTTTTATTTTGTTTCTTTCAGGCGGCACAGTGTGGAAAACATGGGACGCCGACAGATTTGGACTGCGGTGTGTGAGTGGTTTTGCAGAGCCCCTGGCACAGGAGGCGGGACAAAACCAATCTATGCTCCTTTTGTGTATGGGGGAGCAGGGTGTTGCAGGAGCTGTTCTTTGCATTGTAATACTGGCGCTGCTGATTGAGAGAATTAACCGGGCTTTTGGCTGGGATAAGCCGATGACGGGCGCGTTGTGCGTGATTGCGGTCAGCTTTTTTCCTCAGCTGTTTTTGTGGGAGATTACGCCCAATATTCTGCCGATAGCGGTTATTCTGACGGGCAGTATTTTGAGCGGCTGGGAAAAGCGGGAGGGAGCCGTTAAAAAGGCAGTGACAAAAGAAGACGGCAGGAAAAAGAAAAGAGGAGTGGGCACGGAAAGCGCTCACGGGAAAAACCCTCGTGTGAAAACAGGAAAGGACAGGATGAGAAAATGAGTTGGCGGATAGGGAAAATATGGCATAAAAAAGGAGTATTGCATATGGGAAGACGGGCACTGACTGCCATAATTATAGGCTTTGGCATTCTGCTATGCCCGGTAGTATCGTTTTCTGCTCAGGCAAATGAAGCGGATTTAAGCGGGGAAGTTTCAGAGGAGAATATGACTACGGAATATAGTCGAATTGTGACAGCGGTAGGAGCAGTGGACGCCAGAGAGGAGCCGGATGAAAATGCGGCTGTGACGATCAGCTATCATGACGGGGATCATATTTATGTGACGGAACAGACGGCGGACGGGTGGTATCGTGTCAGATATCAGGATCTGACAGGTTATGTGCGCAGGGAACAGGTGGCGGAGATAGAGCTGGATGTGGAGGCGCTGGATGAAGAGTTTGCGGTCGAGGAGGCGGAAGGAAAGCTGGTTGTGGAAGAAGTAGAGCGTCAGCGGACGGAAGTAAGACGTTCCCGAATATGGGGAGCTGTGATTATACTGCTGGTGCTGGGGGTCTTTGCAACGGGTATTATTTCCGCCGCAGGAAACGGCGCGAAGGGGGCGGACAGAAATGAGCGGGATTAATGGTTTCGGGGAGTAGGGTCGGTATATGGTGAAAAAATTTTTATCTAAGCTGAATCAATGGTTTAACGCCTGCCTGATTGAAAAAAACCCTGTCATTGTCGAGGAAATGGCGCGCTATAATCAGATCTGCGGCAGGATAGAGGATCACAGGAAAAGGGCAAAAATGGTTGCAGGATTATATCTGCGGTATGGGATTTTGCACAGATCGTCCTTGCGGGAATTTGAAAAAAGACTGTGCACCCGGCCTTTCCCGGAAAGCAGATATTCCAGACAGTCGTCTCTGGAGAAGATGGAAGAGCGGCTTGAAATGGCGGAAAACATTGTGTTCGACGTGTGGGATGTGCTGTTGTGCACCGGATTGGATGCGTTTCAGATGCGGGCGCTTTGCGAGTGCGAGGCGCTGCATCCGGGGATATCCGAATACGGCGGCAGTTTTTGGGTGGACAGTGCGTCAGATGACTTTTCGACACTGCATTTAGCCGTGAAAAAGGTTACGCTGGATAATGCGGTGATGCATACGCTCTGGAAGACGCTGCGGGATAGGGGGAAAAACATCTGTTTTTATAATAATTCGGATTATGATGATCAATTTGTGATGTCTTTACTCAGAGAGCACGGATATCACGGAGATTTTTTTCCGGGCGATAAAAAGGAAGCGGTTCGCGTGACGGCCGAGGCACAGGCTTGTGCGCAGGACGAATGGGGAGCGGTACATTTATATCGAAACATACATCACCTGGGAAACCCTTATCGGACTTACTATGACCATAATGCGGTGACCTGTCTGACGGATCGGATCGGCAATCTGCTGCTCCACGGCGATGAGCGGGAAAAGTCGATATTTTATGAGTACGGAACGACCTGTGGCGGTATTCTGACCTGCGGCTTTTGCCAATGGCTGAATGACCTGGCGGACAGAAAAAATATTGACTTATTTCTTTTTGTGGCCCGCGACGGGGATATCATGCAGAAAATATATCAGAGACATTATGCAAAACATGAGTCGGCATATCTGGCGTTTTCCAGATTTGCCTCTTTTGAACTGATTTTCGGGGATTACCCGGAAGAGTATATCGACAAGAATATAAAACCCCGGATGGCGCGCAGAAATTGCGATAACACCATAGCGGCGGTTTTAAGGGAATGCGGACTGGATTTTATGGAAAGCCGCCTGCCGGACGAAGAGCTGGATAAAACGGATATCCTGAATGAGGAACGGTATGAAGCGTTTAAACAGTTTCTGTTAAGGCATAAGGGGGAGATCGCGGCCCATTTTCAGACTTCCTGTGAGGCGGCGGCGCAGTATTACGGACAACTGTGCCGGGGACACCACAATATATGCGTGGTGGATCTGGGATGGCATGGGAAATCTATTATTTATTTAAAGTATTTTATGGAAAAAAAGTGCGGTATGGATGTGCGGGTGACGGGCGCCATGATAGGCGCGGCGCCGGAGGTTGTGGTGCAGGATTATATCAGAAAGGATATGATCAATGTTTATGCCTTTGAAAACGATAAGTGGCGTTCGCCGGGCAGCAGGAATGGGGAGCAGATGGACTATCAGGAGATCCTTTGTACAGAGCTTTTGTTTTCCTCGCCAAAAGATACTCTGCTGCGCTACACCCTGGGGGAAAAAGGGGAAACGGTTTTCCTGTACGGGCGAAAAAATGAAAATGTGTATGCCATTCAGGAGATTCACAGGGGAATCTCTGATTTTGCTGAGAAGTTTGCGCCGATCCGGCGGCAATGCGGTTTCAGGGTTTTGGCCAGGGACGCGTATACGCCGCTGTATTATACGTTGAAGAACAAAAAGCTCTGTTCCTGGCTCTTTGAAAATTACAGGGAAGAGATAAATGCGATTAATGGATTTGAATAAGACAGAAACTTTTCATTACAAAATATAAAAACAAATATGCTATGATAATTGCAAACATATCAGTGAGTCTGAAATTCTGATATCACGTCTGTGACACATCAAGCATTTTTAACGAGTCCCTTATATGAAATCAGACATAAGGGAAGAAACCGGGAATGGGAAAAGCAGATGCGTATCAGTCCGATTATCTGGAAGATAATTTCAGGTTTGCAGATCAGATCAACAGCGCGTCCCCAAAATATATGAAAAAGCGGTAGAGCTGTATGAATTGGAATATTATTGCGGATGTGGTTTTTGAAGAAGTTGGAGTACAAAGCGATAGCTAATATAATACAAAATGCTATTGAAAATAGCAATGGAAACTAATATAATTGTAAAAGTGAGTAAAAATATGTCAGGGAGAAGGGTGGAAATGGGAAAAGCAAGGACAAAGGAAGAATGCAGGCGGCAAATTATAAAGCAGGCAAAAAACTGGCTTCGCAAAAAAAGGACAATTTATGTGATAGGACAGAGACAGAACGATGTGGACTATATTTATTCTTTACTGGAGAATAGCAGTTTAAAGCATTGCAAATTTCTGAGGGGGGGGGGTAAAAACTTCCTGCAAGATTTGGCTACGGCGCAGATTATGCTGCTGCAGGGATATATTTCCGGCATATTATTTGCTGACAGCTGTGGAACGACTTCTTTTGAAAAGAATTTGAAAATTGAAAAAAGTCTGGATAAATGTTTTGAGGCTCCGCACTATTTTTTTGAATTTGCAAGGGAAGAGGCGGAAAAGAAGATTGTTGAGTGTTTTTCTCCTATGAACAGTGGAGGACGAATAAATCTCATACAATTTGATATTACAGATAAATGCAATTTGAATTGCGCACTGTGTTCGCATTTTTCGCCGCTGGTAAAAGAGGAAAATAAATATTCTGTTCAACAATTTGCAAAAGATGTATGCCGGCTGCAGGAATTGACAGAGCATATTGAAAATATTGGGTTGTGGGGTGGAGAAACTTTGCTCCATCCCCAGCTGGATGAAATAATAAATATTGTGAGAAAAGCTTTTCCAAAATCTGAACTTGAGGTTGGAACTAACGGAATTTTACTTCCATCAATTTCAGATAAAGTATTGGATGCGGTAAGAGAGAATGACTGTACATTTAGAATTTCCGGCTATCCGCCGACAATGAAAATTTTAGATAAGATAGAAGAACGGCTTCGCAATAAAGGAATAAAATATTCGGTTGCCCCTGTTGAGTTTTTTTTCAAAAGGTATGAGTTACAGGGAGATCATAATGCCGCAAAAAGACATGCGGGATGTGGTTCCAAGGTTTGCCATGTTGTCAAAAATGGTACATTCTCCTCCTGCTATTTCCCATATGGCGCGCAGGTTTTCAACGAACATTTTGAGGAAAAATTTGATGTTAATAAAAGCGTTTTTGATTTGTATGATAAGAACTTAAATATGATTTCTTTTACAAATAAGGTAAAAGGATGTCTTGATATATGCAGATTCTGCGGAGAAATTAAGATGTATCCATGGAAAACGTCTGGAGAGGAAAAAGATGATATTTCCTCATGGATCAGTAGATATGAGGAGTATGCGAAAAATTTAAAGAGGAGAAAAAGATGAACATTTCGTTCGCAGATACAAAGCTATATGGAATTTTTGTGGTTAAAAATGGATATATAAAGGAAGAATACGATAATTACATCAAAATTAATTTTCAGAAAAAGGGCAGGAGAAACAGAGTCTTAGAATGGATCTTTTTACTGCGGCTGAATCTGGCATATAAAATACTAAACCGAAAAAAAGATGGATATGAAGCCAAAAGCGGGGGTGAATCGTCGCGGAGCTTTTGTAATACCGATGCTTTTGCATTCGAAAGGATAAAACCGCATCAGTTGGCAATGCAGCTGCTTAATTATGAAGTAATATCCTTTGATATATTTGATACATTATTGCTCCGGCCATTCAAGAAACCAAGCGATTTATTTCATATTATTGGAAAAAGACTGAATTTTGAAGGATTTGCATTTAGCTTTTATAGAGTGAGAACAGAAATTGAAAAAGAACTTCGGGATGAAAAGTATCGGAGAATAGGATCAAGAGAAATTACCATATATGACATTTACCATGAAATTGAGCGGCGCACCAACATTGCATATGAGGAGGGATTAAACGAAGAAATACAGGCGGAAATGGATTACTGTTTTGCCAATCCCTATATGCTCCAAGTATTTAAAATATTGAAAAACCAGGGTAAAAGAATAATTGCAACATCCGATATGTATTTGCCCAGGGAAATTATGATTAAGCTTTTATCTGGATGCGGATATGAGGGGTTTGATCGGATATATGTATCCTGCGATTATGAATGCAGTAAAAACAGTAACGGAAGAAACTTGTTTCATATCGTTAAATCGGATTATGCAGATAAAAGTATCTGCCATGTCGGCGACAACATGATATCTGATATTGACAGGGCGCAAAAGGAGGGGCTGTATACTGCCTATTATAAAAATGTACATCAGGTTTCGGAAACGCTGAATAATGTTAGAATGGCAGAAGTATTGAAGGGCAGTTATTTGGGACTTATTGAATGCAAACTTTATAATGGCGTAAAGAATCATTCCTTTTTCTATCAATATGGATATGCATATGGCGGTATATATGTTTTGGGCTATATGAAGTGGATTGATCGGTTTGTAAGAGATAAAAAGATAGATAAATTATTGTTTGTTGCCAGAGACGGTTATGTCTATAAAAAAGTTTATGATAAAATATGCGGTTCGGTCGAATCAGCTTATCTGTATTGGTCCAGAGTGGCCTTAATGAAATATTGCGTCGCAGATAGAAATTTTGAGGACTTTTTTGAACGGGTTGTAAAAATTAAAGCCGCTAATTCCGCCGAATCCGTCAGTATTGGCTATTTTTTAAGGATATTTGAAATAGATAATATTAATTTGGTAAAGTTCAATTTGGATGAAAGGCAGGAGCTGAATGATTCCGTGTTGAAAAACCTGAAGCAATGTCTGTTATATTACTGGGATCAAATACAGCAAACATATGAGGCTGGTAAAAAAGCATTCTGCAAGCTGCTTTTGGCGGAGATTGGAAGCGCTGAAACAATAGGAATAGTGGACGCTTCCTCTAATGGATACGGCTTGATGAATCTGAAATATCTGATTGAATCGCTGACGGATAACGCTGTCAGGGTAAACGTGTTTATGGCAGACAGGGTCTATGCAAATAACAGAGGCTTTGTATATGACGAATCGGTACATTGCTATCTGTTCTCCGAGACTGTGAATAATGACTGCTATACGTCGATGTACGGGAGGCACAACAGCGATGGCGCGGCTAATCTGGCATTTGAGTTTTTAACGCAGGCGCCGCACGCAAGATTTGCCGGTATAGATAAGAAAGAGAAATTCCTTTTTGACCCGCCTGAAAATGAAAATTACGAAGCGACTGGTGAAATTTCGACCGGGATTGTGGATTTTTGTAATGACTTTACACAAACTTTTCGAAAAGACAGATATATTTTTGAAAATATATCTGGCAGTGAAGCGTTCAGACCTTTTGAAATCATAGCCAGAAACAAAGCGGTATTAAGAAAGTATTTCAAAGATATTGTCGTAGAGAAAAATATTGTAGGCGGAAACGCAAAAGGGAGAAAGGAAACCTATGCAGATATAATCAAATAGGGATTTGGGTGGATGTGATGATTTTATACCATGCGGTTTCGATTTATCAGTTATTAGTGTGTATTGTATATAAAACGATGCACCATTGTGATCAAAAAGCAGTTTTATTAATGCGCGATTTGACAAAAACGCGACTGGGAGACAGATACAATCTATTAGTAAAATACTTTAATGACATTATTATTTATGGACCGCAAAAAACGGCCGGCATTGATGAGTTACAAAACAGGGGATATAAAATTGATGATTTTACGGAAATATATGTCGCATGCGCCCATACCTGGTTCGGCATATATCTGTGTGAACACAACATTCCTTTTATTTTTATGGAAGACGGAGCGGGAGCCATCAGTCAGCCCGAAATATTGGAGAAAGTTAATGCAGATACGCAATGGATTGATAAGGATTTAGAGTACGGTCTTTTCAACGGTGAAAATTCGGATATCGTAAAATGTATCTGCAACATGAACCACCAGCGCGAGGGTTATATTAATGCTAAAGCCGAACATTTTGACGTAATACAGGAGTTAAATAAACTGGATCATAAGGCGGATATCATAGCTGTATTTACGGATCTGAAAGACGTTGAAGTGAACGGTGAAAAAAAGAATGTAGTATTTTTGACAGAACATCTGGCAAATTTGGCGCTTTTGGAGTGGGAAGAACAGATTTATTTGTATCAGGTTATATTTGATTATTATTTTAAGAACACAAATTTGATTATAAAACCGCACCCGGATGATTTGATGTATTATGAAGATTTAATAGAGAATTGTAAGGTGATCAGAGAAAAATTCCCTTCGGAGCTGCTGCCGCTTGTGTTTTCCAAAAGACCGGAATGTCTGGCCACGGTTACATCTACTGGGATTCGGGCTATCAGAAATCAGTTTCAGGAGGTTGTTACATTTAATTATCAATTTTCTTATTACGAAAAGGAATTTTATTTTGTACATAGATATTTTGCGGCGGTTCATATCTATGAAAACAACTGCCAATCGACAAAAAAGCTGGTTTTTATGGGAGTTAACAGGGCAATAGTTGATAATATGAAACTAACTTATAAATATGAAATTGTGGATTCCATGGATGAGCTGAAAGCTGTTTCCAAGGAGAGCTTCATCGTATGTGATAAACTCGATAAGCTGGATATAAGACCTTACGATTTATGCAGGATGATTGATGAAAAGGCGGAAAATTCCATATTTTTGTTTTTAAACAGCGGACAAAGCTTTATGTTCTATGATTACTATTACAAAAAAATATGGGATTACGCGTATCCTGTGGAAATCAGAAAAATAAAAAGGCGGGAAATGGACGTCTATGAAAACCTAAAGCCTGAAACCATATACTTTTTTCATAAAGGAGGGTTATCAATGCAGCCAATATCGTACAGTTTAGAAAATACAGGTGTGGATATAGTGATTGAAGATTTCAAGGGGGACAAGCTTAGGATCAAGGTACTGGAGGGGTTACTGGAGGCAACGGAACAACGATTAATGCAGTACATAGAAGCGGAGAAAGAGCAGAAAAAAGCAGAAGAGGAAAAGAAGGAAACGGTTTCATGAAAACAGTAGGAATTATTCCGGCGCGATACAGCTCTACCAGACTCCCTGGGAAGCCGCTAATTGATATTTGCGGGCATCCCATGATCTGGTGGGTGTACCATCGAACGCTGAAAGCCCAAAAAATAAGTGAAATTTATGTGGCTACCGATGATATCAGGATTGAAAAGGTATGCCGGGAAAATAATATTCCGGTTTTAATGACAGTTGCCGACCATACTACAGCAGCTAACAGGCTGTATGAGGTTTCCAAAACGGTTGATGCAGATTTATACATACAGATTAACGGAGACGAACCGCTGATCAGTACAGACGCAATTACGGCAGCAATACCGGAGGAGGTTTGCCTGGAAAGGGAATTTGGGACGAATGTTATAACCGAGATTGAAAATACGGCGGAGCTGATGGATTCTTCTAATATAAAAGTGGTGTTTGATGAAGATATGAACGCCAGATACATGTCCAGAAATCCAATACCGTATCCGTATAAGTCAATCAATTTTAAATATTATAAACATGTGGGCATTATCAGCTATAACAAGAAAATGTTGGAGTTTTATGCAAATTCCGAACCGGGAAGATTTGAGAAAATAGAGGGGATCGATACTCTGCGATTTATTGATTACGGGAAACAATTACGGCTGGTCTATGTACCGCATTGTTTCAGTTTTTCGGTCGATACGGAAAAGGATCTGGAAATTGTGAGAGAAAGGCTGATGCATGAAGAACGATAATATAAAACTTCTTGACTGCACGCTCAGGGATGGCGGGTATATCAATGATTGGGACTGGGGCTATGATGTTGCGAGGGGAATTGTGCAATATCTTGTTCAGTCCGGCACGGATGTGATAGAAGTCGGCTTTTTGAGAGATGTTGAAGGGTACAATCCCAATATTACGGTTTGCAGAAGAATAGAGGAACTGAATAAATTACTGCCGGAGAAATGCGATACATGCATGTTTTCTGCAATGGCAATGCGAAGTAATTATCATATTGAAAATTTATCCGAATATACGGGCGCGGGCATAGAACTGATTCGGGTGACGGCGCATGAATATGATATCAACGAAGGACTGGAGTTTGCAAGGCAGGTAAAGGAAAAAGGCTATAAGGTCAGTGTGAATCCCATTAATATCATGGGATATTCCGACGGCCAGATTTTAAATATAGTGGAACAAATTAATGAAATTTGTCCATATCAGTTTTCTGTTGTCGATACTTTCGGAAGTATGAAACAGTCTGATTTGGAACGGATTGTCAATCTTATTGATCATAATTTGAGTGAAAATATACGATTGGGTTTACATTTACATGAAAATATGTCGCTTGGATGTCTGCTGGCTCAAAAATTTTCTGCTATGCAGCTGAATCATGATGTCACCATAGACGGAAGTCTTATGGGAATGGGCAGAAATCCGGGCAATCTGCCTATTGAATTAATAGCGGATTATTTAAATGAAAACAATGCTGCCCGATATGACATTAACTATATGCTGGACGCAATTGACGACTATATTTCACCAATCAAGGGCGAGACCCTGTGGGGATATACAACAGCATACTTTTTATCGGCCCGGTTTAATCTTCACAGAAATTATGCGGAGTATTATTTGAATCAAGGAAATCTGACGAGCCGTGACATTAATCAGATTTTTGAACGGTACGACAGGAAAAAGGCTGCTGTATTTGACCAGAAATATGCGGATGAAATGTATGAAGAACATTTAAGCAGGGTGATTTCGGATGAGGAAGACAGGAGACTGCTGGCAGAACAGCTGACCGATAAAGACATTGTACTGCTTGCGCCCGGCAATACGATTAATAAATTTGAAGAAGACATAAAGAAATATATTGAGAATGAAGATTCTGTCGTAATTTCTGTTAATTTTATTCCGTCTGGCTATCCTGTGGATTATGCTTTTTTCAGTAATAACAGAAGATGGGAAAAATACAGTGGGGATATACACGGCAAAGTAATCGCTACATCCAATATTGAGAGGAAGAACGTAGATTATTGTATTAATTACAATAGCTTGAAACGATACCTGGGGAAAGATAATAACGGATTATTGATGCTGTTAAATTTATTGCATGAATTAAATATATATCATGTTACTATAGCAGGAGCCGACGGCTATGGTACGATGGAAAACAGTTATTACAGCCAGGGTATGCGAAGTTATTTAAAAAGAGATGAGGACTACAATCGCGAGGTCGCAATCATTATTCGAAAAATAGGCGTTGATGTCAGATATATCACGCCTTCTGAGTATGAAAAGCATTTTGCAATTACAGACGAATGGTAGGAGGATTGTAATGAAGGCATTACTGAATATCGGCATGTTTCTCGTTCCGCCATTAATGGCATATATCCTGCATGTGGGAAACGCAAATCGTAAGGGGGGGGGGTACGACAATCGTAGAAAACGGCACATTTTCCTGCTGTATATGCTCTCCGTTAATGCCTGTACATACTTGGTTTCCTGCGCAAGAGGGATAAAAACTTTTTCCTTTGAGCAAATGACAATATCATATCGAGTAAAGTATATGGGATTGGGAGTTGCTTTCGGATTGTTCTTCTGGTTTGTATCTTCGCGGACAAGGTCAGTGAAGTATGGCGCTGAACAGAGAAATTATGAGTTGGACTTTCTTAAATTTATTTTTACTATTTGTGTTTTTATGAGTCATACTGGAGTGTTTCGGAAGGAAAATACAAATATTATCCTTCCGCCGCAGTTTGGGCAAGTATCCGTATTCTTTTTCTTTGTGGTATCTGGCATGTTAATGGCAAACAGTATATTGAAAAAGGAAATAAATACGGCTGACTACGGCAAACTGGCGGTGATGTTTGTGATAAATAAAATCAAAACGCTGGCGCTGGATGTCTATGCCGCACTGTTTGTATTTATGGCAGTATATATATTCACCATACCGTTAAATAAGATTCCCGGTGAATTGGTGAAAATGGTTCCGGAATTGTTTTTTGTGACCAGAGCGGGAATAAGCATCACTTACAATGTCCCGGGATGGTATCTGTCAGCCATGTTTCTGGCCATGCTGCCGTTAGCATATTTGCTTTACAAAAACCGAGATTTTACATTACATATACTGGCTCCGATACTGGCAGTTTTCATATTGGGATGGCTTTGTCAGACAAATGATTACTGTTTTCCGGATCAGCATAAGATGCATGGCCTTTTCCTTGGCGGTATGTACAGTGCTGTCAGCGGCTTGTGTTTTGGGATTTGCGCCTATAATATGTACATTCGAATAGGTAAGGCAAAAATGAACGAGAATGGGCGGATGTTCCTGACAGTCACGGAAGTGTTGCTTTACGGTGTGTTTTTTGGAACGTGGTTTTTGCTTAGAAATAATCGAATGATAATGTCGGTTATCCTTCTTTTGCCTGTGGCAGCAGCGATTACATTCAGTGGTAAAAGTTATATTACAGGGCTGTTTCAATTTAAGTGGATGAAATATCTGGCGCCGGTATCGCTTACGATTTATCTGAATCAATGGATTGGAAGAGTCCTGGTGCAGAAGTATTTTGCAGAACGCAGCTACGGTTTTTGCGTATCCATGATGGCGTTTATTACGCTCTGCTCCTGCCTGTTAAGTACCCTGACGAAAAGAATCAGTAAATATGTCTGGAAAGAGAAGCTGAAAACTGTGTTTACCAATTGCGTGTGAAAGGAACATCTTATGTTCAACCTGACAATGATTTTCCTCCCGGCCGTCTTAGCCTGGAGTATACATATCTTCCTCCGACCGAGGGAGACGGGACGGAAGAAAAAATTATTTTATTTAGCCTTTTATTTCATACTGATCAATACCTTCACCTTTGCCGTCTCCTTTCTTCGCGGTGTGAAGGGGCTTCGATTTGACGGCATGACAATGACTTATAAGATCAAATATCTTTGTATGGGATGCGTATGGGCGGTCATTCTGCCGTTTTTCGTGGGTATTTTTACGGACGGAAAAGGCAGGCGGCAGGATATCCGAAAGGAAATCCATAAATTTTATCATGACGTCAGAAGTTATACCCGGTATGCGGTCTGGTCGGCCAGAGCTGACCTTCGCGCGGAGGTGTCCAACGCTTATCTGGACTGGCTGTGGTGGTTGATCGAGCCGTTTTGCATGATGTTAATTTACACGGTGATATTCGGTGTGATTTTTAAGGCTTCCGAGCCGTATTTTCCTGTATTCATTTTTATCGGCCTGACCATGTGGGGATTCTTTTCTCGGTGTGTTTCCGGCAGTGTCAATCTGATCCGCAGTAACAGGTCGATCATTACCAGAATTTATATGCCGAAATTTATTCTGTTGTTTTCGAGAATGCTTGTATGCGGGTTTAAGATGATGATCTCTTTTGGTGTGGTAGTATTCATGATGCTGGTTTTCCGGGTGCGTCCGACGGTAAATATTTTTGGCATGATACCGATTTTGGCGGTGTTTTTTTTGTTTACTTTTGGGCTGTGCAACATATTTATGCATTATGGCGTCTATGTAAACGATCTTGCTTATATTGTGGGGATTGTGCTGACGATGCTGATGTATCTGACGGGAGTGTTCTATGACGTTGGGAAGCGGATTCCCGCGCCGTTCGGTGAGCTGATGGAGAAGTATAATCCGGTGGCATTCCTGATTTCCTCCATGCGCGGCGTACTGCTATATGGAAAAGCCCCGGATTGGATGATGCTTGGCATGTGGACGCTGGTATCGCTGTTACTTACCATGGTAGGGGTATCAACGATTTACCGCAATGAAAATGCGTATGTGAAGGTAATTTAGGGTTGTTAGCTGAAAAAGCGTATGGAAGCATATTTAATAAAGCAGAATAAAAAGGCCGCGAGGAAATTATGCGGAAATGATAAAAAACAGAAAAATGGGAGAAGCGGGATGGCTGACGGGAAAGACAGCACGTATGGTATACAGGAAAAAGACAGCATGTGCAGTATACAGCGGAAAGAGCAGAATAAGGCGATTGAACTGAAGGACGTCTGCATCAATTATCGGATACTGAACGCGACCAGCGTACAGAAAAGTCTGTTTCATAAAAAAGAGAGAGAAATCGTTTTTGAGGCGGTCAGACATGTTTCATTTTCCGTGGATGAGGGCGGTATTCTTGGGATCATCGGCAGAAACGGGAGCGGAAAATCTACGCTGCTTCGCTCGATTGCGGGGGTCTTTTCTCCCAATGCCGGGGAGATTGACTTAAAGGGGCATTCCGTGTCCCTCATGGCGTTGGGCGTAGGATTTAAGGATACGCTGTCGGGCAGGGAAAATATCGTGCTGTCAGGGATGCTCCTTGGATTTACGGAAAAGCAGATCAGGGAAAAGATGGACGAGATCATAGATTTTGCGGAGATCGGAGAGTTTATTGATCGTCCTGTGCGCACCTATTCCAGCGGTATGCACTCGAAGCTTGCCTTTGCCATTACGGCGATGCTGGAAACGGACATTATGCTGGTGGACGAGGTGCTTAGCGTAGGAGACGAGCGGTTTCGCAAAAAAAGTCTGGAAAAGATGAATTCGCTTATTCTGGATAAAAAACGGACGGTGATCATCGTTTCCCACAGCATGGAAACGCTTCGTGAGCTGTGCGACAGGGTTTTGTGGATTCATGACGGGGAAGTGCAGGAGATCGGGGAGCCGGAGGAAGTGCTGGAACATTATGTGGCGTTTATGAGCAAATGAGCGGCAGTATGTAAAATTTAATCTAAAATTTTGAAATGATTATATTTACAAAATACAAATAAACTGAAATTTTATCATGATAAAAGGACAGAGGAATTTTTAAGGAAAGCAGGAAGGCAATATGAACTGTCAGCAAAACCCGGCCATCACCTTTATTATCCCGGCTTATAACGCCGAACGCACACTGGAACGTACACTTGACAGTATTCTGCGTCAGACGGACAACCGATATCAGGCCGTAGTGGTGGACGATGGCTCGGTTGATGGAACGTCCCGGATTGGACAAAGCTATGCCAACCGCTGCCCGCAGAAAATCCGTTATCTTTATCAGGAGAACAGAGGACTTGGAGGCGCGAGGAATACCGGACTCGGGCTTGTGGAGACGACATATGTGTCCTTTCTTGACAGCGACGACTGGCTGATGCCTGACTATGTGGAGCGTATTTTAGGCCGGATAGAGGAGGCGGGAGAGCGCGGAGAACAGCCGGAGATCATCATGACCCTGCCCGTGATCTGGAATGAGAAAAGCCGTGTGGCACAGGACTGGTATGATCGGGAGTTGTTTTTACAGATTTTCCCTCGGGACGGCTGCGTGGTGAATCCCCAAAAAGAGCTGCGGCTGTATCAGTTTGAAGTGAATGTCTGCCGCAAGGTATTGCAGACGGCGTTTATCAGGCGGATTGGTTTTGCGTTCAGGGAGAAGGTGAAGTGGGAGGATGTTTATCCCCATTTTTATCTGTTGTCCCGATGCCGGCGGTGCATGGGCGTGGCGGTGGGGTTCTATTACCGTATCGGGTCGGACGCCCAGATTACGGCCTGTACGGGCGCGGACAGAATGGATGTTTTCCCGGTGTTTGAGGATGTGGCTGCATTGATCGGGCAGGGCCGTGATGAGCTGATTTTTCCCGCCATGCGGATGATGCTTCGTTTTTCCTTCTGGTGTATTCGTATGGCGGATATGGAGACAAGAGAACCACTGGTCAGAGGGCTTCGGCTGTTTTTCGGGAACCTGCCGGACAGATATTTTCGCATTCTGCGGCGGGAGAGCAGGCGGCAATATGCTCCGAAGGATGCGGCCCAGTATGCGCTTTTGGCCCTGTCGCTGCGGCGGCGGGCGGGAAACCTTGTATTTTCCGATTATCTGTGGCAGGAAATTTGTGAGACGTTAATTAAGAAAGCCCTGCGGGCAGGGGAGAGAACGGCCTAGAGAGGCGCCGGTGCAGGGGAAGATAAGGTGTGAGACGGGATGGTTAAAGAAAGAGACAGGAAGCTGGAACAACTGAAAAGCTATCTCTCCACGCAGGGAGAGCTGGGAAATATACTTCTGCTGGGGAGTGGACGCAGGATGACGCTGCTGGCCCGTTATCTGCGGCATGGACTGCATGCAGGGAGCGTCAGCCTGACGGCCCAGAGTAATGTGGAAAAGCTAGGCGAGATGGCGGAAAAACAGTGTGTTGACACCATACTTTTTGACAGCGGATGGGCCAAAACAGTGAGAAGGATTACGGACATAAGAGTGTGTTATCTGATCGGTCTGCTGTACGACCAGGAGGACTGTTTCGGTCTGTGGGAAGGCTACAGGGAGCGGGCGGCGCATATCTGCCTGATCAGGGAACAAAACCGGAAGCAGCGCGACACGGTGCGCTATGAGTCGCTTATCTGGGACAGACAGGACTCTCCTGTAGAGCTTTCGGTCATTGTGCCGGTTTACAATGTCAGGCAGTATCTGGGACGCTGTCTGGAATCCCTGACGGCATGGCGGGCTCCCTATGTGGAATATCTGATTGTGGACGACGGCTCCACAGACGGGTCTTTGGCGGTGATCGAGGAATATGCGAAAAAGGACGGGCGTATTCGGTGTGTCAGAAAAGAAAACGGGGGCTGTGCGTCGGCAAGAAACCGCGGCCTGCGGGAAGCGTTGGGAAATTATGTGGGTTTTGTGGACGGGGATGATTTTGTGGACAGGGATATGTTTCCGAAATTGCTTTCCCGCGCTATGATGGGAAATTATGAGCTGGCCTACTGCGGCTATCAGACATATGACGAGCGTACCGGCAAAGCGGTGAGGGCGGCTGACGATTTTATGGAAGAGCCTTTTTTGTCGGGAACTTATAGAAAAGAGCAGGTGCAGAGGCTGATGATTCGGACCCGGGTCGCCATCTGGCGGTGCATTTACAGGAGGGATTTTCTTCTGAAAAACAAGATATGGTTTCATGAAGAATTGCCGCGGTTCGACGATCTGCCCTTTAAGATTGAGAGCGGGTTTTGCGCCGGGAGCGCGGTGTGCGTGCCGGAATATCTGTACTACTACCGACTGGGCCGGGACGGACAGGACGTGGCCTGCAGGGATAAGCGTCTGTTTGTGCATTTCGCCATTTTTCGGATTCTGGACAGGGCGGTTCTGGCGCGGAAAGACCGGCGGCTGATTGACTATTTGCAGATTGTGAAGCTGCATACCCATGGTTATGCGCTGGCGCGAATTGACAGAAAGTATTACGTTAAATATTTGCGGATGGCGCGTCGGCAGCTGGATGAAACGGCCACAACCATGCGGACGCTTTTGCTGATGTTTCTATACGGCGGCAGAAGAAATGTGGGCTGGTATTTAAAAAGCGGAATGGGGAGACAAAGCACGGGCAGCGCATTAAGAAGCGGGCCGGAGGAGAAAAAGAAAGGATCGGGAGAGCAAGGCAGCAGTACAATATGAGAAAACTATCTATTATCATCCCAATTTACAATGTGGAAGCCTACCTGCCGCAATGTCTGGAGAGTATTGCCGCGCAACTCAGGGAGGAGGCTTACAGGCCTTCGAATGCAGGCGGGGACGGGCGCGTGGAAACAGAGGGGAAAGTGGAGGTAATCTTGGTTGACGACGGTTCCACGGACCGCTCCGGGAAGATCGCGGACGCATGGGCGGCATCGTATTCCTGTGTGCAGGTGCTGCACAGGAAAAACGGAGGTGTGGCGGCGGCAAGAAATGCAGGCATGGATGTTTCCAGTGGAGAGTGGCTGTATTTTATGGATTCTGACGACTGGCTGGCACAGGACGGCGTTTCCCTGCTTTTACGCGCGATGGCGGCCTGGCCGCAGGCGGATATGATTTTGCTTGACGCATGGCAAAACATCGGGGCGCGGGAACTGGCGTGGGAGCATTTTAAGGAGCAGGCCGTCTGGGACAGCCGCAGGGAAGTGCAAAAACTACAGCGCGCCGTTTTGTATTATCCCATGGAATATTCTGAAATGAATGTTCCCCTTGCCGCACCGTGGGACAAGCTGTACCGCAGGGATTTTCTGACGGGAAACCGGCTCAGGTTCCGGGAAGAACTGCTGGTTCTGGACGATATGGTTTTTAATATGGAAGCGCTGGGAAAGGCAGAGACTGTCGCTTATCAGAAAGCCAGAGTCTGTCATTACCGGCATGTGCCTTCCTCCATTACAAATCGTTTTCAGGCGGATCGCGTGAGACAGGACATGAAGGTATGGCGCACAATAGAGACGTACCGCCGCAAACGGTTTCAAACCAAGGGGGCAGAGGCAGGGCGGTTTGAGGCAGAAGGAGAACGGGCAGCGCAGCGGGAGGAGCGTCGTGCGTTTGAACAGGCATATTTTTGCAGGGTGGTCCGTTCCTTTGCCATCTGCTGTAAACGCAGCTTTTACCGAAAGGAAAACGGTAAATCTTACAGGGAGAAACAGGCTTTTGTACGCAGGGTGGCAGGGCGGCGGCCATACAGGGATGCCTTTTTGCGGGCGGATCAGAGGAATCTGGAGTGGAGGCTTAAGGCGGTTGTCTTTCTGGTTCGGCATGATTTTTACGCGGGTCTGTATCTGCTCTGTCTGATTCAGAGACTTTACGAGAGGGTAAGGAGCGTGGCAGGGCGTTAAGGGACAAAGATCATCCGTAAATCGGTCGGTCGCCGAAAAAGCGAAGAATAGCGTCGGTGATGGCGTGGGTATCGCCGACGGGCAGGAAAATTGTATTTTGGTCCGCGCTGAAAAGCTCATGATTGGCAGGGGTATCGCCCAGAATCATGGGCTTGTTCATTGCGCGGTAGATATAGGCCTTGCCCGGAATGGTGCGGGACGCTTTGGCAACGGAGGCGCTGAAATGTCCGGCAATGCATAAGTCGGCAAAGGCGATGTGGCGCGCCAGTTCTTCCGGCATGAGCCAGTCGGACAGGAAAAGGTTTGGCATATCGCGCACTTTATATTTTTGTGCGTCGGACAGCGGGCCGATAAAGTAAAAATAGTAATCAGTGCGGTTTTTCAATGCATGGAAGGCGTCCAGAACCCGCTCGTAACCCTGCAGGGGGAGCATGCTTCCGAAGAACAGGACGACTTTTTTTCCGACGGCGCAGGCGGGTCTGACGGCCTGCATGGGATAAAAGATGGAGGAATCGGCGCAAAGATAGAGCAGATGCAGCTTTTTTTGGTCTGCGTGAAATTCCTTCAGAAAGTAGTCGCCGTGACAGCGGGTGTCGCAGAGAAAGGCGTCCGCATGTTTGAGCGTATAGGCGTCTAACAGGTGCAGAAAGCGTCCGCAGGGACCTTTGGGGGAGAAAACCCGTCTGTCAAAGCAGAAAGTATCATACAGGGAAATAAAAAAGTCGATGATCCGGCAGGCGCCGTGGAACTTCCAGGCGAAAAAGGGCAGGATGAGCTGCGGCGCAAATCCGATAAAAATGGTGTCGTAGGATCTGGTAAGGGTAAAAAACAGCCGCAGATATACATGACACAGACGGAAAAAATAGGTTTTTTCGTTGGAACCGATGACGCGGCAGGAGGCGGCGTATTGCTTTAACAGGCGGATTTCCTGTGTGTTTCTGATATAGTCCAGTCTTTTTGTTGTAATGAATAATACGTTTTTGTCTTTTATGAGTGCTATCATTAGTATACTTTCTTTCTGAATATATATTAATAATAGTATAATAACAAAAAAAAGATAGTATGAACAGTCTAATGTGATATTTTTTCAGACAGAAAACCAAGGATATCCAGACGATCGCGCTCATCCAGCCGTTTATAGCAGTAGAGCAGCAGCTGTTCATCCAAAGTCAGCTTTACAGGGATTTCGGTATATCCGCCAAGTTCCAGTTCTTTGAGTAATTGAAATAACAGGTAAGCATTCATAATTTTATTATGCATGAATTGGCGGAATTTGTAATTAAGGGGATACCTTAATTTTGAGGAAACTGCGCGGGGATTTCCGTAAAAAGAGGAGGAGACGCGGTTCATGAAATACTTTGTGATTGATATGAAGAAAACGGGCGAGCGCATCAAAAGCTTAAGCAAGGAAAGGAATACGTCGGTGAGAGAGATACAGGAATATCTCGGGCTGGAATCGGTGCAGTCGGTGTACGACTGGTTTCATGCGAAAACGCTTCCCACAATTGACCATCTGTTTGCGCTTGGGCATTTGTGGGGGATAGATATGGAAAAAATTCTGGTGGCGGATATCAGAGAGCGGACATAACTTTTTATGTCCGCTCTTCCTGTTCTTCCAGTTTTCTGTTTTCGTATTTTACTTTGAGAAAGGTCAGCACATCTTCTCTGTCGCGCTGATCCAACTGCTGATAATAATAAAGAAGCAGTTTTTCGTTGTGATTGAGGGCCTTAAATTTTCTGCTGTGCTCCGGCTGTTCGATATAGGACATAAATCTGCTCAGATCAGAGGCCGGTTCCTGTAAAAGCGGAGAGATCGGCTTTTTTGCAAAGTCGGAGTTGATGTTGTAGGTGACAAGAAATTCCATGAAATTTTCAACAGGAATGCCGTACAGCGCGGCCAGGTTATAAAGAGAATTGACGGGCGGCGTAATGCGTCCCGTCTCGTAGTGGGAGTAGGTCTGTCTTGTAATGTTCAGGTGGGAAGCGACAAATTCCTGCTGATAACCGTGGGATTTTCGCAGCTCCTTGAGATATTGCGGCAGTTTATTGGCAATGGGAGTCTCCATATGATCGAACCCTTTCTACGGTGTAATTAATAAATAGCGGTTTACAAGTAAAATTTTAGTGAAAATAGCACTTGAAATTATATTGATAATAGAGTATCATAATCTAAATGATAGCTATAATAGCTAATGGAGTGGGAAATGCTATCCAGCTACCATACGGCGATATCGTGGCGGTTCAGTCACGTCGCAAATAAATCAAACGAGGAGGAAAAACGATGAAAGCAAACATTGCGAAAAAAGTGTTGCTGTGCACATTGACGGCGGCTCTTTTGGTGGCGCCCGCTACGGGTGTGCTGGCGGCCGGATCAGGCGCTGGCACGAAGGCGGTTGGCGGAGGCGACAGCGGAAGTTCAAAGTCCAAGGTGGAGGAGATTATCGACTCCAACAGCAGCGCGCAGAGTGGACAGGGCAGCGTTTCCGGCGGTGCGTCTTCTTCTGTGGCATCCGTTCCGGCGACAAGCTCAGTGGCTGGCGTTAAGTCGTCTCTGGCAGGCGTTTATCTTGCATCCAACGTAAACGGCACGGCAATTACCACAGGGCTTTCCACCATTTCCGACAGTTATGGGCTTGCAAACGGCGAGAAGCCTTATGCAAGAATCTATAACATGGATGGTAAGAAGAGCTACCTTGCGCAGGCATGTATTGAAAATGCAGCTGCATCCATGGGTGCTGTTGCAGGTCCGGCGATCAACGTGGAAATCGGCAAGATGGCATCCGGCAAATTCAGCCTGCTTCCGGCGGACGGCGCGCCCATCAGTCTCAAGGTCGGCATCCCGAAGAGCTTTGCGCAAAGTGACAAGACGTTTGCGGTTGTTGCAGTGCGGCCGGGCGGCGTGGTTTCTGTTCTGACAGATGTGGACACCGATCCCAACACGGTTACTTTTGATACAACAGCGGGTCAGGCAGTCTATGCACTGATCAAATATTAAGTGTGGTTATGGAAGAGGTTGGAAAAAGAAAGGTCTTTTTCCGGCCTTTTCCGCTTTTTTTTCTGTTTCTGTTCCTTATCTTTGGCATTTTTCAATATGGTATTCATAAAATTTTCGGAATGATTTACTATCCGGACGAGTTTGGCTACTGGGCCAGCGCGGCGAACTGGATCGGTTATGACTGGAGCAGTCTCACGGCGTTAAACTCCTATTATTCTTTCGGCTACAGCATGGTGCTTATGCCGGTTTTAAAAGCATGCGGCGACGGGGTGACGGCATATCGGGCGGCGGTAGCGATCAACATGCTTTTACAGGGGCTTGCTATGCCCATGATCTACGGGATTTTGTGCAGGCTGTTTCCGGAAGAGTCTGCGTTTTCCCGAACCTGCGCTGTGGGAATTGCGCTGTTTTATCCTGTGTGGAATTTTTATGGGCAGACCACGCTGGCGGAAGGGCTTTTATTCTTTCTATATATTGCCGTCGCGTATCTGACGGCATGCACGGTTTCGGGAGCGGGACTTTTTACGATGCTTCTTCTGGTTTGCAGTCTGCTTTACATCTGTCTTGTGCACATGCGGACCATCGGGATTGCGGCGGCGCTGGTTTTTGTGTTGTTTCTCTGGCTGTGGAAGGAGCCGGCGTACCGCAAAAGAATGCTGGTCGGTTTTTTTGTGCTGGCGGCCGGCGCAGTTCTCGGCGCGGCGCTTCGCTTTCTGGTATTACGGTCTGTGTACGGGGAAACAGATGGGGAAATGCTTGCCGTAAACGATATTACCGGGCAGTTTGCCAGAGTGGCGGCGATCTGCACAGGGGAAGGAATACGGCGGTTTTTCTGCGGCTGTGTGGGAAAGCTTTTCTATCTGGGGGCGTCCTCCTTTGGAACGATTTACTTTGCGCTTGCCGGACTTTGGCAAAAGTGCGTCGCACTGGCGGGAAAGGTCAGGAAAGGGAAACGCATATCCGCACAGGAGTGGCTGAGTCTGTTCCTGCTTTTGTCCTTTGCGGCACAATTTCTGATTACGGCGGTTTACATGAATAATCCGCGCCGTGCGGACGAGGTGGTATACGGAAGGTATAATGATTATCTTGTGCCGATATTTATGGGAATCGGCGTAATGGCGATGTATCAGTGCCGCAGCTTTGGCAGACAGGCGGCCGGGGTGATCGGCTTACAGTCGGCCATGCTGCCGGTTGTGCTTTATGGGGAAAAGCTGTATGGAGGCAATGAAGTGCAGGGATACTTTATGGCCGGTATCGCCTATCTGGTGGATGATCTGTATTTTGACCCGATTCCCGATATGGCCGCTGTATTTTTGCTCAGTAATCTGATGACACTGCTGTTTTTTTTCATTATATGGGCGGGCAGAAAGAAGCGGGCTGCCGTTTCCGCCATGGCCCTTGTGGTATGTGCGGAGATTTTGCTGGGAACAGGTCTGCATCATAAGTATACCTGGCGTTTCAACGAGCTGATCGGGGAGGAAGTGCGGATGGCCGGACAGCTTGGGCAGGAGGATACGGACAGACCGGTTATGTATTTGTTTGGCGGCGGAATTACCTATATAGATGTGATACAGTTTCAGATGCCGGGCAGAGAAATCGTTGTGGTGCCACAGGAAGCGGTGAAGGAGATTACAGGTTCTGATGGAAGGCCTGTAATAACAAAACAGGACGGAGAAATGACAGAAGTGTCAGGGTTTCTGATTCTTGATGCGGACAGCGTTTACAGGGGACAGATGGACTGCATTTGCGGGCCGTGGGCGGAGACCTCCTATTTTGCAGTATATGACTGCCGCGAGTAAAACTGCGGCTGTCAGGTAGGGATAAAAATTATGTAATCCTTAATTTTATGATTTTGTATTGCGTTTTCATAATAATTGCTGTATCATGAGTTTACATAATGGTATTTACATAATTTGACAGAATAATCAGGTCTGTCTTGTGATATTGGCGGAGGTGGTATTATGAAAAAGCAAATGATAAGGAAGATTTCAGCGTTGTGCTGTCTGACCCTTGCGGTGTTCATGAGCCCGGCAAAGCAGATGAACGCGCGGGCGGCGGAAGTGATCGCGACGGTACAGGGCAATGTGATGAAAGGAACGAACACGGAGATTTTGAAGCTTGATACGAAAGAGGGAAACATGGAGATCAAGCTGGACGGCGGCACGGATGTGAGCGACTGTAAGGTACTGCTTCCGGGCAATCAGATCAGCGTTTCGGTTTCCCATGGGTCTGATGGGTATCTGCATGCGGTGAAGATTGTCAGCGGCCTGCATTCTGATACGGTTTCACTGGATACGTCCAAGTCTTCCACTGTCACAGGCACCATTACCGAGAAGTCGAAAGACGGTGTTTTGTATGTGGAGACGGCGCAGGGAGATATGGAGATCAAACTGGACGCGGCCACGGATATGAACGGATGCACGGTGCTGGTGGCGGACAGAACCTATCAGATTACCTGTGTGCGCGGTTCGGACGCCTATATGCACGCCACGGCGATTACGGATGCATTGGGTACCAGTCTTGGCAATACCGCTTCAACCACGCCGTCCTCGTCCCTGACGCCGGCGCCGGCTGGTTCGGTTGGGGTGGATACCAGTACGGTTACGGGTACGGTGAATAAGAAAACCACCTCTGAGCGCCTGTTTCTGAATACCCAGTATGGCGAAATGGAGATTGCGCTGGATGCGAATACGGATTCCAGAGCCGGTATATTCCTGATGCCGGACAGGAAGCTGTCGGTAGCGGTCTACCGGGGATCCGACGCGGTAATGCACGCGGCCACCATTGTGGCGGCGAAGGAGAGTGTGATCCCGGTGAATGTGGATACGTCCAATCCGTCTACGGTGACGGGAACGGTTGACAGCAAGTCCACGGAAAACATCATGTTTCTGAATACCCAGTACGGCGAGATGGAATTGAAGCTGGATGCGGTAAGAAGCGTTACGGGATGCAAGGTGCTGGTTAAGGGCAGAAAAGTGACTGTGACCTGTGTGCGCGGCTCGGATGCCTACATGCACGCGCTTGACATAATCGGAAATTAATAAACGAGTTCAGAAGGGAGCTGTTGCGGACAGGCAACAGCTCCTTTTATTTTATGGGTCGAATAGACCCTGTTGAGTGCATTGGAGTTTCTCAACAGAGAAACGGAAATGTGCTCAACG
>VSNG01000003.1:146377-204854 GCA_009774175.1 Lachnospiraceae bacterium | reverse complement strand
ATTTTCTATGATAAAATAGGCTTTATAAAAAGCAACTTTTAGAATCTAAATAGCAACTTTTTTGGTTTTGATAGCAACTTTTGATAGTTATTGCGATTCTACTTACCTATGAATCAGCGTCATTCACAGAAAGGAAGCCGTACCCCCATGATCGAAATATTAAACGGTATCAAGGAAACCGTCGTCTACAAAGAAGTGCCCGGTTTTCTGCTGCACAACAACACCGATTATGAAGCCTACCCCGAACACTGGCACACGCCCATTGAAATTATTATGCCCGTGGAAAACTCTTACGATGTATCCGCCATGAAAGAAGTTTTCACACTGCAGGAAGGCGATATTCTTTTTATCAACTCCGGCGTAATCCACGGCATGCCCTGCACCATATACGGGAAACGGCTGATTCTGCAGATGGACTTTTCCCTGCTCCACAACGTGGCGGACATGGAGTCCACTCTTTCCACCATACCCCAGGCGCTTCTCCTAACGCCCGACACCGCTCCCGCCATTCACGAACAGCTAAAGGAACTGATGCTGGAAATCTGTCGGGAATATTCAAGCGACTCCATCCTGATCAGCGCTTCCATCTATTCCAAGCTGATCGCCATGCTGGTACTGATAGGCCGGGAGTTCGCCGGACAGCGAAATGCCTTTGACATGGCCTACAATAAGCAAAAGGAGCATATGGAAAAATTTATGACCATCTGCAATTACATACACGAGCACTGCACGGAGAATCTTTCCCTGGACAGCGTGGCGGATCTGGCCGGTTTCAGCAAATATCATTTCAGCAGGCTTTTTAAAAATTTCACCGGCCTTTCCTTCTACAAATATTTAAATAAGAAAAGGATTGAACACGCGGAGGAGCTTCTGGTCGATCCCTCCCTCTCCATCACCGAAGTGGCCCTGCAGTCAGGGTTTACCAGTCTCTCCGCCTTTATCAGAATGTTTAAGCAGATCAAGGACTGTACCCCTACGGAATTTCGAAATCTGTATGAGGACTGCGTTCGTTTCCACCTGGAAAATCCCGTCGGCAGGCAGCGTTTGTTGGAAAAATGATTTCAGGCACAGTTAGGAAAATGATTTCAGGCACAGAAACTATTGACAAAAGGATTTTCTTTTGATACACTGAAAAACGGTGACAGAAGGCTTGTCCTTCACGTCAGGCTGCTGTGGCTCAGTCGGTAGAGCGTCGCATTGGTAGTGCGGAGGTCACGGGTCCGATTCCCGTCAGCAGCTTTGTTAGAAATGTCGGAAGCCTGGTATTTACCAGGCTTCCGTTTTTTATGTGTCTATAAAATTGGTAGACAGCTGCTGTGTTCTGAACGAAATATTAAGAAAGTCTTAATCTCCCGAGCAAGACAGCGTCACGAGCATATTTATGCGATCTGCCCGAACAAAACTAACAAAGCACCTTTTGACCCCGAATCATTATAAAAAAGGAAGCGCCATGCAGGAAAACTACAACGGCTGTACCGACGAAGAGCTTTTGATTCGTCTGCGGGACGGCGAACAGGGTATCACGGATTACATCATGAATAAATATAAAAATCTGGTGAGAAGCAAGGCAAAGTCCATGTACATTCTGGGCGCGGACAGCGAGGACCTGATTCAGGAGGGCATGATCGGGCTCTTTAAAGCCATCAGGGACTATGACAGCGGCCGGGACGCCAGCTTTTTTACTTTTGCGGATCTGTGCGTCTCAAGGCAGATGTACACTGCAGTACAGGCTTCCAGACGACAAAAGCATATCCCCCTGAACAATTATGTCTCCCTCTACGGAAATGTCACCGTAAACCGGGACGGCGAGGAAGAAGCGCTGGTAAATGTGCTGTCCGACGCTTCCGACCTGAATCCGGAAGCCCTTGTGATCGACAGGGAGAATGTAGACCGGCTGGAAATGCTGATTGAAAGGGAGCTTAGCAGCTTTGAAAAGCAGGTGCTTGATCTGTATCTGACGGGAATGGGCTACCAGCAGATCGCCAAGGTGCTGGGAAGGGACGACAAGTCCACCGACAACGCCCTCCAGAGAATCAAGACGAAACTCCGAAGGGCGATGAAATAACACCTTTTCGCTTCCCATGTCAATAATCATACAGCAGCTCGGCTCTTTCCTCCCCCTGCTTTAGCCGATAGCATTCTGTTCCGAGCCTGTGCCAGCCGCCCTGCTCGAAGCCGTCCCACCGGCTGTACTCCGCCTTGAAGTACAGATAACCGTCCCTGTAATACAAATCCCGCAGCATAAGGTCGGCGTTCTTCCCGTATCTGTCAATCGTTCCCTCTTCCACACGCGCATCCAGATCCTGCGCCACTCTCGCAATCCTGCCCGTTTGGCCGCACAGCGCCATAACATGACAGCCGCCTCTCCCATCCATGGAAAGATCATCTACGAAAAGATCGTTCCGATAAGTTTTTGTGAGCGCGCACGCCGGCATATCGGAAGGGTATCGTATGTTCGTATCAATGTCCCACACCGTCACCACATAGGTTTCTCCCTCCGCATCAGCCTCCTGCGGCGTCATATGGTAAAAATCCAGGTAATACACCCATATTTTCTCCCCGTCCTGCCGCAGATATAAGCAGTCCGCCGGATAAAAATCGTTACCGTCCTGCTCCATGAACCTATAATCCGTACCGTCCCGTCTGACAGCAATAATCCTGCCGCCCTGATACCACCCCGCCGAACCGTCGTAACCGCCAAAGAGGAAAAACAGTCTGTCCCCCAAAGCCTGCAGCCCTATCACATTCTCGCTGTAAGACATATATGTATCGGAAGCCAGCGTAATCACCTCATTCCATACACCATCCAAGGATACCGCATACAGCGTCGTTTCTCCGCCTTGTCCGTCCTCCCCGCCCCGTCTGAAAAAGGTCAGGTAGACCCAGCCGTCCTGATACGCCTCAAAACTCCAAAAGCCCTCCTCCTCATCCCTGGCATGATACGCTTTGGAAAGGAGGCTTGTACATACGCCGGTATGACAGTCCAATACGCAGTAATCAGGCCGCCACAGGTCATGGCCGCCCTCCTCCAAGCCAAGAATCAGAATATTTTTTGTCCCGTCAGCGGCCAGTATTTCGCCATCACCGTAATCAATCCTGTCACGGCCTTCCATGTCTACGGAATAGACACCGGAATCGGTCATATAAAACCGATCTCCGATCAGATAAAAATCTCCCTGTCCCTTATCCGTAAAAAGCGCAGTCTGCACGCCCTCCCGGTCGATGCAGACCATCTCTTTCTCCACTCCGAAAACCGGCAGGTAACTGTAATTCTCATAGGTATACGAGGTCGCCTCAAAAGAGTCCTCATGATACCTGCGGTAGTATACTTTTCCCTCCCGGTACGCATACTGGCGGCTCATCCTGTCCGACTCTTCCAACAGGGACAGATCGTCCGTATACACGGTTTCCATTACTTGGTCACTATACTTTGGCGGATAAAAAGTTTCTTTATGTCCGGCAAGCGTCATAAGCAACAGCGCCCCCAGAACCAGGACGCTTCCAAGCTTCTTCCCCATCCGCTACGCTTCCTCTCCGGCCTTCCTGCACCCGTGACAGCCCTCGCAGCCTCGCGCTGTCACGTCCTCGCTGTAAAGCTCTCTGGGACTTACAAGCAGGCACACCGCCTGGGCGGCAATACCCTCGCCCCTTCCCGTAAAGCCAAGTCCTTCCTCGGTGGTGGCCTTCACATTCACCTGATTCGCCTCAATGCCGAGAGCCTTCGCGATATTCTCCCGCATCTGGTCAATGTGGGGCCGCATCTTCGGCGCCTGCGCAATGATCGTGGCGTCGATATTTTCCACCAAAAATAAATTTTCCTCCAAAAGCCCAGCCACATATTCCAAAAGCTTTATGGAGGAAATACCTTTATACGCAGGGTCCGTATCCGGGAAATGCTTTCCGATGTCACCCAGCGCCGCCGCCCCAAGCAATGCGTCCATGATTGCATGAAGAAGCACGTCCGCGTCGGAATGCCCCAGAAGGCCCTTTTCATGGGGTATCTCCACCCCGCCGATAATACACTTACGGCCCTCTGTAAGCCTGTGCACGTCATAACCTGTTCCGATTCTCATATTGCGCCGTCCCCTCTCTTTGTTTTGTCTGCCACATCTTCTTTCCTTCTGTCAATATCACAGCCCGCCGGCCCTTTCGCCGCCCTGCGCCGACTTACTCAAGATGCAGTCAAGCAGCCTGTCCGCCACCTCTTCCTTGGACATAATCGGCAGCTCCACGGTATCGTTCTTCGTGAGAATCGTCACCACATTGGTGTCCGTACCAAAACCCGCGCCATCCTGCCGCAGATTGTTTGCCACAATCATGTCGATCTTTTTCTTTTCCAGCTTTGCCCTGGAATTTTCCAGCAGATTTTCCGTCTCCATGGAAAAGCCGCACAGAAACTGTCCTTCCCGCCGATGGGCGCCAAGCCACGCCAGAATATCCTCCGTGCGCTCCAGCGCAATAGACAACTCCCCGTCCTTCTTTTTCATCTTTTCCTGCGCCACCGCCGCCGGACGATAGTCCGCCACCGCCGCCGCCTTGATGATGATATCCTGATCGTCCGCCGCTTCCTTTACCGCCCGCGCCATATCGGCCGCAGCTTCCACCGGCACAAGCCGCACGCCCGCAGGCGGCTGTAAATCAGTTTTTCCTGACACAAGCGTCACCTGTGCGCCGCGGAGCATGGCCTGCCTTGCTATGGCGTAGCCCATTTTCCCCGTAGAATGGTTGCTGATATAGCGCACCGGATCAAGCTTTTCTCTGGTAGGCCCCGCCGTAACCAACAGCCGCTTTCCCGCCATATCCTTTGGCGTCAGGGCCTTCACAACCGCCTCAAAAAGTACTTCCGGCTCCGGCATTTTGCCCGCGCCCGTATCCCCGCAGGCAAGATATCCCGTGGCGGTATCCAGCGTCTCCATGCCGTAGCCTTTCAGTTTCTTTATATTATCCTGCACAATGGGATTTTCATACATCCGGGTATTCATGGCCGGTGCAAATATCTTCGGACAGCGGCAGGCCAAAAGGGTAGTTGTCAGCATATCGTCCGCAATGCCGCAGGCCGCTTTCGCAATCACGTCGGCGGAGGCGGGCGCGACGAGAAAAACGTCGGCCATTTTCGCTAACGCCACGTGCTCCACGTTAAATTGAAAATTTCGATCGAAGGTGTCCACCAGACACTTGTTTCCCGTCAGCGACTCAAAGGTAATAGGATTAATGAAATTGGTCGCGTTTGGCGTCATAATCACCGTCACATCCGCCTGCTTTTTAACGAGCATACTTGCCAGAGAAGCGATTTTGTAAGCCGCTATGCTGCCGCTTACCCCCAGCACAATATGTTTTCCTTTTAATAACATTTGTTATCTCCTTCTCCCCAGCTTTGCGGCAAAATATATTACACCCGTTACGATTCCATGTTTTTATGATAAATCAATCCCAGCCCTTTCAGGGTGAGTTCGTTGTCACAGATAATTTTTTTCTTACAATAGGGAACGATGCTTCCCGCAAGACCGCCCGTGGCCACCACGGGAGCTTCATAGCCAAACTCGTCGTAAATACGCTCGATCATGCCGTCCAGACATGCCGCCTGTCCCATCACAATACCGCTCTTCATACAGTCGATGGTATTTCTGCCAATCACCTTTTTGGGCGGCTCCAGACTGATTCTGGGAAGCTGGGAGGTGCGGTTTACAAGCGAATCAAGGGAAACCTTTGCGCCCGGCAGGATCATGCCGCCGATATAGTTTTTCTTCTCATCCACTACGCTGATGGTGGTAGCGGTTCCCATGTCGATCATAATAATCGGCGCGCCGTAATAATGCAGTCCCGCCACCGCGTTGACCACCAGATCCGAACCAAGCTGGGCCGGATTGTCCATGAGAATATTCAGCCCCGTCTTCACGCCCGGCCCCACCACCATGGGAGCCTGATGAAACATCTTTTCCAGACCGCTCTTTATGATATTGTTGAGGGGCGGTACGACCGAGGAAATGATACTTCCGGTAATGTCCTCCATGCCGATATGGTACAGCTCAAAAAGGGTCCGAAACTCCACCACATACTCCAGCTCCGTCTTTGCCAGATTGGTGGAGGCCCGCTCCACGAAGCATACCTTTTCCCCGTCTATACACCCGATGACAATATTGGTATTGCCTATGTCAATTGCCAGAATCATGCTTTTTCCCTGCCTTTTTTGTTAATCTTTGTATTATGCCCGCATTCCCGCGCCCTGCTTTTCCTTCTCGGTCTCCATGCCGTAGATCGGTTTTACCCTGGTCAGCGCGTAACCGACGCCAGCCACAATAATGGCCGCCACCACCGCTTCCACAATGCCGTTAAAAGTCACCACGCCCATGATCACGTCAAGCACCGCCTCTCCGGCAACGCCCACCGCCTGCGCGTACGCTTCCTTATACAGAATAAAGATACCGCTCATGACAAACAGGGTATTGGTAAACGCCCCGGCCAGTCCTGCGTAGGCCAGCGCAATGTTGGCGCTTTTCTTTTTGCGGCCGTTTACCGTAAGAACCGCCATCAGCACAACGCCCGCCACAAGGCCGATCAGTGTACCGATAACCGCATTAACCTTCCCCGGCAGATAAATAACCAGATTGACCGTATCCGGCATCAAACGGATACAGAATGCCCTTACGGAAATAAACAGAATCAAAGACGCCGCCGCATCGACAACGACCCGCGCCGCTTTCTGTTCGCTCTTTAAGACTTTGCGGATCAGGATATAGACGAAGTAAGGCAGAACGCCCACTAAAATTCTGGGCACGAAGCAGATGTAGAGGCTCTTGAAGACGCCCGATACGCCCACTACGTTATAGGCCAGCACAGGTGAAAATACAAAAGCCGAGGCCGTGGCCGCCTTAAATGTATTGTTGATAAAGCTGGTAAGTCCGAATACGAATCCCAAAAATGCGCCTTTCTTCGGTCCCAGAAATAGCGCTCCAAGGATCACCGGGATGTGAATGATGGTCGCGTTGATAACTACAAGCGGGATATATCCCAGCGGTGTGAATGCCATAATCACAATTATGGCGGTGAACAGCGCCGTAAGCACCAGTTCATAGGTCTTTTCGTTTTTCATGGTACAGTTCCTCCTGTTATTATTCTCATACGAGATACAATACGGTCGTATCGTACCACATTGTTATTTTTCTGACAAGTAGTTTTTGCCAAACCATCTTCCCTGTATATAAAAAAAGACAGCCCGGCTTTCTTTCGGCCGTCAGACTGTCTTTTTGCGTATCACTCGAAGCTTAGTAATTCTCAGGCTTCACCTGAAAATAGGACTGGGGATGTTTGCATACCGGGCAAAGCTCGGGCGCTTTCTTACCGATCACGATATGGCCGCAGTTCAGGCACTGCCACACGCAGTCGCCGTCCTTCGAGAATACCGCGCCCTCCTCAATGTTCTGAATCAGCTTGCGGTATCTGTCTTCATGCTCCTTCTCGATTTTTGCCACGCCTTCGAAAAGAGCCGCCAGCTCGTCGAAACCCTCCGCTTTTGCATCCTCGGCAAAGCCTTTGTACATATCCGTCCACTCGTAATTTTCTCCCTCGGCCGCATCCCTTAAATTCTCTCGGGTCTCGGGAATGGCGCCGCCGTGAAGATATTTAAACCAGATCTTTGCATGCTCTTTCTCGTTAGCGGCGGTCTCTTCAAAAATATTGGCCATCTGTACATAACCGTCCTTCTTCGCTTTGGACGCATAATAGGTATACTTGGTGTAAGCCTGCGATTCCCCCGCAAACGCCGCGAGCAGATTTTTCTCCGTCTTTGATCCTTTTAAATCCATAACAGTCTCCTTTTTTAGTTTTAGTATTGCCATAACTATTTGTTTTTAAAGGCGATAAAATGATAACTCTCCATGATCTGCATATACTTTACCACCCGCGGATAGACTGGCTCCACCTCTTCGCCAAACTGCTCCTTTTGCAGATCGGCAAGCTCCATCACGGTTCGCCGACCGTCAATGAGCGGCCACAGAAAGCTTCCGTACTTCTCCATGTGTACCTTCGTCACCCTGGGACGCTTAAAAAGCTTTTGCGCAATCCGATTAAAAGCGCCTGTATTTTCCACCTCCAGGACGACGATTCCCTCGTCGTCCCGGGTCCATACAAGCGCAGCGTCCCGCATCGGAATCAGATCCAGATAGTTTTTCTGCTGCTTTTTCTTTTTCATTAATTCTTACTCTTCTTCCACAGAGAGAACCTTAACAGGCACAGAACCATCACCACAAGCAGACCAATGCCGCCGATATTGCCAAGGTTAAGCGATCCCGAAAGATCCATGCTGACGCCGCACACCGCAAGGATGGCTAACAGGATACCCACCAGACCTTCGCCCGCAATCATACCTGCACAGTACAGGGTGCCGTCCGTCGACTGTTTCTCCTTCGTCTTTGCATCCACATTCTTTCTGCCATCCATGAACATCCGAACCACACCGCCGACCATAATACCGGCATTCAGATAAATCGGCAGATACAGACCGATGGCAAAAGGCATAACGGGAATCCGCAGGATTTCCAGACCAATCGCCAGAAATACACCGATAAACACAAGCGTCCACGGGAGCTCGCCGCCCATGATACCCTCTACAATCATCTTCATCAAAGTCGCCTGAGGCGCGGGAACTTCTGCGCCGCCATAGCCCCATGCCGCATTCAGAAGATAGAGCACGCCGCCGATGGCAAGTCCGGAGGCAACCACGCCGATAAGCTCGCCGATCTGCTGCTTCTTAGGCGTTGCGCCAAGCAGGAAACCCGTCTTCAAATCCTGCGACGTATCGCCCGCGATAGCTGCGATAATACAGATCACGGAACCGATGGCAATGGCTCCCATCATACCCGTAATGCCGCTGTCGCCGGTGGCCTTGATGGTGATGGTCGCAATAAGAAGAGTCGCAATCGCCATACCGGAAACCGGGTTGTTGGAGCTTCCGATCAGGCCCACCATACGGGAGGAAACCGTTGCAAAGAAGAATCCGAATACTACGATAAGCACTGCGCCCAGAATATTAACGGGAATCGCCGGCACAAGCCAGATAATCACGATCATCGCCACAATACCGATCAGCACCGCGCTCATGGGCAGATCCTGCGCCGTTCTGGCGTCGCTGGTATTCTTGCTGCCCTTCATGCTCTTCATGGAATCCCGGAAGGTTGTCACAATCAAAGGCATGGACTTAATCAGGGAAATGATACCGCCCGTGGCGATGGCTCCCGCACCGATGTATCTCACATAGGAGCCCCAGAGCGCGCTTGCGCCGCCCTCCGCATAAAGCTGGCCAATGGTCGTGCCTACCTCCGCGGGATACATCCAGGTGTCCGCGCCAAACAGACAGATCATGGGAATAATTACCATCCAGCCGATCAGGGAACCCACAAACATATAGGAAGCGATCCTGGGCCCTACAATATAACCTACGCCGAGAAGCGCCGGATAGACCTCCACGCCGATCTCACCCTTAAAGGACTTAAACGCTGCGGCAATATCCGCCGGAATCACCTTAACGCCATCTATGAGGAATTTAAAGATGGCCGCCAGCCCCATGCCGCTGAATACGGTGGAGGCATTGGAGCCGCCCTCTTCGCCGGCCAGAAGCACGTCCGCACAGGCCGTACCTTCCGGGTAAAGCAGAGTCGCATGTTCCTTTACAATCAGCGCGTTGCGAAGCGGAATCATGAACAACACGCCAAGGACACCGCCGCAGAGCGCAATCAACGTAATCTCAACAAGACTCGGCATACCGCAGAGTCCTTCCTCCGCCCAGAGAAAAAGCGCAGGCATCGTAAAAATTGCACCGGCTGCAAGGGATTCGCCCGCAGAACCGATGGTCTGCACCATATTGCTCTCCAATATGGAGTTCTTCTTCATAATCACGCGGATCACACCCATGGAAATTACCGCCGCAGGAATCGAAGCGGATACCGTCATACCCACGCGAAGCCCAAGATAGGCGTTAGCCGCACCAAACACGATTGCAAGAATAATTCCCATGACAATCGACGTCACCGTAAATTCCGGGGTTATTTTCTCCGCCGGGATATACGGCTTAAAACTTTTGTTTTCTTCCATCTTTTCACTCTCCTTCTGTTCTTAAGTGATTGACTCACTTTCATATAGATAAAATTATACTGAAATACAGAAGATTTTACAAGAAATTTTTCGCCTGTCCATCAATCCCCTTGTCAATCGCCGTTACATGTGTATAATTTAAAGTGTATGTCCCAAAAGCTGCAACAGAAAAACGGAGGAACCCATGACGACATTAAAACCAATCAAAGAAGGAAAAGTACGCGAAATATATGATAACGGCGACAGCCTGATCATGGTTGCCACGGACCGCATCAGCTGCTTTGACGTGATCCTGAAAAATCAGGTAACCAAAAAGGGCGCCGTTCTGACCCAGATGTCAAAATTCTGGTTTGATATGACGGGCGATATCCTGCCAAACCACATGATTTCCGTGGACGTGAAGGATATGCCTGAATTTTTCAGGCAGGAGAAGTTCGACGGCAACAGCATGCTCTGCAAAAAACTCAACATGCTCCCCATAGAATGTATTGTCCGCGGCTACATCACGGGCAGCGGCTGGGCCAGCTACCAGAAAAACGGCACAGTCTGCGGCATTACCCTCCCCGAAGGCCTGCGGGAATCCGACAAGCTGCCGGAGCCCATCTATACCCCTTCCACCAAGGCGGAGATCGGCGATCACGACGAGAACATCTCCTATGAACAGAGCGTGGACTATCTGGAAGCGCGTTTCCCCGGCAAAGGCAGGGAATACGCTGAAAAGCTCCGGGACTACACCATTGCCCTTTATAAAAAGTGCGCCGCCTATGCCCTGACCCGCGGCATCATTATTGCGGACACAAAGTTCGAGTTCGGATTGGACGAAGACGGCAATATCGTACTGGGCGACGAAATGCTGACCCCGGACAGCTCCCGTTTCTGGCCTGCCGACGGCTACGAGCCGGGGCACGGACAGCCCTCTTTCGACAAACAGTTTGCACGGGACTGGCTGAAATCCAACGAAGGGCACGACTGGACGCTTCCTGAGGATATCGTGCTAAAGACCATCGACAAGTATTTGCAGGGATATGAGCTTCTGACAGGGAAGAAATTATAACGGAAAAGGCGCGGATGTTTTTATCCGCGCTTTTTTTATTTTATTCATTGACATTTTGATATCAAAATGATATCATGCAAATATCAACAATATCATTGCAGCTTTCACCCTGTCAGAAATTGCCTTGCGGGCGACGCCGGACAGCCGGGAAATCTGCCACACAGAAAGGAAAACATCATGGATGAAAAAGTATTAAACAAAAGTAAAAACGGTCTGCCAATGCTGCTGCTTTTTCTGCTGCTCTATGCGGCAGCCATCGCGGCGCTCATCGTCGGAAACATAATTGGCGATTCCGGAACGCGCACCCCCCTTACGATCGCCCTCTTTGTTGGCGGCCTTGTCTATGCCCTGCTGGGCTGGATTCCTTTCTGCGGCCTTAAGGTGCTGCGGCCGCAGGAGGCGCTTGTTCTGACCCTGTTCGGCAAATATATGGGGACTTTGAAGGCGGACGGTTTCTACTGGGTAAATCCCTTCTGCTCCGCCATTAATCCCGCCGCCGAAACGAAATTAAAGCAGAGCGGCGATGTGGACGGCACGGCAGGCAGTATCTTACATCTGTCCGCAGGCGCACGTGCCGCAAGCACGCAGGTAAACGTCGGCGGCAGCAAGAAAATATCCTTGAAAATCATGACTCTGAACAACAGTCGCCAGAAAATCAACGATTGTCTGGGCAATCCCATTGAAATCGGCATTGCCGTGATTTGGCGGGTGACGGACACCGCCAAGGCTGTATTCAACGTGGATAACTACAAGGAATATCTGTCCCTCCAGTGCGACAGCGCTCTTAGAAACATTGTGCGCCTCTATCCCTACGACGTTTCTGAAAATGTGGACACCACAGGAGACGGACAGGCGGACGAGGGAAGCCTGCGGGGTTCCAGCGAGATCGTAGCCGAGAGAATCCGCAAAGAGATTCAGAACAAAGTGGAGAAAGCCGGTCTCGAAGTCATTGAAGCACGGATCACCTATCTTGCTTACGCTCCCGAAATCGCCGCTGCCATGCTTCAGCGGCAGCAGGCTGCGGCCGTAATCGACGCCCGCAAAATGATCGTGGACGGCGCGGTCGGCATGGTGGAAATGGCGCTGGCCCGCCTTTCGGAACAGCAAATCGTGGAATTGGATGAAGAACGTAAAGCCGCCATGGTATCCAACCTTCTCGTGGTACTGTGCAGCAATCGGGACGCCCAGCCCGTTGTCAACTCCGGCAGCCTCTACTAGATGGCGGACGGCGGCAAGAAACAAGTTCCCCTGCGTTTGTCCGCAAAACTCTACAACGCTATCGCAGACTGGGCGGAAGATGATTTTCGATCTGTGAATGGCCAGATAGAGTACCTGTTGACAGAATGCGTCCGTCAGAGAAAGAAAAACGGGGCTCCCGTTCCCCATGAACTGGACGTCCCGCCTGAATTGGATATTTAGAGCAGACACAAAATAACCGGGTGCCTTCCTTTTACGGAAGATACCCGGTTTCTTTCAGCTGCTGTCCGGCCTTTACTGCACCACGCCGTCGCCGCCTCTGGTCCACACAATGTTCTTACTGATCATCTCGTCGATATCCATACCGATAATTTCCGACGCGCGCGCCTTGGCCGCGCCCTCGTCCGCCGTGCCCAAGCTCCTGTAAATATCATAGGCAGGTTTATGGCTGCCATCCAGATTTGTGATACCCAGACTCAGCTTGCTTTCCATTTCATGGGCATCGTCCTTCAGTCGGAAAAGCATAAACGCATCCACATCCGGGAGGGTTGCCGCTTTCAGATAGCCGTAAGCCACCGACGCCTCCTGCTTTTCCTCTCCAAAATAGGAGGTAAAGCCAATCTCCGCCAGAGAAATGCTGCGCACCTCTCCCGCAGGATTTAAAAACTTGGACTGGTGCATATAATCAATCAGCACATCAATGTTCTGCATCGTGATATAAGGCGTGGAAACATTCTGCTTCACCCATACCGCCGGTCCGTTCCAGGCGTAAGGGTCATAGAGCGGCGAGTTGTAGGGATGATAGGAAAGCCCCCAGTCAATATTCCCTTCCCGGTTCATATAGTAGTTAAACTGATCCAGATACTCCTTTGCCAGAAAGCTTCCGGGATTGGACTTGCGTCCCCACTCCTGATCAATGGAATTATAAACCTGCACGTTGGCGTTCATAGCCTTAAGTTCATTATAAAAAATACGGAAAGCCTTCACATAGGCGCTCACATTCACATCCAAAGACGTGGAGTCCATATACCACCAGGAGGTCCTGGCATTGACCTCATTGCCCAGAATCCAGTTATCAATCTGACCATGTCCGGTCTGCCCGGAATACCGCTGTCCCAAAAAGGCGCACGCCGCTTTCAGATGCTGCACGCCGCCATCCTCTTCCACGTTCAGTGCATAGCTGGGGCACTCTGCCCCGCCTCTTGCCAGCGGATGCACCAGATCCTGAGACCCCTCGGTGCCGCCCCTGTTTAAAAGCACCATGGTCACCTGTATTCCCTGCTCGTTAAAGCCCTTGATCATCTGATCATAATGCGTAACCCTGCCATTGCTGAAATAATAGGTCTGTCCGTTATAATCATAGGAAACCGTACCCGAATCGCCGGGTGCCGCGCAAACCTCGTCCAGATAGAGATTGTACACCACCTGCTGTATCCCAAGATCTTTGAGCTCGCCGGTGGCAATCGCCGAAACCTCCGGCAAAAGCCCCTTAATGCCGCGGGTCATACGCGTCGAGGTATACGCCGCATTGGCCTCCGGGTTTGTGATATAATGCTCGTCGCTGACCTGCATCATCTGGCCGCCACGCTTTACCGCCACCAGAAACTTCCGGCTTAAATTGGAATCCGCCGTATTATAATTAAGCGGAAACTCAGCCGTCACGGACGTACCCGCGTCCACCGTAGCCACCACCGTGCCTACCGGCCCGTCCTGATAAACCTCATTTGCGTAAATATAGTATTTCCCGTCGTCGCCTGACACTACGCTGTCCGCCCTTAACGTACAGGTTACGTTTCCTCCCGCAATCTGACAGGAGCTGATCGAAACCGGCCTGCCTGCTGCCTGCACATGATTGCCGCAAAATATGACTGATGCAGTCAATAAGAGCAAAGCCGCAAGCCCTTTCCAATTTTTAGTAATTCCTCTTTTGCACACTTTCATTCGCCGTCTCCTATCTTTAATTGCCAATGATTACACCGTAACATCGGGAAGCCCCGCAAATCCCTTCTGCAGATCCTCTTCGGAAGGAACATAATCCGTCATTTCTCCATCGTGGAACTTGCCGTAAGCTACCATATCGAAATAACCTGTTCCTGTCAGACCAAAGACAATGGTCTTTTCCTCTCCGGTCTCCCTGCACTTCACCGCCTCGTCTATGGCCACCTTGATGGCATGGGAGCTCTCCGGAGCCGGAAGAATGCCTTCCACTCTGGCAAACTCCTCCGCCGCCTTAAATACCGCCGTCTGCTCGACGCTTGTCGCCTCGATCAGTCCGTCATCATACAACTGCGACACCACCGAGCTCATGCCGTGATACCGAAGGCCCCCGGCGTGATTCGGCGCAGGCATAAAGCCGCTGCCCAAAGTATACATCTTAGCCAATGGGCAAACTTTTCCCGTATCGCAGAAATCATATACATATTTTCCCCTTGTCAGGCTCGGGCAGGACGCCGGCTCCACCGCAATGATCCGATAATCGGCCTCCCCGCGCAGCTTTTCTCCCACAAAGGGCGAAATCAGACCGCCCAGATTGGAACCGCCCCCTGCGCAGCCAATAATCATATCCGGTTTGATATTGTACTTTTTAAGAGCCGCCTTCGTCTCCTCGCCGATAATGGACTGGTGTAAAAGCACCTGTGAAAGTACGCTTCCCAGCACATAACGGTAGCCTTCCCGACTCCCGGCAGCCTCCACCGCCTCGGAAATGGCGCATCCCAGACTGCCTCCCGTTCCCGGAAATTCCGAAAGGATCTTCCTGCCCACTTCGGTCGTATCCGAGGGCGACGGCGTCACCTGCGCGCCGTAGGTTCTCATCACTTCACGCCGAAACGGCTTCTGTTCATAGGAAACCTTTACCATATATACATGACAGTCCAGATCAAAATAGGAACACGCCATGGAAAGCGCCGTGCCCCACTGTCCCGCTCCGGTTTCCGTGGTGACGCCCTTAAGCCCCTGCTGTTTCGCGTAATATGCCTGCGCAATCGCGGAATTAAGCTTATGGCTGCCGCTGGTATTATTTCCCTCAAATTTGTAATAGATTTTGGCCGGTGTGTCCAGTTTCTTTTCCAGACAGTAAGCGCGCACAAGCGGCGCCGGCCGGTACATCTTATAGAAATCCAGAATTTCCTGCGGAATGTCAATATAGGCATCCGTATCGTTAAGCTCCTGCCTGACAAGCTCGTCGCAAAATACGCTGCGAAGCTCCTCAAAGGTCATGGGCTTTAACGTCCCCGGATTCAGAAGCGGCGCCGGCTTATTCTTCATATCGGCACGGACATTGTACCACCGCCTCGGCATCTCCTCCTCTTCCAGATAAATCTTATATGGTATCTTCTTTTCTGACATCAATCTTTCCTCACTGTTTCAGACGGAAATTACTGGTCTGGTTCTTCATCTGGTTTACCTGCTCAAACAGCTCTGCGCTGACCGCCGCGGACTCTTCGCTGTTAGCGGTATTGGTCTGCACCACGCTGGCAATCTGTCCAAGACCCTCGGCAACCTGTGACACAGCTTCCGCTTCCTCCTGCACCGCGTCGGCAATCTCGTCTATGGCGCTGTTTGACTGCGTGACAAGCGTAAGCGTCTTGTGAAGGCTTTCGGAAACCTCCTGCACAATGGCGCTGCCCTTCGTCGTTGCCCGAACGGAGTTCTCAATCAGATCCTTCGTCGCCTTAGCCGCCTGATCAGACTTCGCGGCAAGAGTACGCACTTCGTTTGCCACCACGGCAAAACCTTTCCCAGCCTCTCCTGCACGGCTTGCCTCCACAGAAGCGTTAAGCGCCAGAATATTTGTCTGGAAAGCAATGTTTTCTATGGTGGAAATAATATTCTCTATCTGTTCCGAAGTCGTGCTGATATCCGACATGGCGTTCACCAACAGCTCCATCTGCTGACTGCTCAGATTCACCTGTTCGCCTGTAATGTGCGCATTTTCCCGCACCTCGGAAGACTTCTGGATATTCTGTTTCGCACTTCTGGCAAGCTCATCCAGCGTAGCGGAAAGCTCCTCCACCGCAGCGGCCTGTTCTGTCGCGCCCTGGGCCAGCATCTGAGAGCCGTTGGAAAGCGTTCTCGCATGTTCGTACACCGTATCCGCCACCCCACGGATATTCGCCATAACTGTGGAAAGCGAATCCGTAAAGCTATCAACGGATTCCGCTATGGACTGGAAATCGCCGATAAAAGGCACCGAAGTGGATACATCAAAATTGCCTGCGGAAAGCTCCTCCATCATACGGTTGATATCCTCTATATACTGATGCGTCTGCTCCATGGACTGTCGTAACGTCCGGGACAGATCTCCCAGCTCGTCTTTCGCGTTATATTGCATATCCAGCTTCATACGGCCTTCCTGCAATGGCTTCGCCTTATTCGTAATAACCAGAATCGGCTTTACAACCTTACTCATAATATAGATTACCAGACTCAGAAGGAACACCAAAGTCAGTATAAGCCCAACGCCTGTAACGATATGCATAGTCGACATGGTCTGTTCCATATTCGCCATGCTTACTTCGTTTAATTCCGTACCGCGCTCCACAACCTCTTCCAGAAGCCCTACCAGCACTCCCAGATTACTCATGATGGTATCCTGATAGTAAGCCTGCGCCTGCGCCGGGTCTGCGGCATACAGCTCAAGCACATAAATTGCCGACTCATGAAGTTCCTTATGAAGAGGTTCAAGTTGACTACGCAAGTCAAGAATGGTTTTATCATCTGTGCCCGCCTCGCCATAGAGCCACTGTCCCAGCACGCAGCCCGTGGGATCCGTGCTGCCGGTAAATTCTGAACCGCTGTACAGCGCGTTGCTTAAATTAGAAGACCACTTATAATGAGCCGCCTCCGCCATCTGCGCTCTCTGCAAAAGAAAATTCACCGAAGCATTTTCCTCCTCCGTGGCCTCCAAATTAAAAATACTTTGGGTTGTCAGCAGACTGAACAGCAATACTGCCAGCAATGCCGCCACAACCCGAATTCCCGCCATAATCTTAATACTTCTGCGCATTTTGTCCTCCCTTATGTTTACGGATATTAAAATCCGACCTACCTCTTATGGTAACATAGCCATAAGTACGGTTATCCTGCCATCAGGTAAAGCCGGTCATTATTAGAATTGTATCATAGGCGTGCAGGTATTTCAATGAGTTTCTACGCCTCAGATTATAAAATCAGTAATGTCTGTTTATTTCATCTAACAGATTCATTTTCATCTCATAATAAGACGGGCTCATATCCAGATAATGCTTATGAGGATTCTCAAACCGCTGTTCTTCCGGCCATATTTCTGTTTCCAGCTGCCGCTTCACATATTCCTGAATCTCTCCGACACTCTGTTTTTTTACCACTCGTTTTCCATTTATTACCACAGGAATCTGCAGCTTTTTTGCCGTACAGTTTTCAAAATAACGGTTTCTCCACGGCTTCTCCGGATCAACGTAGCGGTAAGGGCTGCTCACGTCCACGGCTTCTTTTGCATCCGCAATCAGATCCGCCACAGCCTGCCCGCCCTCGCAGTAGATCCGATATACCTGTTTCAGACCCGGATTGGTAATTTTTTCCACCGTCTCCGACACCTTAATTCTGGGAACAAAGGATTCGTTTTCTTCCACCGCCGCAATTTTATAAACCGCCCCAAACACGGGATCGCTCTTGGCTGTAATCAGCCGTTCCCCCACGCCGAAGCTGTCAATCCGCCCTCCCTGATTCAGTATGGAGGTAATCGTGTATTCATCAAGACTGTTGGAAACCACAATTTTGCAATCTGCAAGCCCCGCGTCGTCCAGCATTTTCCGCACCTTCTTTGACAGATAGGCCAGATCCCCTGAATCCAGACGGACTCCTTTAAGCCGCCTGCCTGCGGGCTCCAGCACTTCCTTTGCAATGCGGATTGCATTCGGCACGCCTGAGTGAATCACATCATAGGTATCCACCAGAAGCATCACATTGTCAGGGTAGACCTCCGCGTACCGCCTGAACGCTTCGTATTCGTCCTTATAGTACATCACCCAGCTGTGGGCCATTGTGCCGTTGACCGGTATCCCAAATTCCTGTCCCGCCATAACGGTGGCCGTGCCTGAAGCCCCGCCGATATAAGCCGCCCTTGCGCCGTAAACGGCAGCGTCCATATTGTGGGCCCGCCTCGCTCCAAAATCAGAAACCGCCCTGCCCTGCGCCGCCCGCACGATCCGGCTGGCTTTTGTGGCGATCAGCGACTGGTGGTTGATCTGCGCAAGAATGGCCGTTTCCACTAACTGTGCGTCAATTAACGGCGCCAGCACCGTAATAACCGGCTCGTTGGGATACATGATCGTCCCCTCAGGAAACGCATAAATATCCCCGGTGAAGCGGAAATCTTTGAGATATTCCAGAAATTCTTCCGAAAACTGGTTCAGGGAACGAAAATAATCGATATCCTCCCTGTCAAAATGCAGATTTTCCACATAGGCAATAACCTGCTCCAGCCCCGCAAAGATTGCGTAGCCGCCGTCCTCGGGATTCTTTCGGTAAAACACGTCGAACACAACTTTTCGCGGCTCCTTCTCATTGGCAAAGTAGCCGTTTGCCATCGTCAGCTCATACAGATCCATCATCATGCTGATATTTCTTTTGTCAAATTGCGTCATTGCTTTTCCTCCCGGTTTTTCAGGATAATCTGACAGCTTTCCATCGTCGCAAGCGCCGCCTCATGTTTTTCGGGCGATACCCCGGCGCAACAGGAAGCGTCCACAAACACGGGAAGCTGCGGCATGTAAGCCTTTAGCAAAAGCGCGTTGCTGATAACGCAGATATCCGTGCAAAGGCCCACAAGTTCTACGGACTCCACTTCATTTTCCTGGTATTTTCGCTGCAAAAACCGGGCCAGCTCCACACTCCCGAACGTATCCTTCTCAAAGACAGGACACTTCCCGTTCTCCCAAACCGCTTTTAACTGCGGAATAATCCGCCAGCCCTCGCTCTCCTTTATACAATGCTCCACCGGCAGCATTTTCCCTTCCTGCGTATTCAGATAGTCCGCCCCGTGGGTGTCCTGTGTAAAAAGAACCTTCCCCGGAAACCCCGACGCCTTCTCCACCGTTTTGGAGACTATCCCCTGGGCCTCCTTTGTGCCCAGAGAGCCGTCCACAAAATCATTCTGCATGTCAACTACCACCAAATAAGGTTCCGCCATCTGCCATTCCTCCTGCCTTCCTGAAATGTTATCCGCCGCAAAACACATGAAATTTTCACAAACTATACTCATAATACCACACTTTGTCTGAAAAAGCTGAAAAATCTGTTGGAAATTCTCACAAAAAAATTGAGATATGCCGGCAGATTGTTTATAATAAATATAATAGGAAGACAGAAGAATACAGAAAGGGGGACGTATTATGTATAACATCATCACAATCGAACGACGTTATGCCAGCGGGGGACACGAGATCGGAAAAAAGCTGGCGGATGCGATGGGATATAAACTGTATGACCGGAACATCCTGTTGGAAGCAGCACAAAAGCTTGATATACCGTTTTTTAAGATTGAAGCCCTTGAGGAAAGCAGTTCGGGCAATATCCTGATGAACCTCTCCAAAACGCCTCTCGGCGGGTTAGCGGGAAATAAAGATCTGCCTCTGGCGGATAAGCTTTTTCTGGAAGAGAAAAACATTATTGAAAAAGCCGCCGAAGAAGGCAATTGCGTGATTGTAGGAAGAGCCTCCGGGTATATTCTGAGAAAACACGAAAACAGCCTGCAGGTATTTATCTATGCGGACCATGAAAAGAGACTGCAACGGGCCATCGAACGGGAAGGCATCCAAAAGGCGGATGCGGAAAGCGCCCTGAAGAAGAACGATAAAAGAAGGCGGAATTTTTATAATTCCATTACCGGTCAGGATTGGGACGATCCGAAGCACTATGAAATGTATTTAAACGCCGGAAGGCTGGGGATCGACCTGAGCGTCAGGCTCCTGATGGAGGCCGCGAAGGGGTAATTCCCGGTCATATGGATTTGGCAGAACAGGCATATAAGTTTTTTGTTTTTATCAGCAGATTGGCAAAGCTTTGCCAGTCTGCTTTTTTGCCGGGATTTTCCTCATTTACGATATGGCCGGTATTTTTCAGAATTTCCATTTTTGCCTTTTCCATATTTTCCTGGAAATAGCGCGTCGATTTCAAATTCGCGCCGTCCTTTTCCCGCAAATAATCAGCGCAGGGCATTTCACGCTTTGCACCCGGTTCCTGAAATCCAAATCTTTCATGGAATTGACCAGCATAAAAGTATCCTTTTTATCAAACGTCATATTCTCGAAAAGAGATTGCAGGAAAAGCCGAAAATGACATTTTGAATGCCAAGCATTACTTTTGACATTTTATGGGGCGTTCCGATCAATACCAGCGACTCTGTCCTGTCCGGGAAATCCAGCGCATACTGTAACGCTACTATGCCTCCCAGAGAAAGACCGCACAGTTCAATCCGCCCGTCGATCCCTTCGCAGTATCTGACAAAGGAATCGTATAGGTTAGTCCATGTCGCTTCTTTTCCTTCGAGAAGAGACGGCAGGTCGGGACAAAGAATATCCTGATTCTGCTCCATACGGGCAATCGTCTCATTCCAGCTCTCCGCCCTGTGTCCCGTACCGTGAATGAATATTTTTTTTATAAAATACCAATGTCATCCTTTCGTTAACGGCTTCCATCCTGCCAGTCTGCCGATACCCCATTTTCTCGTACAAATGGCAATTCCCCTGCTCCTGCAAAATGGTGTCCAGTTCCCAGTTTTCGTTTCCATGCATTTCTTCGCATAATCGAATCGCTTTCTGCGCAATGCCTTTTCCCTGAAATTCCGGCAATATAAATAACGGTGAAATTCTCTTGTTTTTTCCGGCTTCTTTTTTGTCGATAACGCGGACAGCTCCAACCTTCTGCTGTCCGGCACAGACAAAATAGTAATAAGTAAAATCCTGTTTCAGGCGCTCCTCCACTTTATCCCAGCTTTCGCTTGCAGGACTGGTATCAAAATCCTGATATTTCTCTAACAGTTCCTTGAACGATTCCACCTGCATGGCGTGTATTTCCCTGGCATCCTCGACCTGCGCCCTGCTTAATGTTACTTCCATACCGCCAGTTACTCTGCGGCAGTTCTGCATTGATTCCAAAGGAAAATCAAACATTTCCCTGCATATGCGCCTCCCCGAATTGGTTCTGAAAATTTTCTCATACGCATTGGCAGCCGCCTCACCTGACAGGCCGTCCTCATATAAATTGACGAGAAAATCCGCCTCCACCAGTATCTGATAATCATTACCGTCTATGGCGTCATATGTATGATGATGGGCAATCAGGTACTGTACCCGCTTAGACACACGCTCCTCAAAATGCAGCCTCTCCAAAAGCTCCTTCGCAATGGCAGGACCCTCCTTTTCCTGTAGTTTTCCATTGCATTCGCCGTATTTTTCCTCGCAGATATGAATGCCTATATCATGGGTCAGCGCCGCCGCTTCCAGAATAAACAGAGTGTCCGCGTCCACCTGCTCCATTTCGCCAATCAGCTTTGCATAGCTGTGAACCTTGCAGAAATGCTGTATCCTTTTTACATCCTTGCTGTATAACTTTATCATTTCAACATGCAGTTTATTAATCATGCCAATACTCCTTTTTAGTTTTCCCATTTTAGATATCTGACCGGCCAAGCCATATGTCCGTCAATATCAAGCACACTCAGCCCCACTCCCTTTTCCCTTCCACTTCCAGATCCTGCCGCTCCCCGGAAGACGGATGATATATCTCAAACACATTTTTGTTCTTCCCCTCTTCCTTATGATAATTTACATACAGCAAACTGTCTTCATCCAAAAAAGCAACGACACAACAAGGATATCCGCCCGAGTATATCGCATCCGGCGCCTCAAAGGTCATCACTTCCCCGGTATTCAGATTCACCCGGTCCATGATTTCTTTCCCGTCGTCTTCAATATAAAAAGCAGCGATATTCCCGGCAAAAACGAATGGAGATCTCCCATAAGCTGGTGTAAATCACAGATCGGAGACGCTTCCCGAGACTCCGGATTATCGTTGACAGTATACTCTTTCCTGAAAACCTCCTTGAGGGTAAAGTTCGGGGCTTTCGTCAGGTAAAAAATCTTATTCTGTAACTGTTCCTCCTGCTCCTGCCCCACGGCATTGTTTTCCATTTCAGATACCGCTCTGCTGTTATCATCAGGCTTTACACAAGGAAGCGTATCCAACAGCATATGGGAATAACCGATTTCTATTGCATCCATGATAATTTTCTGCATCAGTTATTTACCAATATTTTCTCCTCTGAACCCTTATCTGCCGTTTTTACTTTTCATTCCCCTGCTTCCCAGGAAAGGGGAATTTATAAAATAAATAAGAACCGTTCCCCGAAAAGTCAGATGGTTTCACACTTTCTTCCGAGTTAAGCAAGCGCCGATAACCGCTCCCATCAGGGCAAACGGCGCCGTCCGAACAAACAGCCACTCAAATGCGTGAAGCATTGCTCCGGCAACTGCCGTTTCAGCATCACTATAATCCCAGCTCAAATAAGGACTGTTTAACACTATCAGGACTGTAAAAACAGCCACTATAACCGCACACAACGAGATAAAAAGCCAATGGACCGCCCTTTGTCTCGCTGCTTTCCCATACGCAAGCTGTATGTTTATAACCTCAAGTTTCTCGGATATCACTCTCAGGTCATCAGCCTTCGTTTCAGCAACGTTTTCTCCCAGCAGTGTGCTTACGGATGTTTCAAATACCTCTGATATGGAAATCAGCATATCCGCATCCGGAACTGACAAACCCTGTTCCCATTTAGAGATTGTTTGTCTCACCACATTCAACCTGATTGCAAGCTCCTCCTGCGACAGTCCTTTGGATTTTCTGATTGCTTTGATGTTTTCGTTTAGCATCAGGAATGCCCTCCTTTCATCGTCTCAACGTCATTATACGGAGGAACCCCCGTTGCGGCAAGCAACGCAAATTAACATTGCAATGTCACGCCTTTTACAGCACCAATGCCTTTTTCGGGCAAAGCTTTGAACATTTGCCACAGCCGATACACTTGTCATAGTCTATTTGAGGCGCTTCAAAATCCTTCTGGCTCAGCAGTCAATTCTTTGCACTTCCAAGATCATGCGACACAAATTTCAATACAGAAAAATAAAACACCGCATTTCTGCGGTGTTATTAAATAGCGAGAGGGGGACTTGAACCCGAACAAAGAACATATTGAAAATGGCGTATTCCCTTGAAGCCGCATAAACACTGATGTCGCAAATATATCCTAGTAGATTAAACTACCGAAATGCACCGAGAAATATACTATTACATATGACTATGCAACATGAAATGCAACACGAATCAGTCACTCATTTTATCGGATTTTCCCATAAACTCTTGTCGTAAATATACCAAATACACATCATGGAATCTTTACTTTTATTAAAGCAATCATACCATTTATTAAGGATTACAGCAATGGATTTTCTCCGATAAAGCCTCATATGGTTCCCAATAAAAACGGATTGTTCCCCGTCGCCATCTGCTGCACCATTCCGTCTTTAATCACAGCTTCTGTCACTTGATGCCCGTCCAGATACAGCTTGGCAACCATGGTCTGGCTGTTATTCCCCAAGCCGCCGGTTATCCCGAGCTTTGACAGGACATTCAGAACCGCTTCTTCGCTTGCCTGTCTGATCGTGTCAAGCGGCGCCTCCACATTCGTCCCGTGTTTCTGGTCGCCCACCAGCGCAAGGAACTCCCTGTTTGCCGGAAGAACGGCGCCCGTCGCCAGCTTTGGTATCTCGATGTTTGACAGCTTCGCAAAAGCAGGATGGACATAAGGCGCGGAAGGCGTCTGGATGGCCCGTGCAAGGCTCACGGCACGCGGCATGGCGGAATAGCTCTGGCCAGAACTACCCACGCTTACAGAAGCCGCCGCTACTTTCGTCGACTCAATAGTCTGTGATATTTCTGACAGCATACCACGGACACTGGAAACCATGCCTGATACGGTACTCTCGATATTTCTGCAGATATCAGCCGTGATCTCGCCCATCTGCCTCCACCCGCTTCCCCACGTCTGGCTTGCCTTTCCCATAACGGATGCTAACGTCTCTCCCATACTTTTCATTACGGATGAGGACATTTCATAAGTCTCTTTAAGAGTGCCCTGTACGGTTGCAGACATCTGCTTCCACTGTTCCGACATTGTCCGCCCCATTTCTGCGGAAAGTCCACCGATTGTCTGGTTTAAGGATGTCATGATGTTTACTATGGACTGGCTTAAATGACTGAAAATTTCTGTTATCCCGTAAACGCTCCCACCTATCCCGTTTTCAAGCCCCTCCATGATGTAAACACCGTTCTCGTCCATGACGGTGGACGGACTATGTATTCCAAGGATTGACTTAAACTTTTCCGTAATGCCGGTCGCAATTGTTCCGACTGTTTCCTTCAGCGAATCCCAACCGCCAAGTATGCCGCTTTTCAGTCCTTCAATAAGATATCCGCCAATTTCTGCCATTACGGTAGACGGGGAGTGAATCCCGAAAAGTTCTTTTATCTTCCCGACAATACGGCCAAAGAGTCCCTGTGACGCTGTTTCAACATCCGCCTCTTCCATTCCTTTGGTAACACCCTCAGATATGCTTCTCCCGGTTTTATTTAAAGACTCGCTTGTATTGTCCGAAATTGCACCGATATTGGCAAGTTTTTCCCCATATACATCCATAGGATTGCTGCCATCCATGACAGCCTGTATGAAGTTACCCGCCTCAGTTGTCATTCCTGCCAGATCATCCGGGAGCGGCTCCACTCCGTTTGCAATCATAGAAAAGCCTTCCGCGATATCCTGCAACGTTTCCGGCGAAGCATCTTCAAACCCAAGGTTATCGGCGATCTCACGCAGAAGCGGGTTACAGTCAAGCATGTGCTGCCTTAGCATTTCCATGTCTTCATCCGTAAGGCTGAACCGGCTCTGCAGCTGTGCCATGTGTTCGTCGGTAAGGATCGCGCCGTTTCCGATATCTTCCATTGCCTTTTCAAGGGCAACGCCGGTACCCACGCAGTTATCCGCCGCAAAGCCGTACCCTTCTATGCCGTTCTTGAGCGTGTCCACACCATCTTTTGCGAACCGCGCCGCCCCGTCAAGCCCCTCATACCTCTCCTCCAGCCTTTTCCCTTGGTCGGCGCTCCTGCCGAACGCGCCAAATAATTCCTCCAGATGCCCCGTAAGGAGTTTGTACGAACCCACAACCGCGGCTGTGGCGGCAAGCCCGGTCATTGCCGTGGAAAGGCCCGTTGCCGCAGTGGACACGGTATCCATGGTCGCTGCTGCTGTGGCGGCGCTCCCGCCGATTCCGAATATCGCAAGGAAAGACTTAATCGTGGAAAAAATACCAGTAATCCCCTTGACCGCACTGTAACCCAACAGCGCCAGCTTAAGGGCAATCAAAGATTTCGCTGTCAGTTCCAGCGCGTCCGCCACATCCTCCGGCGTGACAGAATCCATCCAGTTTTCCACCGTTACCAGAAAATCCTTAAACTCTTGGCTGTTTAGGAAGTCGGCAAGCGCATCCGAAACACGCTCTATAAAGAGGATCAGACCTTCACCGACCGTCTCCGCAAAGGGTTCCAGATGGTCCCAGAACTCCGCCAGATTTTTGCGCAGCGATTCCCAATCCACCTTCTCGTTAAACTTTGTCAGTACGTCAAGCAGTTCCGGCAGTCCCTTTTCAATCGTCCACGTCCCAAGTGGAAGAAGGACCTTTGTGTAAAAGTCAGACAACACGCCACTTAGTGCGTCAGCCAGCGGAATCAGTGACTTGGTGTATTTTTCAAAGGATTCCAGAAGTGGACCAAAATCCAGTTTTTCCGCCCACTCCACGGTCTTGTCGGATGCCGCTTTTATGTTTTCGACTATCTTTCCTGTGATATCCCGGATATTCTCCAGAATCTTTTTACCACGGTCGTTCTCATTCCATGCCTTGCGGAAATTGTGGGCGAGGTTTTCCACGGTACGCCCGATATTGGAAAAAATGCCAAGTATGTTCTGTAGAATCTTTATGGTTTGTTCCTGATTCCACACATCAAGGAAGTCCCTGCCTATGTCCTTGACCAACTTCCAGACTTCATCCAGCGCGCGTTTCCAGGAGTCCATGACGGACTTTCCCTCACGGTCCCACGCCTCTTTAAGCGGTCGGAACAGCCTTTCCAGAACGCTTTTAACCTTTTTTGCCATGGCGGCGATCTTCTTGGAGAGCGCGGATTCGTCAAGGTCAGGCGTAATTGTCACATCCATGTTGATATCGCCCAGCTCCCCGAAGTCGATATCTTCAAACCCAGAAAGAAGCCCGTCTCCCTTCCCGGTTTCGTACTTATTGATCTCATCCAGAGGGGAAAGATATCCTTTTAATGACTTTTCCGCATCCTGTGCCGACTCCGATACATCTTCCAGAGAACCGGCCAGATTTCCCGCAGAATCCGCATACTTTTTATAGTCAGCGTCCGCATTTCCCGTTTTCTTTCCGGCAAAGGACTCAGTAAACGATTTAAAAGCATTCGCAACGGTTCTCAGCTTCTCCAAAAGGGTGTTGATCATCTTTAGGAGCGGGGAAAACACATTGATAAGGCCTTGTCCAATGGTTGCCTTTAGGCTCTCAATCTGTAATTTTAGAATCCTTGTCTGGTTCGCCCAGCTGTCCTGCGTGCGGATAAAGTCGCCGAAAGCGCCAGAAAGCTTCTCTAAGACAAACTGGTACCGAAGCGCCACCTTCTGCTGCTCTGTCATCTTGCTCACGGTTTTCCCGATCCCCTTTGCCATTGCGTAGGAATTAAGAGCATTCTCCGTCATGACCACGCCGAGGTCTTTCAAGGTCTCCGTCTCGCCCGTGAATACAGACTTTAGCTTCGTATAGGCTTCATCCTGCGTGATGTTGTAAAAGGACGCCACGTCGCCAGATAACTGCGTCAGAGCGGTTGACATCTGGTATGCCGCATCCTCCGTAAATCCGAAGGACTTGGACATTGCTCCGAACGTACCAGCATACCGCTTCGCCATAGTCTCCGACAGACCCGCAGACTTCGCAGCGTTTACGGCAAACTCATTTATCTTGTCCGACATGGTAGTGAAGGTAACGTCCACCACGTTCTGTACTTCCTCAAGGTCGGAGCCTAACTCCGTCATGGTTCCCGCGATTCCCGCAATCTTACGGACAGCAAAAGCAGACGCGATTGTCGCGCCTAACCGCTTAAATGAGCCGGACAGCCCGTCCACGCTACTTTTCATGCCGGACACTTCCCGCCGCATCCCGGAAGCCAGCTTTTTGATACTGTTCTCCACGGCGGTTATCTTTCCTGCCACGCCCGCCATGCCCTGCCCGATGCCGGAACCAAGTTCCTTCATTTTTCCCTTTAATGCGGCAATATCCCGCTTAAGCCCCTTTGTCTCGATTGCCGTATTGATTCTGATACTGCCGTCATACTGTGCCATAACATCACCCCAAAAACAAAAAAGATGCCAACAGATACAGTCTCCCGTATCCATTGGCACCACTTTGCCGTCCACTTATGCCCGTTCATAAGCCCTTTATTCTCTTTATAATCTTCTTCCTCACTTCCAGAATAATGATATCGCCCTCCCTGTCCCGCTTCACCTCTGCGTTATTGCCGTGGGAGATAACTTCTGAGACTGCCCGCCCGATCTCCGCATCCTTCCGCTGGCTCCAATCCGTCACAGCCATTTACCTCCTCCGAGCCGGCTTTTTATGATCCTGCGGCTGGTATTTGGCCATGCGTACCTTACCCGCCTTTTCCTGCGCCTCCAGCTTGCGGTTGAACAGCTTTTCCATGTAAGGTGTGACCTGTTCAAAAAAATCGGTGATCAGATTGACCGACGGCAGGAAATCAGGGATGTGGTTGTATGTGTCACGGAATACCTTCTTTACCGTGTCTTCCCCGAAGATACTGTCCACCGTCCTTACTGCCTCCTTGGAAAACTCCACGTTTATTCCTGCAATAGCAGCAACCTTTTCCATGTCCGCATCAAAGCCCGCCTGTCCCTCGTACTGCTTTTCGACCTCTTCCACCTTTTTTGCCGTCCCGTCGGACAGCTCCACAATGTGCCGGATACCCGCCGCGAAACGGTCGAACATGGTCGCATCATCCGCAGATATCATTATGTACTCGCCGTCGTCGTTCACCTCAAGCCTTAAAGTGCCCACTTCACTTGTAATCATTTTTTCTGTTTCCATTTTTTCATCCTTTCTTTTCCTTGATTGGAATGTTATTTTCTGTTTCCTGCCGTGCCTTAAGGGCACAGTCCAGATAATGGAAGAACAGCCGCCTTGCACCATAGAAATCCGTCCTTCCCAGCGGGCAGCGCCCAAGCCTTTCATCATACTCCAGATGGTCATAAGAGCGTCCTTCCGTCACTGAAAGTATGATATGCCCGGCAGCAAGCCTGTCTGCTTTCATAGCAGCCTCTAAGACTATGTTGGCATATCTGTCATCCCTTGCAATCCCCGCCTGTTCCCTCTGTCTCTCCGGCGTGATACCATAATCTGCATAAGAGGCTCTGGCGTTCTCCCGCTGTGCCCTGCTCTCCCAATACCGCCTGTTGTACTGCCGTACCTTGTCGCCGTTGTCCGCTCGCCATTCCCTCTGCTGCCTGTTGATCTTCTCCCGGTTCTTTGCCCGGTACCGCCTTTTATAATCCCTCCGCGTTTCCTGTGCCTGCAATGAAAGTTTTTCCGACATATTTCCCGCCCTCCAATCTCCCTTTATTCCTTTCCTGTCTCTATTATCCGACATTGGAGGGCGGCCGTTGTACCAAGTTATTCTGCCGTTTCTGCTTCCTTATCCGCAGGGCGCACAAAGAATTCGCCCATAGCGCCGATCTGCTGGTCGCTGAGTCTCTGGAAATGGGATTCCGGCTTCGACCAGATATCCGCAGTCACCTCATTTTCACTGACCGCCTTTTCCACCATATCCGCAATCACCTTAAATGCCTCCCTCTCGTCCGCGCCGGCTTTCCTTGCAAGGCTTCCGTATACTCTGGCATTTTTATTCTCAATCCCCATCTTCTCACAGTGATCCGAAATCAGCCGGAGCATCGTCGGGTTTCCCGTGTTCTGACTCACCATGTTGTCAATCTCTGTGTCTGTCAGTTTAATCCCGGAATTTAACAGCCGCACTGCCGCCTCATCCAGACGGTTCCCATTGGCAGAATAGAAGTCAGTCACATGCTTCTCATACTCTGCCTGCACCGCCTGTATCTCCTCCTTCGTCCGCCGCTGCAGTTCTGCCACACTCTCCTTATACTCCTCCTGCGCATCCAGATAACACACCTTCTCCCGCGCCAGATAATGTTCGTCCCCTTTGAACTCCCGCTGGTCTTCCTCCCAGCGTTTCTGTGCCGCATCCATCTTTTCCTTGAGCGCCCTCCGCTCAGGTGCTGTCTTGGCATGAATTTTCTGCAAATCCCTTAAATATCCATCGAATGTGTCATGCTTCATAGCTGTGTGCTCCTTTCTGCCCTCTTTAACCGCATAGTAATCAACAATTTCTCTTTGCACCTTCTCCATAATTTTCCTTGCCGCCTCCACCATCTCCGGGGATTCCTCCGCATATACTGCTGAGGTAGCATAAAACTCAGTTGCAAAAAGGGGCATTTCTTTTCCGTTAACCATATACAGTCTGGTCATTCCTGTTTTCTCATCAAAGTTGTATTTTTTATAAAGGTGTTCATCCACCTTCATCCCAAATACTTTTTTGTCCATTATCTGCTCCTCCATTTTTAATCTATCACAATCTTTTCCGGCTTCACAAAGTAACTCCGAAGCTCCACCTGAAACAGCGGTTCTCCCCTGTCCTCGTGGTATTTTCTGAAATTCTTATTGACCTCCGCGAAGGTATAATAAGCATTAATCAGCCGCTCCCACTGGGTCTTATCCATCTTTTTCAGGCAATGCGGGCATCTTGGCGGCTTATCATCGTAATTCATATTGCGGTTGTATAACTCAAATTCCCCTTTACAATGGAAACACCTTACTTTCAAATAATCCATACTTTTTGTTTCCCCTTTCTGCTATGCCGAAGTTTCCCATGAGTTCATAATTCTGCTCAGTGAATACCTAAGCGCATCAATACAGTGATTGTTCTTGTCGGGATAACCAGGTAACAGATTCCCGTCTTTATCCCGGTCGTATTCGTATTCGATAATCTCCTTATACGCGCAGGGTGTCCTTGCCGGATCAATGACAATCGTCCGGCGCTGTAGCCACTTCATGCCATATTCCACGCTTCCGGGTCGCTTATTGACGGCTTGCGCCCACACATCCCTAAACCGCAGGTCAAATATTGACTTTGGCTCTGCTGAATCACACATGATAAAGTAATCATCATAATGCCGCCGCTTAATCTCCTTTGCCAGATCCTCATTACTGATTTTCCGACCCACATACTCATCCAAAAGATATACCTTTTCATGGTTCGATCTGTAAGAGCACCTGATAAACGCCATCGGATCAGGCATCCACCCGAAATCGATTCCCTGATAAATGCGGTCAAACTGCTGCATCTCCTCATCCGTGATCGTACGGATTTCCAGAAACTCAAATACCTGTCCTCCCGTTCCGACCGGCTCGCCTAAATATTCATGCCGATATGCCCTCTCGTTGACCTCCTTCAAGTGCTCCGCATCATCAAGGAACTGCTGCCCCAGCCATTCCGGCGGCGCATCCAGATAACTGCTCTTATGCCGCAGGGCATTGGCTCTCGGCTCGTTGATATACTGATTTGCCCAGTTACCGACACTGATCGGCGGGTTGAAGCTCTTAAACACAACGAACTGCTCCCCGCCACGGAGAACAGACTGCTGAACGGTTCGGATTTCTTCCATCCCGGCAAACTCGTCCAGCTCCTCAAACCAGAGGTACTTAAAATATCCGTGGCTGGCTTTCAGAGACTTCGTTTTCTTCGCCTTGTCCAGCCCCCGGAAGATGATCTTCTGCCCGGTAGGGCGGTAAGTACATTGCATGGGGTTTACCCCCCGCCTCCCATAGATGGGAAACACCCAGTGCTTCAATCGCCCAGAGTATCTGCCCGTAGACGGTTTCCCGGAGCGTCACCGCATACTTGCGGAATATGACCGCATTTGCCTGCCTGTCCTTCATCATCCCGAGAACGATCTCCAATGAAATAAATGAGGACTTCAAGCCGCCCCTGCCGCCGTACAAGTCATAATAGGTATGACCGCCCTTTGTAATATCACGGTGTACCGGGTAAAATACCGGGGCTATCAGTTTTCCAAAGTCAATCACTGTCTCCGATGCTGTCAACGATCTTCACTGCCTCCGTCACGTCTATATCCTGTTCCCTCTTGTCCCTCCACTGTCCGGGTTTCCTGTTTTTCAGCCAGAAAATCTGTGCCGTGGTATCCGGCGGGTAATACCTTTCCACCTCCGTCACGACTGGCTCAGACACTTCCCGCACCCGCTTGCCGTTCGCATACTCAACAGTCCTGCGGGTGGTGACCGCCTGCTCCGTCTCCCGGAATCCAAGTGCTTTCTTTCGCAGGGCGTTCTCCACCTCGATATCTGCAACTTCTTTCCCGGTCTTTAAGGACTGAAAAATCGGAATACTTCTCTTTTTCCAGTTATAGAGCGACCGCACCGTAATACCCATGTTCCCGGCGATCTGTTCATCCGTCAGGCCATCCCGCGCCCACGCCTCCAACAACAAGAGTTTGTCTGCTTCTTCCCACTCTGTGATTGTGCTCTTTGCCATCTGCAACACTCCTCGAGTCCTTTTCTTTCTCTCCTCTCTCCATTATCCAACATTCTGATGTAACCGTTGTACCAAGTTTAAGCAGAAAATTCCCCGCACAGGAAACGGGCAGCCTATACCGCCACCCGTCCTGTCTGTAATCACTTCTTTTTTCTGGAATAAACGACTGCCGCTGTAATCAGCGCCGCCATCCCCAGCACAAACGTCACCAGAGCGCCGTCAATAAAGCCGTGTATGTACATGCCTTAGTCACCTCCCTCATACACCGCGGAGATAAGACTCTCCGCCGGAATTTTCAACGTATTGCAATAGGCTCTGAGTTCCATGAGCGTAATCCTTTCCGGGTTTCTGACATGGCTGAAGTATGTTGACTTCTTAATCCCCGCTTTCTTGGCAAGAATATCTATCTCCACGCCCTCCTCGATCCGTTTCGCCCTGATCTTCTTCGTAAACTTCTCGTTTTTATCCGTCCACGTTCCAAGTGTCACCTTTGCCATCTTCCATGCCTCCTTGAAAGTTTACCTGCCTGCGGTACCCATGAAATAAATGATCATGTACAGCGCCGCAAATCCCATCACCATAGCAAGAGTGCCCACTGCGTAATTGAGCAGGGCGGTAAGCCTTGCGTCGCTTATGGGCTGCCTCTCAATCCGGGCTGCCCTGCAGAACTTGTCTTTGTCCTTCTCCGATCTCTCAACCGAATGGATCACCTCTTTAAATCCTCTTTCGTCCTTCATTGTCAATCCTCCTTATCTTCTGCAAATACATTTACAAATGAATAAATTGCCTTAAGCCATTCCGTATTGCGGATTGTGGATAACATTTTAGAAATGCCATCCTTATAGAATTGTTCTTCACTCATGCCGCACCCTCACTTTCTTTTACATAATCACGAACTGAAATGTAAATAGCTTTCAGAAACCTTTTGTTGTCGATTTTGTCTAAAAGTCTGATAATCAGCTCTTTGTAATTCATATCATATCCCCCACTTTCTTTTAAAGGCATCCAGCAGATTATTGATAAACCTTAAGAAGTCCATGTTATCAATGTCATTTATTCTGCGAATGATTTTTTCCCGGTATGCCGTTATGGTTTCCCCTGTTTTTGATTCCGCATTGTTCATAATAACTGTTCCTCCCATTCCAGCTTTCCACTTCCCAGCAGATAGCCCATAAAGTAGATGTATGCTTGGTCTGTACTCCATTCTTTAAACTTGAAACGTCCTTTATCCGCTAAATGTGACATAGCTTTCAGCAGTTCATTACAATAAGGGATTGACGGTTTATTCATGGCTTTTTCGATAATCGGGAAATACTCCTGCGCTATCCGTTCAGCGACTTTTTCACGCCCCTTTTTCAAGTATGCGCTGTGCGCCTCATGAATCTCGTTATAAACCGCCCAGCCGTACTTTTTGTAAATACTGTCCATAGTCCTGTTATTTATGAATTTCTTGTCACTTTCAATTAGTAATATGAACCGCTCAACCTCTTTTTTAGGCAGATTGTTATAGTAAAGCGTGTCTTTGTTGCTCCATATTGCAAGCCGGTACTCTGCTACTGTAATCTTTTCACAATACAGAACGTGCATCTGCATAGCAGACGGCAACTGATCGAATGTGCATTTTTTAATAATCATTTTCTTTTTCCTCTCTTTACTCCGAGCAGAGGGAATGTTATACTACCCACATACCCTAATTTGCGTAGTTTTCGGGTCACCTGCCCTGTAGGTATTGGCGTACCTATGGGGCGTTTCAATTTGTGTAAACATCTCCCGAAATGCAGAGATAACAGCTCTTGCCGTTCTGGCTCACCGATATGCAGCCGTCAATATTCTTGTCCAGGCTGTCAAGCGATACGGCAATCTCTGACAGGTTGTTGTTGATGGATTCCAATGCTTCCACCAGTCGGGTTAATAATTCTTCGTTCATGTGTTCTCCTTTCTCCAATATGGAATATGGGATTTTAACCCCATTTTTTCATTAACTCTCACGAGCCTAAGAAAATTTAGTTTAATTAAAAATCACCCTCATTTTTCCATTTTCCATCTGCTAATCAAATGGTATCTGCATATTACTCTGAAAATCATAACCGAAAATACAAGCCTGTCCGATATAATCTTTTATTTCAACATGCTTTTCCATTTTGTTTTTAAATGTTTTTCTGCTACACTGTCCATACCCATTATCCCTTGCCCAGTCCTTATATTCGTCATACACAGACTTAAATTTTAGTTTTGCGCCCTCGACCGGAATTAAAACCTCTGATATGAATTGCTTCGCTATGTCGCATTCTCCCCGGTACTTGTCAAATAGTAGCTTCGACTTATCCGGCATTTTTAATGTTCCCGAACGCTCCAACATCTTGTATCCCTCATAGCACCAGTTAAATATTCCGCTTAGGTTTTCCGGCTTAATGAACTGTTTTTTCAATGTGTTATCCCGGCTGTCTGCGTCAAAATGCACATTGAAGTTCAGCAGCACAAGGCGGTCACTCTCAAATACTGTATCATCCAGTATTTTGGGAAGATGGTTAGTATTAATCACAATCTTAAAGCATGGTATGTAAGTAAAGAAATGCTGCTTTAAAAACCTTGCCCTTACCGGGTCACCGCCTGTCAGCGTCTTTACCAAATCAGAATTTAACACTAAATTCTCTCCCGGCTCCGATACGCATACATAGCGTACCCCTGCAAGGCTGGCAATCGCTTCATTCGGTGCTTCGCTGTTATTGTAGAAACTTTTCACTGACAGGGATTCCGGGTTTAGTGCCTGTGCATAATCCCCATGCATTTTCATCATAGTGCTGTTAAATGTTCCCTTGCCGTTCCTCGTATTCTTTCCGTACAGCATAAAGAAACATTCAAACTTCGTTGAACCGGACAGGCAATGCCCGGCTATCATCTGCAATAGATTTTTACTTGGCTCATCCCTTTCCATGATTTCATCAACATACCGTTCCCACCGCCCACACCTTGCATCTGCATCATATGTGACATTGGATATCTGTGTCAGCATATCATTGGCGTTATGCTTTTGGAGCTTCCCTGTCTTTAAATTAAAAGTGCCATTCTGACAGTTATACAGTTCCGGCTTATTGTCAAACTCCGAATACTCTATTAAATGTACTGACTGTGCGTCTTTTATCAGTTTTTCCCTTGCATTGAAGCTGTTAAATTTGCAGTAATACTTCACAAATATATCCCGGGTTTTATCGTCCGTGATGCCGTTTGCTTTGTCCACCGTTTTAACTGCGAACTTTTTCGCGAGTCTTTTGGCGAATATGCTCCCGACATCCTTAACCCATACTTTACCGTTGTAATAAAAATACAACCCCATTTCACGCACGAACCGCAGTTCACTCTTGAACATATCCGCATACAGCTTTGAACTTCCAATATCTGTCAGTGGATAATTGGTAAAATCATCTAAAATAGACCGTCCATCCACTTCCTGCCGGACTGCTTCCTTTCTCTCTGTGTCCGTTGCTCCTCACTTCCTTTCTGTTTTTTCTCCCATTCTTTTTCACATTCCAGCCGATACCAATGTGCAACTTCTTTCAGTTCAGCATTACGCCTTGGTTCATATTCCTTCACCCAAGCGTTATAATGTTCCCTCGCCCGGACGCATCCAATTTTCTCCAAAGTGGCAATCGCTTCTTCTGAAAATCCCGGATAACTTATTTCAAAAGCATATATCCTCTTTAAAAATTCCTTTGTAATGTGTATATCCGGCTGGATAAGTGCAATCAGTGATTCCTTATTCGGCGTGCATTCCATAGAGTTTTTCCTCGAAATATGCCGTTGGAACCTTACCCGGAATCACTATGTAATGTTTTTCAGCTAATTCGCTGTTAAGTTGCCGGATAATGCCATAGGCTTTGCTTTCAGACACTTCCAACACCGCCATAACGTCCCGGACGTTCATAATCTGCTTACTCATGCCGCCCTCCTTCTTTTCTCATGCTCGCTGTCTACCACTTTTTTAAGCTCTTCCAGCTCTCGATCAATGGCTTCCAGCTCTTCGGCGTACTCCGGCTTCCAGTTAATTCCCGAGTGGATTAGGATAAAGAGACGCCTGTCCACCAGCTCTAAATATCTGCATATCTCTTTGCTCTTTGTCCGTCATAAGCTTCTCCTTCCTTAGTCCTCCAAAATTTCAGTTACATCACACTCAAGAGCATCTGCCAGCCTTCCCGCAGAAACAACAGATACTTCTCTTTGGTTGAGAATAACATTCATCCTCGCCCGGCTTACGCCATAGGCTTCTGCCAAATCCGCCACGCTCTTTTTCTTTCTTGCCCGGCAGATATCAACCTTATCTCTGCTGATTCTCACAATTTTACCTCCCATCCAATCACAAATGTGATTTATTTCATTGACAATTCTATCACATTTGTGGTATTATGTCAATGACAAACGTGATATTTGTTTACATTTTGCATTTAGTTTGTTAATATGGGTATTGTGGAGGTGATACCCATGACGGTAGGCGAAAAAATATATAAATTAAGAGTTTATTCGGGATTATCCCAAAAAGAGTTTGCTGACAAAGTAGGTGCATCTCAATCGGCAATAAATTACTGGGAAAATGGAAAGCGACAGCCACGAGTTGCTCAACTCAAAAAAATTGCCAAATTTCTCAATTATCCTTTGTACGATTTGCTAGATGATAATATTGAATTGGAAAACGTAGAGCTTGAAATGAAGCGTGCCAGACCTTTTGGGGCAAGCGAAATGACAAAACGCCCAGAGAACAAACCATTTACTGGGCCATTACAAGGCAGGGAATTGCCAAAACAGAAGCAAAGCAAAAAATTTGATTTTCTTGATGAAAACTATTTGAATTACATTCGGTTTAAAATGGCACGAAGAGAACCTTTAACCGAAGAAGAGGAAGCATATAGAATGTTCCATCTTAGTAAAATTTTTAGAATAGATGTATTTGCAATATACTATTTTCTTTTAAATAAAGAGGGAAAAAGCAAGGCAGATGAAATAATAGACAGAGCAATAGAGCAAATAGCGTTACTAACCAAAATACCAGAATACCAACCAAAGCTACCCGACGCACCCCAAGAATAGCCAAGCCACTTTGGGCTTCAGGTCTGTCCGAAAAAAGGACAATCCAAAACTGGCGCATCCAATCAGATGCAGGGGTGCTGGTAATTATGGGGCAGGGAGCCTTAAACCAGGGCGTCTCCAAAACAGAGATACCCGGCAAAAGCCAAATGTCCGTCACTATGCCCTAAATAGGCTTAACCACGGACAAATGGTTGTGGTTGCTTCTATTCGCTCCATACAGACGTTTTATGCATCCATTGATAAGAATAACCATCAATAGCCATACTGCCCGTATATGGACGGCTAGAAGCGTCACACGGCATACTGCAAATTAAGGGATACCGCCCCCGGAATTACCGGGTAGGGTCTAATCAGATCACCCTTTATCCGTTTCAAACGTGGGAACTGCTGCACCATGACAATATAATATGCTTAATCGGACAGCCGGGAGGGCGTGCGGCCATTCCGTTCCGAGTTCTGCGGAAAGGAGTGGTGCTTATGAGTACATATGAGGAATTAATGGTTATACTGACAATCGGACTTTTGATTGTTGCAATTCTGAATCTGAAAAATAAGTAAGCCGCCCTGCTCTCTGGTAAAGAATAGGCGGCTTACTTAGTCACTTAAATCGCCGGGACGGATAGGCTCAATCTATCTTCCGGCTGTCCTGTTAAGCATATTATATGCCATACATACAGATTTTTCAATCATAATTTAAAAACCATCCGCCTCAGCAGCCGATGGACAAAGGAGACCACCATGCCAAGACTAAAACCATCACCCGAAGAAGACAGAAACCGCATAATACGGGCAATCATAGTCGGAAATCAAGAAAGATACGCTATATCTGATGAATCTATCGCAAAATATCTCCATATAAGCCTTGCGACATTCAAAAAGAAAAAGTCTCGTCCCGTGAACTTTGACTTAATGGATATCCATGCACTTGCTCGATATCTTAAATTTACCCCTGTGCAGGCGGCAAGTATTGCCCTTGGACGGGACATCACGGCGAAAGAAGTGAAAGATTTCATTTTGCTGTAAAAAATATTTATGCGATTAGGAAGGAAGATCCAAAACTTCCTTGGGGAAAGGCTCGTACAGCTATCAGAAAATTCGTTGCAATGTTTTTTATTGTGAGCGCTTTATCACTCGGCGTAGAAAGGACGGAGGCTATGATGACTAATGATGCAGCAGGAATTTCAACTTACAAAGAAACCAAGGTTTCCATCAATGCCAGCTTGGCAACTGGCAGCCTTTCTTCCTAATCGCATAAACTTTTCTTAAATACTATACATATATAATACTTTTGCAAAAGGAGGCTTTTCATGTCCACCAAATGTACTGTATATATTGATGAGGCTGGAGATTTGGGAATAGGGCGAGGCACTCAATGGTTTGTGCTTGCGGCAGTAATCATAAATAAAAATGCTGAAGCACACGCAAGAAGCGTTCTCAAAACCATAAAGAAAGATCTGAACCTTGACAATATCCATTTCCGCAAACTTCGGAACTTTGAACAAAGAGCATATGTTGTAAACAAGATATGCGATTCAGATTTTCAGTACATAAATATTATACTGGACACTTCTAAGCTGGACATTAACAAGTTAAAAGCCACCAGAAACACACTTACAGAGAAGCCAAGTGTCATTCTTTATAATCACGCCTGCAGATATCTAATTGAGCGCGTGTCATGGCTGCTCCGCGACACTGACCGCATAGGAGAAATTGTATTATCCAGCCGTGGAACCTCAAGGGACACCGAATTAATTGATTATATTAACAAACTGCTGACTTATCCGGGAAACGAAATCGCTAATCAGTTTTCTAATATATGCAGTAAAACCGCTGAATCATGGGATATGCTTCAATTAGCAGACATTTGCGCTACTTCTATGTTTTACTACCATGAAATAAACACATACGGCTTTTTACTTCCATGTCATGCAATGAAATTACGAAAATTCCTTTATCAAAGGAATGGATCGGTAGACAAATATGGGATAAAATATTATTCTGATGAAATGAAACCAAGTCAAAATTACTTCTCAGACCACATGGTTTGTAAATAAAAAGAAAAAGAACCCCCGGCACGACTACCACATGTCAAGCATGCTGGTGATTTCACCCTCGTGTTATCCGGCGACGTTCTTCCTCTGTAATATTATAATACGCTAAATATATTTATATGTCAACAAACATTTGTTCTGTTTTTGTGTAGAAACACCACCTACGGCGCATAACATTTTCAGTGGTCCTTGGATATTTTAGCATATTTAGCTCAAAAGCAAAACCGCCCCTGCGCCAACAGGAACGGTTTCAGATATATCCCCGAAGAGATACACCAGTTCTGACAATACATAGTGTATCATCCCCGGGCGCAGCTTGCAAGTGAACCGTCTGATTTTCCAGATCATTCACAGGCTGTTATTTTTATACCCAAAAAGGAGGATAACACTATGGCTACAGCAAAAAAACTCCCGTCCGGCTCATGGCGGTGCCTTGTCTATGATTACACGGATGAAAACGGAAAACGCATATACCGCTCTTTTACTTCTGACGATCCGTCCCCTGCCGGAAAGCGTAAGGCGGAAGCGCTTGCCGCTCAATATGCAGCAGAAAAGGAGCAGAAGAAACGCAGTTCGGATAAAAGCCTGTTTTCTGACCGCATGGAAAGCTATATCACTTCCAAAGAAGCCGTTCTTTCCCCTGCCACGATCCGGGGCTACCGCAACATCCAAAAAATGCTCCTGCGCGACTATGCCTCATTCTGCCACATGGAAATCCGAAAAGTCTCACAGGATGATGTACAGAGGGTGATAAACAGTCTTAGCCGCTCAAAATCCCCTAAGACCGTCCGCAACTACCATGGGCTCATAGCATCCGTAATCGGCTCAGATTTAGCCCTCAGAACCTCCATGCCACAGAAAATACGTCCTGAGCTTTATATCCCCTCGGATGACGAGATAAGAGCCTTGGTTGATGCCGTAAGGGGCACGGAACTGGAAATACCTGTTCTCCTCGGCGCGTTCTGCATGATGCGGCGTGGCGAGATTTGCGCCCTCACTCTTGATGATATCCAAGGCGATGTAATACACGTCCATCACGCCCTTGTCCTCGGCACCGATAAAGAATGGCACTTGAAAGCTCCCAAGACAGGCAGTTCTGACAGATATATCAGCGCACCCGCATTTGTGGCGGACAGAATCCGCGAACTTGGACATATTACCACCCTCAATCCCCACTCCATCACCATCATGTTCCAGAGGGTGCTCAAACGGGCTAATATAACACATTTCCGTTTTCACGACCTCCGGCACTATTCTGCGTCCATCCGACACGCTCTGGGAATCCCGGATGCCTACATCATGCAGGAAGGCGGCTGGAAAACTGACGCCGTGCTGAAATCTGTATACCGGCATGCCATGAGCGACAGGCAAAAGGAAATGGCTGACCTTGCAAACAATCATTTTTTCAGATTATGCAACACAGAAAAGTAAAACACCGCATTTCTGCGGTGTTATTAAATAGCGAGAGGGGGACTTGAACCCTCGACACTACGGGTATGAACCGTATGCTCTAGCCAGCTGAGCTATCTCGCCATAAAATTACGAGGAAGCCGTCTCCGACTCCTCAAAATGGGGCCTATAGGGCTCGAACCTATGACCCTCTGCTTGTAAGGCAGATGCTCTCCCAGCTGAGCTAAGACCCCGTTTATAGGCGGGCCGTATCACAACCCGCTCTGCTAGTATACAATTGATTGCCCCGACTTGTCAAGTACTTTTTTCTACATTCTTTCCGGTGCGGAAAAACCAAGCAGGTCAATACAGGTTTCCAGCACATCCCTTGTCAATGTCAGGAGCGCAATCCACCCGGCCTTTTTCTCTGCGTCCTCTTCTGTAAGAATCTTTGTCTCATGGTAGAAATGATTGAACGCATTGGCCAGATCATAGATATAGGCACAGATCCTGTGGGGTGCAATCTCTTCGCAGGCTGTTTCCATCATGGCGTTAAATTTCGTCAGTTCCAGCATCAAACTCTTTTCCGACTCGCCTGTCGCTTTCTGAATGACCGTATTAGTCAACTTTCCGCCCTGCTCCTCATATTTACTCAAAATTGACTTAATCCGTACAATCGTATAGAGAATATAGGGGCCGGTATCTCCCTCAAAGGAAGTAAACCTGTCCATATCAAAGATATAATCCTTGGAAGCCTGGTTTGAAAGGTCGCCGTATTTAATTGCCGCCAGTCCGACAATCTTCGCCGTCTCGCCGGCCTGCGCCATATCCACCGCTTCTCCCTTGGTCTTTCCATTCTCCTGAATCTTACGAATCATTTCCTCATTGATCTCTCGAATCAGGTTTTCCAGACGCATAACGCCGCCTTCCCTTGTCTTAAAAGGCTTACCGTCCTTACCGTTCATGGTGCCGAATCCGATATGCACAAGCTCCGTATTCTGATTGACCAGTTTAGTCTTTCTTGCGCAGCGAAACACCTGCTCAAAATATAAATCCTGTCTCTTATCCGTCAGATAAATCATCTCGTCAGGATGATAATTCTCCATACGGTCCATGATGGTCGCCAGATCTGTCGTATTGTAAAGCGAGGCCCCGTCGGATTTTAAAATCATGCAGGGCGGCACTTCCTTCGTGTCGGTCTCCTCCTTCACATCCACCACCAGCGCGCCGTCGCTCTCATAAGCGTAGCCGTCCCGTTTCATCGTCTCCACCATGCCGGGAATGATGTCGTGTACGTCAGACTCGCCCTTCCACAGATCAAATTCCACGTTCAGATTTTGATAATTCTTTTTTAAATCCGCTACAGACACGGCTATGATATGATCCCACAGCGCACGATACCCCCGCACGCCGCTCTGAAGCTTATAGGTAGCTTCCATGGCGTCCGCCTTATAGGCCTCGTCCTCCTTGGATTTCGCGCTTGCGGTTGGATATATTTCTTCCAGCTCCGATATGGTAAAGGGCGCCTGTGCAGGATACTCACCCTCGTAGGAATCATCGAAATAAACCAGTTCAGGCTGTCTTTTTTGCAGCTCGGTAATAATGAGTCCCATCTGCAGACCCCAGTCCCCCAGATGGATGTCTCCGATCACCTCATGACCTGCATAGCGGCAGATACGCTTAATGCTCTCGCCGATAATCGCGGAACGCAGATGCCCTACATGAAGCGGTTTTGCTACATTGGGACCGCCATAGTCAATAATGATTTTCTTCGACTTCTTCGGTTTCGCCAGGCCAAACTTCTCGCTCCCGCTCATTTCCCGCAAATAGTCCCTGACGAAAGCTTCTTTTACCTTCATATTCAAAAAACCCGGCGAGACGGCGGATACCTCTGCCAAAACCTCGCTCTCCGTCAGCTTCTCTGCCACATCCTGCGCAATCATAACAGGCGCCTTGTGGTATTTTTTCGCTCCCGCCATTGCCCCGTTACACTGATATTCGCAAAGATCGGGGCGGTTTGAGAGAGTCACCCGGCCAAGCTCAGCATCGTACCCGGCCGCTTCGAAAGCCTTCTTCGTTTCCTCTGAAATCAAATCCAATATTTTCCGCATGATTGTTTCCGTGCCTTTCCTGATACTATACTAATATTATTCTTCAACATTCTACCACAAATGCCCGGAAATGTCATTTTCCTGCCGTAACTTTACAATCGCTTATGCCTGTGCTTTCTTCCTCTTCGGGAAAACGGGAGGCAGAATGCCGATCTTCGCGCCGATCATATGGGAGCCAAAGGTACCCACCCAGAACAGAATCACCGCCGCCATATCGAATTTAAACTTGATTGCATCTTCGTTTGCGGAATCGAGAGCTTCTCCGAACATATCCACATAGAACGTGGTGTCCGAAAACTCCATGTCCTTTCTCTCTTCCTTCAACTGGCTGATCAGTGTCTCGGGAATTTCAAACGGTACGAGCTTTCCTACAGGCGTCTGTTTCTTATAGCCGTCTACCGTCCTGCTGGCCTTAACATTGTTACGCACACATACCACCTCGCCGGAAGGAAGCTCCATCGGATTCCACTCCTTATCATCATAAAACAGATGGTACATATCATAGTTCTCGTCCTCAGTCACCACATAAAACGTATCGTTCTGCCGCATTTGCGCGATGCTCTCCACAAGCGGCGTATCAGCCGCCGGTTCTCCGCCGACCTCTCCCTGCGGCAGCTCCTGCGTCTCGTAACGCTCATCCGCCATCTCCACATATTTTTGTCCCGCAAAGATTGTCAGACCGCAAAGCAGTCCTCCGATTAACAGGCAGGGTACAAAGTCCAATCTGATTTTTGTCATAATCTCCTCCCTCTTTCAAACGTCCTTTGCCATAAGACGTTTTCTCCTATGTATTTTTTGGCACTCATGTTGGCCATCATACCATTATTCGTCCCTATGTGTCAATTAATTTTTAATTTTTCAATAATTAATTTTCCCTTTCACGCAAATTAATTTATTTATCATCATCGGCGGGAGTACACGCAGCCGCAATAATCCTGTCTGTACAGCTCATACTCCTTCGACAGTTCAATCGAACGCTTATACCCGTCCCGCTTTTTAAAATCCGAGGGCAGCCATGCCACACCGCAGGACGCCGCCAGTTTTTCGCCGATCTCGTTCAATTTCGCAGCATTTTTCAGGGGACTGATGGAAAGGGTGGTGGTAAAATAGTCATAATTTCCCGCCCGCGCCCGCTTTGCCGTCTCCAGAAGCCGCAGTTCATAACAGGCAAAGCACCGCTCGCCGCCCTCCGGGCATGCTTCCAGCCCTTTTGCAATCTGAAAAAAAAGATCCGGCTCATAATCGCCCTCCAGCACTTCAATCGCGTACCCCTGTGCCTTCTGATTGTACGCCGCAATCAGCCGCTTCTGCTCCTCAACCCGCTTGCGGTACTCTGCATCCTCCGTAATATTGGGATTATAATAAAAAACCGTAATCCGAAAATACTGCCTCAGATATTCCAGCACATAACTGCTGCACGGCGCGCAGCAGCTGTGCAGAAAAAGAGACGGCGCGCCTCCTTCCCGCGCGCCGGCGTCCTCTATGATTTTATCCAGTTCTTTCTGATAATTCCTGACTTTGTTCATTTGCCGCCCCGCCTTGCAATGGACGCAATATCTATCAGTTCCATCTCTCCCTGCCCCGCCGCGTTTTCCAGACTGGTCACAAGGGCGGTGGCCGTGTCCATGGCCGTGATACAGTTTACACCCGTCTCGATGGAAGTCCTGCGGATCAAAAAGCCGTCCCTGTTCTTATCCCGCCCCTGGGTGGGCGTGTCAATCACCAGATCAATCCTGTGGCCCAGAATCAGATCCATGACTGTCGGGGATTCCTGATGAATCTTATTAACCTTTCTTGCCTTGACGCCCGCCTCATTGAGAACTGCCGCCGTGCTTCTTGTTGCATAGATGATGTAACCCAGCTTCTCAAAACGGCGCGCCACCTCAATGGCTTCCCCCTTATCCGCATCCTTTACGGTGATAATCATCTGCTTATGCCTGGGCAGATTGATGCCCGCCCCCAGAAACGCCTTATAGAGCGCCTCATTGAAGGTTCTGGCAATGCCCAGACACTCGCCGGTGGACTTCATCTCCGGCCCCAGACTGATTTCCGCGCCGCGGATCTTCTCAAAGGAGAATACCGGCATTTTAACCGCAAAATAATCCGCCGCCGGCTGTAACCCCGGCTCGTAACCCAGATCCCGTATCTTTTTGCCGATGATCACCTCCGTGGCCAGATCCACGATGGGAATGCCCGTCACCTTGCTGATATAGGGCACCGTACGGGAGGAGCGGGGATTTACCTCGATCACATACACCTCGTCGCCCATGGCGATAAACTGAATATTGATCAGGCCTATCACATGGAGAGCCTTTGCCAGCCGTCTGGAATACTCTGCAATGGTCTCCTTCACCTTTTGGCTCACCGTAGGCGCAGGGTAAACGGAAATACTGTCGCCGGAATGCACCCCTGTCCGCTCGATATGCTCCATAATGCCCGGAATCAGAATATCCGTACCATCGCAGACCGCATCCACCTCCAACTCCTTACCCTGCAAATATTTATCCACCAGAATCGGATGATCCTGCTCATAGCGGTTAATCACCGCCATAAACTCTTCGATTTCCTGATCGGAAAGTGCAATCTGCATACCCTGACCACCCAGCACATAGGAAGGCCGCACCAGTACGGGATAGCCAAGCCTGCCAGCCACCGCCTTTGCCTCCTCGGCGGTATATACCGTGCCGCCTGCCGCCCGGGGAATCTCCGTCTCCTCCAGAATTTTGTCAAAAAGTTCCCTGTCCTCTGCGGCATCCACGTCCTCCGCTCTGGTGCCAAGAATCGGCACGCCCATCTTCATCAGGCTTTCCGTCAGCTTGATGGCCGTCTGTCCGCCAAACTGCACCACCGCCCCGTCGGGCTTTTCCACGTTGACGATATTTTCCACGTCCTCCGGGGTCAACGGCTCGAAATAAAGCTTATCCGCAATATCAAAGTCGGTGCTCACCGTCTCGGGATTGTTGTTCACGATAATAGTTTCATACCCTTCTCTTGCAAAGGCCCATGTGGCATGTACCGAACAATAGTCAAACTCAATACCCTGCCCGATACGGATCGGTCCGGAGCCAAGCACCAGCACCTTCTTTTTGGAATGGTTCTCCTCCACCTCCGTCTCGGAACCGAACACGGAATAATAGTAGGGGGTGCTTGCCGCAAATTCCGCCGCACAGGTATCTACCATCTTAAAGGCCGCCACGATACCGTTATCGTAACGCATCCTTTTGATTTCTTCCTCACTCTTTCCCGTGAGTCTTGCAATCACATTGTCGGGAAACTCGATGCGCTTCGCCTCCTTCAAAAGCTCCACGGTAAGCGGCCCCTTTTCCAGCGCCTCTTCCATCTGTGTGAGAATGGCAATCTTATCAATAAACCAGTGGTCTACCATAGTAATCTCATGGATCGTATCATAATCTATTCCCTTGCGAATCGCCTCCGCAATAATATATATCCGCTGATCGTCCACAACCTTCATCCGCTCCAACAGCTCTTCCGACAAAAGAGTGGAGAAGTCATAGCTGCGCAGGCAGTCCACATGCTGCTCCAGCGAGCGGATCGCCTTCATCAGCGCCCCCTCAAAATTATTGGCAATGCTCATCACCTCGCCCGTAGCCTTCATCTGGGTGGTGAGCGTTCGTTTTGCCGTGATAAACTTATCGAATGGCAGTCTGGGAATCTTCACCACACAGTAATCAAGCGCCGGTTCAAAGCTGGCGTAGGTTTTGCCTGTAATCGCATTCCTAATCTCATCCAGCGTATACCCAAGCGCAATCTTCGCCGCCACCTTGGCAATGGGATATCCGGTGGCCTTGCTTGCCAGCGCAGAAGAACGGCTCACGCGGGGATTAACCTCGATCACGCAGTATTCAAAGCTGGTGGGATGCAGCGCAAACTGCACGTTACATCCGCCGGTAATTTCCAGCTCGTCAATAATGTTGAGAGCGGCGCTTCGAAGCATCTGATACTCCTTATCCCCCAATGTCTGGGAGGGAGCAACCACAATGCTGTCGCCCGTATGCACGCCCACGGGATCAATGTTTTCCATGTTGCAGACAGTAATGCAATTTCCCGCGCCGTCCCGCATTACCTCATACTCGATCTCCTTCCAGCCCGCGATACAGCGCTCCACCAGCACCTGTCCCACACGGGAAAGACGAAGCCCGTTTTCCAGAATCTCTTCCAGCTGCGTCTGGTCATGGGCAATGCCGCCGCCGGAGCCGCCCAGCGTATAGGCAGGCCGAAGTACTACCGGGTAGCCAATCTTTTTCGCAAAGGCAATGCCGTCCTCTATGTTTTCGACCACAAGGGAGGGGGCGCAGGGCTCTCCGATCTTTTCCATGGTCTCCTTAAATTCCAAACGATCCTCCGCCTTACGGATGGTCTTTGCCGTGGTGCCAAGGAGAGTCACGCCGTGAGCTGACAGAAATCCCGACTCGTCCAGCTCCATGCCAAGATTTAAGCCCGCCTGTCCGCCCATGTTGGGAAGCAGGGAATCCGGCTTTTCCTTTATGATAATCTGCTCCAGCACCTTCGCCGTCAAAGGCTCAATATACACTTTATCTGCAATATCGCCGTCGGTCATAATGGTAGCGGGATTGGAATTGACCAGAATCACTTCCATTCCCTCTTCCTTCAAGGAGCGGCAGGCCTGCGTTCCCGCATAATCAAATTCCGCCGCCTGCCCGATCACGATGGGACCCGACCCGATGACCAATACTCTTTTTACATTTGGATTTTTAGGCATCTTATTCTCCACTCTTTCTTTGTTCAAGCCAAACCCTGAAAAAGGCTTCTTTTTCTGCTTACTCAGCGTTACTTTTCGTCCTGATCATGGAAATAAACCGATCAAACAAATACGAGGAATCCTGCGGCCCGGGACACGCCTCGGGATGAAACTGCACCGTAAAAATATTCTTGCCCGTGTAGGAAAGACCCTCGTTCGTGCCGTCGTTCACATTGATAAAGGCAGGAACCGCCACCTTTGGATCAAGCTTGTCCATATCCACCACGTAACCGTGATTCTGGGAGGAAATATAGACCCTGCCCGTGGACAGATCCTTGACAGGATGGTTACCGCCCCGATGACCGTATTTCATCTTAAAGGTATCCGCCCCGGTGGCCAGCGCCATCAGCTGATGCCCCAGACAGATGGCAAAAATCGGCGTGTCGGATTCATAAAGCTTACGGATTTCTTCTATAATATTTGTGCATTCCTTCGGATCGCCCGGCCCGTTGCTCAGCATAATGCCGTCAGGCTTATCCTTAAGAATCTCCTCCGCCGTAGTGCCGGCGGGATAAACCGTCACATTGCATCCTCTGGAGGCCAGCGATTTTGCAATATTATTCTTAGCGCCCAGATCAAGCAGCGCCACCCGCAGGCCCGTCCCGCTTAACTTTCTGACAAGGCTCGGCTTCTTTTCCCGGATGCCCGCCTCATAATCCGCTTTGTGAAAAGCGCTGCTGCCGGAAATAGGCCCGTTCTGGGCAAGATCCGTCGCGCCTTTCAGCGTATATTTCGTCTCGCAGCTTACCCGCTCCACTACCTTGCCTGTCGTATATGCTTTTAATCGGGGAATAATTGTTTCAAGATCATAGTTTTCATCGGTCGTGATCATACCGTTCATAGTACCTTTTTCACGAAGGATTCTGGTGAGGGCTCTGGTGTCGATACCGGCGATGCCCGGCACACCGTTTTCCTCTAAGAATTGCTGAATGGAAATGTCGTTTCTGAAATTGCTGGGAATCCTTGATAGCTCCCGCACGATAAACCCGTCCGGCCATGGCCCCTTCGATTCCATATCCTCCAGACATACCCCATAGTTGCCAATCAGCGGATAAGTCATACACACTGCCTGTCCGGCATAGGATGGATCAGTCAATACTTCCAAATAGCCCGCCATCGAAGTATTAAAAACAATTTCGCTGACAATCTCCTTCCTCGCCCCTATGTGCCTGCCCGCAAACACGGTGCCGTCCTCCAAAATTAAGAATGATTTCATCTGACCTGTTCCTTTCACCGATGAAATGCTGGCGCATTTCATCTGGAGAATGCAAAGCATTCTCCGCCTGCCATTTACGCTCAACTTGATGCTAACTCATTTCATCTGGAGAATGCAAAGCATTCTCCCCACAATTATTTACGCCACAATATAATGTAGGCGGGGTCTTTTGACCACCGCCTATTGTATCATATGAAAGATACCGCTTCAAGTGCATCCTTCATTTTTCTTACATATCCGCCCACATGCGCCGGCGCTTCCTGTCCATACTTTTCGATCAGCTTCACTATGGCTGAACCGACGATGGCTCCATCGGAAATCCCGGCCATCCTGGCGGCCTGCTCCGGCGTGGAAATGCCAAAGCCAATGGCGCAGGGAATATCCGTGTTCTGTCTGACCACCTCCACAATCGACTGTAGATCCGTCTTGATCTCGCTTCTGGTTCCGGTCACGCCTAGACTTGACACAATATAGAGAAACCCCTCCGCCTCCTTCGCAATCATGGCAATGCGGTTTTCGGAGGTGGGCGCGATCAGAGAAATCAAGTCTATGCCATACTTATGGGCAAGGGGCTGAAATTCCTCCTTCTCCTCATAGGGCAGGTCTGGCAGGATCAGACCGTCTATGCCAATCTCCCTGCATGTGGAAAAGAAGCGCTCCGCCCCGTAGGAGAACACCACGTTGGCATAAGTCATGAACACCATGGGCACGCCCACGTCCTTTCTGAGCTCCCTGACCAGATCAAAGATCTTATCCGTAGTGACTCCCCCGGTCAAAGCGCGCAGATTGGCTCCCTGAATCACCGGCCCCTCCGCCGTTGGATCGGAAAAAGGAATGCCCAACTCGATCAGATCGGCTCCGTTTTCCACCGCCGACCGCACACAGGCCGCCGTGGTGGAAAGATCCGGGTCACCACAGGTCACAAAAGCAATAAAAGCCTTCTTATTTTCAAATGCAGACGTTATCCTACTCATGAATATCCTCCCCTCTGTAGCGCGCAATAGCGGCGCAGTCCTTGTCTCCCCTGCCGGAAATGGTTATTACAAGTATCTGGTCTTTTTTCATAACAGACGCAATCTTTCTCGCATAAGCCACCGCATGGGCCGACTCGATAGCAGGAATGATCCCTTCTGTCTTAGACAGATACTCGAAAGCCTCCACAGCCTCGTCGTCCGTGACAGGCACATACTCCGCCCGCCCGATATCGTGGAGATGGGCGTGCTCCGGCCCGATTCCCGGATAGTCAAGCCCTGCGGAAATGGAATAAACCGGCGCGATCTGCCCGTATTCGTCCTGACAGAAATAGGATTTCATCCCGTGAAAAATTCCCACTCTCCCCGTATTGACCGTAGCCGCCGTCTCGAAGGTGTCGATGCCTCTGCCCGCCGCCTCACAGCCGATCAGCCTCACGTCCTTGTCCCCGATAAAATGATAGAAGCTGCCGATGGCGTTGGAGCCGCCGCCCACGCAGGCGATCACCGCGTCGGGAAGTTTTCCTTCCTTCGCCAGTATCTGTGCCTTGATTTCTCTGGAAATCACCGCCTGAAAATCCCTGACAATGGTAGGAAAGGGATGGGGCCCCATCACCGAGCCCAGGCAGTAGTGGGTGTCTGCAATGCGGGAAGTCCACTCCCGCATTGCCTCGGAAACCGCATCCTTTAAAGTACCCGTTCCTGATTTTACGGGAATGACTTCCGCTCCCAGAAGCCGCATACGGTACACGTTCAGGGCCTGCCTGACGGTATCCTCCTCCCCCATGAACACCACGCACTCCATATCCAGAAGAGCCGCCGCCGTGGCTGTGGCCACCCCATGTTGACCCGCCCCTGTCTCCGCAATCAGCCGGGTCTTTCCCATCTTTTTCGCTAACAGCGCCTGTCCCAGCACGTTATTGATCTTATGGGAGCCGGTATGGTTCAGATCCTCCCTTTTCAGATAAATTTTCGCGCCGCCAAGATCTCTTGTCATCTTCTCCGCAAAATAGAGTCCCGACGGTCTGCCCGCATAATCGTTCAGCAGGGCGGTAAGCTCCTCGTTGAAGGCCGAATCATTTTTGTAATGCCGATATGCCTCCTCCAGTTCAATCACCGCATTCATCAAAGTCTCCGGTATATACTGTCCTCCATGAATACCAAAACGACCGTTATTATTTGTCATAATCTCTTTCCTTTCTTTATCCCGTAACACCGCGCCTACACGTTTCGCACCGCTTCTACAAATCTTTGCATCTTCTCCGCATCCTTCACGCCCTCCGTCTCAATACCCGAACTCACGTCCACACCGTAGGGCCGCCACCGCTTTACAAGCTCTCCCACCGTATCGGCCTCCAGTCCGCCCGCCAGAAAATAGGGCCGGTCCATACGAACAAGCAGTTTACGGTCAAAAGCCGTTCCCGTTCCGCCGTTTCCCGCATCCAGCAGCACATAATCCGCCGTGCTGGCCCTGGCTTTCTCGATATCTTCTTCCCCATCCACGCGAAAAGCCTTTATGACAGGACAGTCCCTGTGCTCCCGCAGACGGCTGATGTAAGATTCGTCTTCTGCGCCGTGAAGCTGCACAATATCAATCACTCCCGCCGCAAGCAGCGCCGCAATCCGCCCAATCTCTTCATTCACAAACACGCCCACCGCCGATACGCCCGGGCACAGAAGCTTTCGCAGTCCGGCCGCCTGCTCCGGCGATACATAACGACTGCTCTTTTTTGTAAAAACAAAACCGATATAGTCCGGGCGCAGTTCGTTTACAGCTTCCATATCGCAAGGACGGGTTAATCCACAGAGCTTAATCCTGATTTTATTTTCGATTATTTCCATAGATAATCCCTTTCCTGTCACGCGTTGTTATCTGTCTCATGCTGACTTCGCTTTTATTTTCTGCTCAAAATTATTTATGTAAACTAATTTGTCTTTCCACGCAGTTTTGATAACGCCCGCTTTTTATCTTCCGCCCGCATCAGCGCCTCTCCCACCAGCACCGCATCCGCTCCAATTTCCAAAAGCCGCGCCACATCCTCCGGCCCGCTTATTCCGCTCTCGGAGACAAACAACACCTCCGGCGGAATCATATCCCTGAGTCTGCGGCTGTTTTCCGTATCCACCGTAAAATCTTTCAGATTACGGTTGTTTACCCCGATCATGCGCGCGCCCGCTAAAAGCGCCTGCTCCACCTCCGTCTCATCGTGGGCTTCCACCAGCGCGGACAGCCCCAGCGTCTCGCAGACCGCCAGATATTCTCTGATCTGCGGCCCGCTCAGGATGGCGCAGATCAAAAGCACCGCCGACGCGCCCAGAGCCTTCGCTTCGTAGATCATATACTCGTCCACAATAAAATCCTTGCGCAGACAGGGAATGGAAACCGCCTCTGCAATTTCCCGCAGATATGCATCGCTTCCCAGAAACCATTTCGGCTCCGTCAGCACCGAAATACAGTCCGCTCCCGCCGCCTCATACTCTCTGGCTATCTGCAAGTAGGGAAAGTCCGGGGCGATCAGTCCTTTGGAGGGGGAGGCCTTCTTGCACTCGCAGATAAAGGAGACGCCCGGCTTTTGCAGGGCCCGCTCAAATGAAAAGTTTCCCTTTGGCATAGATAACGCTCGTTCTTTTATTTTGGCAGGCGGCGTTTCCCTTTTCGCCTGCTCTGTCCTGTATTTTGCATGCTGTGCCAGCTGATCTAAAATATTCATGTGCAGCCTCTCGTTGAAATTTGATTTTATGTAAACCATTCGTCCTCCGTCTTGGTTCGGATGACATTCTGCTCCTTTTTCCGCCTATTCCCCGGCATCAGGTCGGTTGCTCACTTCAATAAACCGCTCCAGCGTCTTTAACGCCTTGCCGGAATCAATCAGCTCCGCCGCCAGCTTAACCCCGGCCGCCATGCTCTCAGCCCTGCCTGCGATATAGAGGCCCGCTCCCGCATTCAGAAGCGCCGCGTTTCTTTTGTGTCCCTTTTCCCCCTGTAGGATTGCCCTTGTAATCCTCGCATTTTCCTCCGGGGTTCCGCCCTCCAGATCCTCCCTGGTACAGCGGGAAAAGCCAAATTCCTCCGGGGTGATCGTATAGGATTTAAACCAGCCGTCCTTAAACTCGCAGACAGTCGTGGGGGCGCTCATGGAAATCTCATCCAGCTTATCCTGTCCATACACCACCATGCCCCGCTTTACTCCCAGACTGATCAGCACCTGCGCAAGGGGCTGCGCCAGATACTCGTCGTACACGCCAAGAAGCTGCATTTTGGGGCTTCCCGGATTTGTCAGCGGCCCGAGGATGTTAAACACGGTACGAAAACCCAGTTCCTTTCGAATCGCCCCCACATATTTCATGGAAGTGTGGTACTTTTGCGCGAAGAAAAAGCACATGCCCGCCTCCGAAAGCAGCTCCCTGCACCGTGCCGGACTCTGGTTAATGTTTACTCCCAGAGCTTCCAGGCAGTCCGCCGTACCGCATTTGGAGGAAGCCGCGCGGTTTCCGTGTTTTGCCACCTTCACGCCGCCCGCCGCGCACACCAGCGCCGAAGTGGTGGATATGTTGAAGCTTCTGGCATTGTCGCCCCCGGTTCCCACAATTTCAAAAAGCTCCATATCCGTCTCCATCTTCGTCGCATGATCCCGCATGGCCGCCGCACACCCGGCAATCTCATCGGTGGTTTCCGCCCTGGCGCTCTTGGTAGAAAGCGCCGCCAGAAAAGCGGCGTTCTGGGTAGGGGAAGTCTCTCCGCTCATAATCTCATTCATCACCCCGTAAGCCTCGTCGTAGGTCAGGTCTCCCTTATTTACAATTTTTACAATTGCCTCTTTAATCATGGTCTGTTCTCCTTTCTGTCCCCATATCTTTCCGCCTCATAACCCTATAAAATTGGCAAGCATCCGCTTCCCCTCCGGCGTCATGATGGACTCCGGGTGGAACTGTACGCCGTAAAGAGGGTATTCCTGATGCTGCACCGCCATCACCTCTCCGTCTTCGGTATGCGCCACAACCCGCAGGCAATCCGGGATCGTGTCGCGTTTCGCCGCCAGCGAATGATATCTTGCCACCTTCGTCCTTTGGGAACATCCCTGAAACAACGGACAGTCTCTGTCAAAGATAATTTCCGACTGTTTGCCGTGCATCAGTTTCTTCGCGTAAGTAACTGTGGCCCCGCAGGCCGCGCAGATGGCCTGATGCCCGAGACAGACGCCAAGGGTTGGAATCTCTTTCCCAAGCGTTTCCGCCACCTCCATGATCACGCCTGCCTTTTCCGGCCTTCCCGGCCCGGGCGAGAGAATGATGCAGTCAGGCGAAAGCGCCCGGATTTCCTTCACAGTCAGTTCATCGTTTCTGATCACCCTGATATCCGGATTAATCTCGCCCACCAGCTGGTAGAGGTTATAAGAAAAACTATCATAATTATCAATCAGTAATATCATGCCTGTCTCCCTTCCGAAACCTCTCCTGATCCTCTTCCTGTCCAAGCTCCAGAGCCGTAATGACCGCTCTTGCCTTGTTCATACACTCCTGAAATTCTTTTGCCGGATCGGAATCCGCTACAATACCGGCCCCGCTCCTGACAAAAACCCGCCCGTTTTTTCTGTAGGCAATGCGGATGGCAATGCAGGTATCCATATTGCCGGTAAAATCAATATAGCCAATGGCGCCGCCATAAATCCCCCGCTTGTTATTTTCCAGTTCCCCAATCAGCTGGCAGGCCCTGATCTTTGGCGCGCCCGACAAAGTCCCTGCCGGCAGCACAGCCTCAATGGCGTCCAGCGCATCCAAATTTTCCCTGATCACACCCCGCACCGTGGAGCCGATATGCATGACATGGGAGTACCGCTCGATGGAATGCAGCTTTTCTACCTCCACCGTGCCGAATCTGCTGATTTTTCCAAGATCGTTACGCCCCAGATCTACCAGCATGTTGTGCTCCGCCAGTTCCTTTTCATCCTCCAGAAGCTCCGCCTCCAGTCTTTTGTCTTCCTCCCGGTTCTTCCCTCTCGGTCTCGTTCCCGCTAACGGAAAGGTATGAAGCACGCCGTCTTCCAACTTTACCAGCGTTTCCGGAGAAGCGCCCGCCACCTCCACGTCGGTGCCTGAAAAATAGAACATGTAGGGCGACGGATTCATGGTTCTGAGCACCCGGTAGGTGTCTAACAGGCTCCCCGCAAAGGGCGCTTCCAGCCTGTTGGAGAGAACAATCTGAAAAATGTCGCCCTCCCGGATATAGCCCTTTGCCTTCTCCACGATCTCGCAGTATGCCTTCTCGTCAAACAGCGGCTTTACCTCGCCGAGAAGCCGCCCTGCCGGTTCTTTCTTCTTCTCCCCGGTGCGGAGCAGATTGGCCAGCTCCTTTAGCTCCCTGACTGCCTTGTTATACCCGGCCTCCACGTCATCCAGCGGCATATTCACAATCAAAATGATTTTCTGCCTGAAATTGTCAAAGGCGATCACCTTGTCAAAAAGCATCAGGTCCACATCCTTAAACGCCTCTTCATCCTTCACGCCCACCCGGATCGAAGGCTCGCTGTAACCCAGATAATCATAGGAAAAGTACCCCACCAGCCCGCCGGTAAAGGAGGGCAGATACGAAAAACGCGGGCTCCTGTACTCCGAAAGGATCTGCCGTAGGCTTTCGGACGGATTATCCGTTCGAAAAGTGAGACCCCCGGCTTTCATCTCCCCGTCCAGACAGGTAATCTCCATCTTCGGATCATAGCCCAGAAAGGTGTACCGTCCCCACTTTTCCTTCTCCGCCACCGACTCTAACAGATAACAATGCCTGGAAACATTTTTCAGTATTCTCAAAGCCTCGATTGGCGTGCAGATATCGGAAAGCATTTCACTGCTCACAGGAATCGCCCTGTACGCCCCGCTTGCAGCGATTTTCTTTACTTCCTCCAGAGAAGGCAACACTTTCATTTTGTTCTCTCCTTTCTTCCTACAGGCTCGAAACGCCCTGCATACAAGCATGCAGCCTATTTCTACCGACTCTGCTTATGCGCGCAAAATAAAACGCCCCTGACAGACTTTTCTTAAAATCTGTCAAGGACGAATAATCTTTTATCCGCGGTGCCACCTTGTTTCACGGGAAAATCCCGTGCCCTTTGCAGGATACCAACATATCCCCGGCCTCTGACGCGGGCCCCGCGTTGCAGAATACTCTGCGCTTTCGCGCATTTGACTGCACCCTCAGCGGTCCATTTGACAACTTGTTTCTTACCTGACTCTCACCAACACAGGCTCTCTGTAAAGGCATCATCGCCGTTATCTCCGCTTCAACGGTTTAAAACGTTAAATTTTCTATAGAATACCACCTGAAAAAGGCGCTGTCAAGGGGTAAAATACTATTTCCTGTCCTGCTCGTTATAATCTCCCTTCATGCCGATCCAGTCCTGATAGTCGTTGTGCCAGTTTTCATAGCGCGGATCGTCTCTTCTGTCCGGAATCTCATAAGTGTCCACAATCCGCTTCGCAAGATACCTCGTGACCTTCTCCGCCCCCAGCGAGTCAAAATGGTTGTAACTCCAAAAATCATACTCGTAATCCAGCCCTACGGTCTCCACCTCTGCGGACAAATCCCAGAATACATATCCCCGCTCTTCCACCACCCGCTTAATATAATTCTTTCGGAAGCATTCGTCCTTCCGATTCTCCATAAAGTAAGCCGGCGCGCAATAAAAAACCACCTCGCAATTCAACCGATCCATATCCGAAAGCAATTGTTCCAGATAAACCGCATGCTTTCCTTCCAGCGGTTCCTCCGTGCCGTCATCTTTGAAAAAGTGATCCGTATTCACCACACTGGCGCCGTTTCTGCTCAAATAGCCATATCCTCTGTTCACGTCGTTGCAGGAATTATTCCACTGTCCGACAGACGGCCTATTGCTGTGATATCTGCAAATGTCAAAGGTATAGTAAAGATAAGAATATAAATCTCCCTCCTTCTCCCGGTTGATTTCCCCAATCAGCTTTGCCCGGTTAAGAGAATAGGGCATACTGTCAATATTATATTTAATAAGCAAATCCGGATCATCCTCATCCGCAACCACCTCCGGGCTGTGCTGCACAAGAAAGGGCGCAACGTCTATCAAAAGCAGCTTTGGCGACTGCGTTTTCATGACCTCCCTCACACTGTAACGGAGCGCGTTTTCAAGCTGGGTGTTCGTACAATAGTCATAGGCCGCCATCCCATATTCATTCCATGCCTCCATGGGCATAAACGACGAAAAGGTAACGCTCGTCCCCACAAAAGCGACGTCGATCGTGTTGTCTTTCAGCCCGTGAAATCCCATTAAGCGGGTATATCCCCGATGCATATAGGAAACATGAACAAACAAATATCCGGTAAGCGCAAGGCTTACCGCCAAGCTTATAATGCGAAATACTCTCTTCATACCCTGTATCCTCCACGCCATTTCCACGGCTTAAAACTGAAAATAAATGAACTGCTGCGCGTCATAGGTATCGCCGTAACATCCGAAAATAAGAATCATAAAAAACAAAGCGGCATACGCCAAATAGCGAAACCACCATCCCTGCTTCAATACCATTGCCGCCGGATCCTTATCCTTGTACTTTTGATAGTCTACCGTAAACAAAACAAAAATCGAGATAAGCAGTGCGTGCATTTCCCGCTCTTCCACGCCCAATCCATACAGGGAGCCGTCAAAAAAGATTTCCGGATTCGCGGCGGAAAACAAATGAAGTAACAGCTGGCGCATCGCTTCCAAAGAACCGGCGCGAAAAATCAACATGGTGAGCGAAATCAGAACAAAGGTGACGCTCCTCTGAAACAAGGGCCTGCTGAAACGCTCCGCCTCTATGTCTCCTGTCCGATAACCGCCTGCAGTCAGACGAACCGATACCGCCTCTTTCAGCCGATCCGCCGCATCCTCAATCACCTGATAAATTCCGTTTAACGCGCCCCAAAGCACATAGGACAGGGACGCGCCGTGCCAGAGGCCGCTCAGACCAAACACAAGCAGCCTGTTTCCTTCCTTTCTCGCATTCCCTTTCCTGCTGCCGCCAAGCGGAATATAAAGGTAATCCCGAAACCAGCCCGAAAGGGAAATATGCCATCTGCGCCAGAACTCCTTTACATTGCGGGCATAATAGGGGGCGTTAAAATTATCCATCAGCCGAATCCCCATAAGCAGCGCCGAGCCTCTTGCTATGGTAGAATACCCGTAAAAATCACAATAAATCTGTATGGCAAAAAAGACGGTGGCCACCACAATGTAAAGCCCGGGATACCCGGCGTTGTCCCCGTACACGGTATCTACAATAGCCGCCGCCCTGTCGGCAATTACCATCTTAAGGAACAGTCCGTACAACAAAAGCAGTATACCTTTTCTGAAATTATCGTATTGAAGCACATGAGATTCTGACAATTGTGTCAGCAGATTTTCGGAACGCTCAATAGGCCCCGCCACAAGCTGCGGAAAAAAGGATACAAACAACGCATATTTGAGAAAATTTTTTTCTGCATCCGTGTCGCCTCGGTAAACGTCAATCAAATAGCCGAGTGCCTGCAGCGTATAAAAAGAAATGCCGACCGGCAGCAAAATATCAAACTTTACGCCGACCTCGTTCAGATGAAGCAAATGAAGAAAACGATTTAAAACAGCAATGCCAAAGGCAAAATATTTATAATACCCTAATATGCCAAGGCTCAGCACAATACAAATAAAAAGGCAGATCCGTTTTGCCTTTACCCGGGGGGGCGGGGGGAGGGGGCGGGGCGGGGGGGCGG
>VSNG01000003.1:0-146367 GCA_009774175.1 Lachnospiraceae bacterium | reverse complement strand
AATAGCCTCATTTGGGAAGGCGCTGGAAAAAAGATATAACAAGCGCGCAGCGTTGTGGGTTTACCCCCCCCCCCCTATTTTCAGGAAGGAGCTTCGCCTCGCCTGCGCAAGCGGCATTTAACCTGCCGATGACTCTTGCGCCGGTATAGGTAATACAGGTACTGAAAAACAAAAGAACAATATACAGCGGATTCCACTGCATATAGAAATAATAGCTTGCCGCCAGCAGCCATACATACCGAACCCTTTGCGGCAGAATATAGTAAATGAAAACCACAATGGGCAAAAAAACAAAATACTGCATCGTATTAAACAGCATAATCCGTCGCCACCTCCACGTAACATATTTCGATACGCCGATCCCCGTCTGGCAGGAACCATACAACAGGAGCCAAAATTGCGGCCCCTGCACCTGTTTCTTCTCTTATTTAAAATAAGTAACCCCGCTCTCAAAAATCTTCATGTCCTGTTCACCGAAGATATTGACAGCCACAGCGTCGCCTCTTCTCTCCGCATGGGCCATCTTGCCAAGACACCGGCCGTCCGGGGAGGTAATACCCTCAATGGCGGCATAGGAGCCGTTGATATTCCACTCCTCATCCATGGAAACATTGCCGTCGGCATCCGCATACTGCGTCGCCACCTGCCCGTTTGCAAAGAGTCTGCCAATCCACTCTTTCGGCGCCACGAAACGTCCTTCTCCATGGGATGCCGGGTTTACATAAGTCTGGCCAAGCTCTACGCCCGCAAGCCAGGGGGATTTATTGGAAACTACTTTGAGATAAACCATCTTGGAAATATGGCGGTTTACCGTGTTAAAGGTCAGGGTGGGAGAATCCGGCTCCTGTCCGCGAATCTCACCGTAAGGCACAAGCCCCAGCTTGATCAGCGCCTGGAATCCGTTACAAATTCCCAGCGCAAGGCCGTCCCGCTCCTGTAGCAGCTTCATCACGGCTTCCTTAATCTTCTCATTCTGAAAAGCGGTGGCAAAAAACTTGGCGGAACCGTCCGGCTCGTCACCCGCCGAAAATCCTCCCGGGAACATGATGATCTGGGCCTGCCCGATAGCCTTTTCAAAGGCTTCCACGCTCTCCCTGATATCCGCCGCATTCCGATTCTTAAACACCTTTACTACCGTCTGCGCGCCGGCATTCTCAAAGGCCTTCGCACTGTCATACTCGCAGTTCGTACCCGGGAACACCGGAATAAATACAGTGGGCTTCGCCACTTTATTCTTGCACACATAGACGCTCTCCGAGCGATATACATCAGAAACCACAGGACTTTTGTCCTTCCCGGCCGTATAAGGGAATACCCTGTCAAGCCGTGACTTCCATGCCTGCAACGCCTCCTCCTGTTCCAGCTTCACGCTGCCATAGCTGAATACGCCGTCGGCTGTCACCGTGCCAATCTCTTCATAGGCAATAGCAAGCTTCTTTAAGCGGTGTACTTCCTTGGCGGGCATCTCCGCCACAATGTCGCCGAGACCATTGTCAAAAAGGGCTTCCACCTTATAGGATGAATCCACCGCCACGCCAAGACCGTTACCAAATGCCATCTTGCTTACCGCCGCAGCCGCACCCTTTGCATCAAGCGCATAAGCCGCTACAATCTTTCTCTTCTGCGTTTTCGCAGGTATCCCATTAATGATATCTGTGTCGGTATACTCTGACATTAATGTCATAATCTTATCGTACAGTGTCATAACCTGATCGTAAACCGGCAGATCATAAGCGTCGCGCGGAATACGGAACCGCACCAGCCTGTCGCCCGGATATTTTAATTCCGGCGTAACGATATTGCCGCTCTTATTCACATTCACCGCAAAGGACACAAGGGTAGGAGGCACATCAATGTCATTAAACGTGCCGGACATGGAGTCCTTGCCCCCTATGGAAGGCAGTCCATACCGCATCTGCGCATCGTAAGCGCCCAGCAGCGCCGCAAAGGGCTGGCTCCAGCGGGAGGGTTCCCCGCTCATGCGCCTGAAATACTCCTGGAAGGTAAAGCGGATCGTCCTGTAATCTCCGCCATTTGCCACAATCCTGGCCATCGACTCTGTCACCGCATAAACCGCACCGTGATAAGGACTCCAGCTGGACAAATACGGGTCGAAGCCAAAGCTCATCATGGTTACGGTGTCCGTCTTTCCCGAAAGCGTCGGCAGCTTGGCCACCATGGCCTGTGTCTCCGTCAGTTGGTACTTGCCGCCATAAGGCATGTATACGCTGCCTGCGCCGATGGATGCGTCAAACATCTCCACCAGACCCTTCTGCGAGCAGACGTTCAAATCGTTTAACAGCGCAAGCCATGCCGCCTTCACATCTCCCCCTGCAAGGGCTTCTGCTACCGCGGGAACAGCCGTCTTTCTGAAATAATTATCCCTTTCATCCGGTATCTCCACATAAACGTCGGTCTCCTGATGGGCGCCGTTGGTATCGAGAAATGCCCGGGACAAATCCACGATATTTTTCCCGCGCCATCTGAGCACCAGTCTGGGCTCTTTGGTCACAACCGCCACGGGCACTGCCTCCAGATTCTCTTCCTCTGCATAAGCAAGGAAAGCGTCTGCGTCTTTGGGCGACACCACCACCGCCATGCGCTCCTGAGATTCGGAAATCGCAAGTTCCGTGCCGTCAAGACCCGCATATTTCTTCGGCACCTTATCCAGATCCACCACAAGACCGTCCGCCAGCTCACCGATGGCCACGGACACGCCGCCCGCGCCAAAATCATTACATTTCTTAATCAGACGGCTCACTTCCTCGCGCCGAAACAGTCTCTGAATCTTTCTTTCCGTAGGCGCGTTGCCCTTCTGCACTTCCGCGCCACAGGTATCAATGGACTTCTCCGTATGCACCTTGGAAGAGCCTGTGGCGCCGCCGCAGCCGTCCCGTCCCGTTCTGCCGCCCAGAAGAATGATGATATCATCCGGGTCGGATGTTTCCCTGATCACGTTCTTTCTCGGCGCCGCGCCCATGACCGCGCCGATTTCCATGCGTTTCGCCACATAATTGGGATGATATATTTCTTTGACCAATCCGGTCGCTAATCCGATCTGATTGCCATAGGAGGAATAGCCGTCCGCCGCGCCGCGAACCAGCTTTTTCTGCGGCAGCTTTCCCTTCAAGGTCTCCGTAACGGGCACTGTGGGATCCGCCGCGCCCGTTACGCGCATGGCCTGATAAACGTAGCCTCTGCCAGAAAGGGGATCGCGGATGGCGCCGCCAAGACAGGTAGCCGCGCCGCCGAAGGGTTCTATCTCCGTAGGATGATTGTGGGTCTCGTTCTTAAAGAAGACCAGCCACTCTTCCGTTACCGGGCCGTTCCCGTAATCCATCTCCACCGGCACCACCACGGAGCAGGCATTGATCTCGTCAGACTCCTCCATATCATTAAGCTTGCCGTCCTTCTTTAACTTCCGCATGGCCATCAGCGCCAGATCCATCAGGCAGACAAACTTGTCCTCTCTGCCTGCAAAAATCTCTTCCCGTGTTCTGAGATAATCTTTATAGGTATTTTCGATGGGTTCACGGTAACTTCCCTCCCCGAAGCTCACATTCTTAAGCTCCGTGGAAAAAGTCGTATGCCGGCAGTGATCGGACCAATAGGTATCCAGCACCCGAATCTCCGTCATTGTAGGATCCCTGTGCTCCTCACCGCCAAAATAATTCTGAATGTGCTGAAAATCTTTAAAGGTCATGGCCAGTCCAAGAGAACCATAAAGCGCCTCCAATTCCTTCTCCGACATGGCGCAGAAGCCTTCGAAAACCGATACGTCCGCCGGCTCCTCATAGGCCGCCGCCAGCGTATCCGGCTTCATCATGCCGGTCTCTCTGGAATCCACCGGATTAATACAGTAAGCCTTGATCTTCGCAAGCTCTTCGTCCGTAACGTTTCCATTGACCAGATAAGTCACAGCCGTCCTGATAATCGGCTCCTCGTCCTCTTTTAAAAACTGTACGCACTGCACCGCCGAATCCGCTCTCTGATCGAACTGTCCCGGCAGAAACTCCACCGAAAACACCCGGCCATTCTCCGGAATCTCAATATTTTCCCGATATAAAATATCCACCGGCGGCTCTGAAAACACGGTAAGACATGCCCTTTCAAACACCTCGTCGGAAATATTCTCCACATCATAACGGATAAAGACGCGAACCCGCTCCACGCTCTTTATCCCCAGGAAGCTTTCAATTTCCTCCTTAAGTTCTCTCTCCCTTACGGCGAAAGGTTCTTTCTTTTCCACATAAACCCGTCTGACGTTTCCCATTATCGTTCTCCTCTTAATTTTCTTATGTTCAGAAACTGCAATTTTATGTATTCTTTGGCTGTATCAACTGCGCCCCGGCCTCAGAGCCCGGGTCAGATTTCCGTAATCAGCCCCTGCATAATATAGAGCAGCTGCTCGTCCACCATTTTCTCCGAAATACCGAAAGTCTGGGCGTTGATCTTTAATCCCTCCAGCACATACATAATATTGGCCGCCGCCCCTTTCGGATCCTCGCAGTAAAACTCTCCGGTGGCAATTCCCGCTTCAATCAGCTTTTCAATGACTTTGACGCCTGCGTCAAACTGCCTGCGCAGCATATTATTCTTATCGGTCGACTTATGGGCAAAAAAGTACTCGTAAATCGCCACAGTCAAATTATCCTTATTCTGCAAAAGCTCCTTTTTCTGTTCTTTCAGAAAGAGCGTCAGAATATCCGCCGCCGTATCTCCCTTTTCAATTCTTTCCGTAAAGACATCGTCCGTCTCGTCCGCCTCCAGCTTAAGCACCTCCAGCAAAATCTGATCTGTGCTTTCAAAATACAGATACAGTCCGCCTCTGCTTATTTCACAGGCTTCCACAATGTCTTTCATGGTCACGCTCTTATAGCCCTTTTCCACAAAAACCTTTCTGGCCGTATCCAGTATATACTTCTTTTTCTGTACTGATTTTTCTCCCATTGTCTCTTTGTCTCCCTAAAAAAGTGTATCCTTCGGCGCAGGTTTCTCCGCATTCCTGTCCTGCTTTTTCTTCTCCGCGGTATTGACCACTCTGGTCTGTACCGGGTGATCCCAAAAATCCAGATTTTCTTTCATCTTTGAAATAACGGTCAGAAAAACGCCGTTCTCCACAGCCTCCGACCACTTTCTGCCTTTGGTCATGCCCTCCATCACATAGCGGGACAAAATGGCTTTCAGCACATCCATCTCCTTAATGCTGGACCGCTTCGCCGCCAAAAGCTCATCCTCCGTAATACGAATTCTGAGACGGGAATAAACATATCGGTAATTTCGATCCATAAGCTTCGTTCTCTGCGCTTCCTTGACAAACCCCAGCAGCGTGCTGTCATACACGGGAAAGGCAACAGAATGTTCCCCTATTCCGTCTCCTGAATAGCTCCTCTGCACGCTGACGCCCTTCTTACTCTCCAGCCAGGGAAGATAGCGGGCCAGCCTCTCCACATCCGCCCTGTATTCATTCACTACCTGCTGTCTGTAGGCAATATCTTCTTTTTCCGTCAGTATTTTTTCCATATTCGTTTATCACTCGCTTCCATCTTTACAGCTCACTTACAGTTCCCGCCATATTATGCGGTCAGGCCGCGTCCTCCCGACAAGCCTGTCATTTTTAATTTTATCACAAATTCAGGAAAAGTACAGGGTAAAAAAGTACAGTATGAAAAATATATTTTTTCATTGTCTCCGTGGGTCAGCCATTTTATTGACTTTTTCCACAAAAAGGCATAAGATATAGACAGGGTTTTTGTATTAATTTGTATAGGGGGTATCATCTCATGGCAGTAAAAGAATTTCCCGCAGGCACACAGCTGATTCAAAGCGAACAGAATCTGACCGCCCTGCACGTTATCGCAAAAGGAAGCGTATGCGCCACCTATCCCGGCGGCACATTTTATTTGAAAAAAGGAGACGTAATCGGCGTCTGTGAGATCTTTTTCGGGTCCCACTTTATCACCTATGAGACGGAGGAACTTACCGGAATCGCCTCCTATCCGTGTACCGCCGCACAGCTTTCCCTGCTCATGCAAAAGAGCGTGGATCTGTCCAATATGATTGTGGCCTCCCTGTTCCGGCAGTTTCATGAAATCTATGACCAGTATGCGTTGATGAGCTTCGACTGTGAGAATATTTATCACTTTTTGATGGACCGCTATGAGGAATACAAGTCCTTCTGTGTAAAACACGGCATTGCCCCCAGGGCCCTTCCCGATATGGAAGATCTGACACCGCTTACACTGGAGGAAGATCTGGAAAGCTGGCTGGACGGTTATTACGAGCAGTTGACTACTATGGTCACAAGTAAATCCTCTAAGTTCCACAGCACCGATTTTCTTGCAGGAGTAGTTCTGAAAGCAGATCAGGATATTCACCGTATTATATCCATCTGCCGCGTTTTCTACGACTACAAGTCGGAAATCGCAAGTCTGCTTATGAATGAAAACCACCTTGACTTCTTTGACCTTTACGCAGGTCTTTTATATAAGATCGGGGCGAACGATACGGATTCCACAACGCTGAGCGCAGCCATCTCCACCATGATGATTCAGCTGGAAGACCTGCCCTCCATCGACCGGGATATGTATCAGCAGCGGGTTGCGGAATACCGCAAAAAGCTGGAGACGCTGGGAGAGCGCAGCGAGGAAGACACCGCTACCGTGGACGATGTGCCTGATGTGGAAAACTCCATGAACACGATTCTCACCTACGCGGAAGTAAACGGGGAAACCGCTACCGCTTTCCGCACGGCGGTGGACAAATTTGCAAAAATGGCTGATAAGAACGCTTCCGACGATGCCGCCAGAAAATTGCGCCTTACGATTACCAAGCAATTCTATGACATCTATGAAAAAGCGTTTGTTAAGAGCATGAAGGATCCTGCTTCCGTTCCCAAAGTCGTGAAAATGTTTTTTAACTTTGGCTACGTGGATGAAAACCTGGCCGGTCTGGAAAATGCCGCGTATCTGTACAGGATTGTAGACAAACTTCCCACCGACCCGAAACGGAAGGTTTACACCGCCTATGAATGGTTCACGGCCATTTATCAGGGAAAGAAGTCGCCGAGCCGCAACGAGTTTGACTCCGACTTCCCCACTTTCCTGCGTGAGCAGAAAATGATCGGCAATATCACTGCGGCGGACGAGGCGCGGATGTTAAATGATCCACTGGAGCAGGTGCTTTTCGAAATACGCAACATGTTCCCCACGGTAAACAAAATTACCTTTGGCCGCGTTTTAAGCTTCTGCCCTCTTTTCTCGGAGCATAATGTGTTAAAGGATCTGGAAGGCTCTCTGGTATCTGTGGATATGGTGGAAGCTGCCTTCCGCAAAATCCGGGATATTGATTTCAGCGCTTATTACCGCGAGGTGATTTACACAAACCCGGATATCGGCATCGGAAAGGAATCCATCGGCGTGGAAGTGCTTCCCGACATTATCCTGATGCCCAATGTGGGCACCCGCGGTATTGCCTGGCAGGAAATCGAGGGCCGCAAACGAACCACTCCGGCCCGCATGATGGTTTCTGTTTTCCAGATGGAGGATCTGACAAATATTCTGGTCAGACTGACCGGCGACTTCCGCTGGGAGATGTGCAAACGCGTACAGGGCGCACGCTGGAACGATGTTTCAGAGGCCTCCCTCACAAGCGAGTACTTCGACTATATTCAGTTCTATCGTAAAAACCGTGAGCTGTCCGCTGACGCCAAGGATAAAATTAAGCTCAGTATGCAGAAAGCGAAAAATAGTTATAAGGAGATGTTTATCCGCGATTACGAGGCATGGATTCTTTACGAAGGTTCCGGCTCGCCCAGGCTGAATAAAGTGTCCCGCAATATCATCTTCACCTATTGTCCTTTCTCCAAAGAAATTCGTCAGCGGCTCATGGCAAACCCGCTTTACAAGGAAACCATGGCTCGCTACGATATTAAGCTTGCGCAGAAAATCCATCACTACGACAATGTCTTCCAGAAGCTGAAAAATACGGGAACGCCGATACCAGAAGAGCTCCAGAAGCAGCGTGAATATCTATGCATGTAGTTTTTTTGGCTAATATAGTGTTATTCTTATCCAATATAATTATAGACCGTCAGGGGAAAGTACAGTATAGTAAATACAGGCTTGATCACGGAAGTCAAGTCTGTAATAGCAATTCCGAAGAATTCCCCTTTTACACAAGCAAAAACCCCGAAGGCCAGGCCTCCGGGGTTTTTGCTTGTGTATCATATATTATTATTTCGACTCCGTCTTCGCCGGTTTCACAAAGAAGAGGCTGATCAGCAGCGCAACAATGTACAGTATGATAGTAAAGTACAGCACGTTCTGATAACCCACCGGGTTAATGGAATTGCCGTGGCCATCATCAAAGAAGCTGCCCGTATTGCTCACAATCAGGGTCGCAATCTGATTACCGGTAAGCCCCGCAAAGGCCCATGCCGAAAGCGTAATGCCATGAATCGCACTGATGCTTCCCATTCCATAATGGTCGGAAAGCAGGGTCGGCACGTTGGAAAAGCCGCCGCCGTATCCGGCGTTTACCATGAAAAGCAGCGCCAGTACCAGAATAACGAGAAGAATATTTCCCTCGCCGTTCTCGATGCCTCTGGTCAGAATCACACCGCCGGTAAATACGATGGAAAGAATAAAGATCAGCTTGTAAATGGTATTTCTGTCCTTCAAATGATCCGCCCATGCGGAGAAGCCCAAACGGCCGCCCGCATTGAAAATCGCAGTTACCGTGGAGATCACGCCCACCACGCCGGCAAGACCGATACATTTTACAATCATCTTTTCCTGCGAAATCAACGCCAGACCGCAGGTAATATTAATATAGAACATCAGCCAGATACCGATATAGTTGCTGATGGGACGGGTCTTGATCGTCGCCATGATACCCTGTCCCTTCTCCTTCTTCTGCGGCTCATGCCAGCCCTCAGGCTTCGCCAAAAGAAGATGTCCGACAAACATCATAACAAAGTACACCGCCGCAAGAATATAAAACATCTTGTAGATCCCGCCTTCTCCCAGATTACCGAGAAGCGCCTGCATGATCGGGCTCGCAATCGCTTTCGCGCCGCCAAAACCAGCTACGGCAAGGCCTGTAGCCAGACCCTTCTTATCCTCAAACCAGAGCATCAGCGTCTTTACCGGAGACAGATACCCTGTGCCAAGGCCGATTCCCATAATAAACCCGTAGCAGACATAAATACCCACGAGAGATAAAACGCTGCCCGGATGGCTTCCTCCATAATAGATGAAAAAGCCGGTGCCCGCCATACCGATGGCAAACGTAACCGCAGCAATCAGGGACGATTTATGTATATCCTTCTCCACTACATTCCCCAAAAAGGCCGCTGACATTCCCAAAAAGAAAATGGCAAAGCTGAACGCCCACTCCGTGGCTGCCTTAGAAAATCCTATGTAGTCAGCGATCTCCTGACTGAAAATAGACCAGCAGTACACAGTACCGATACTGAAGTGCAGGAGCAGCGCCGGGATCGCGGCGCGCACCCATTTGTTTTGACAGTTTTTCATAACTAAATACCTGTTTTCCTTTCGTTAAAATAATGTGCGAAACGCTTCTTCCTATTTTAACCCGAACGCCGTGAAATTTCAAGCCGTCACCTTGCTTTCGCTCCACTCCGCCGCATTCTTTTATCCTTCCCCGCTGTCCCCGGCGTTTTACCTTGCTTTCGGCATATAGTCGCGAATCACTTCCAGCGCCGGTAACGATTGACCTTCATAGTCAAAAAGTGCCTGATTTGCCCATTCATTGCCGCCCGGTCCTTTTTCTTCTATATATTGAAGCGCCGCCTCGTTGGCCCAGCCTGATCCCTGCACAGGAATCCATGCCGGTTCCCAGTAAAAGAAACCACTGCATTTATTCTCCGGCACCTGGTCTATCACTGCAAACAGTGCTTTCATGAAATCCGCCTGTCCCTTTTTCGTCATGGGAAATTCCAGCTTTTCCACCAGCTCTGGTTTCGTGGCATAACCCTTCCGCTCTTCCTGCGCAAGCTTCTCATATACCCCGTAATCCGCCATGGTAAATCCCATGGAAACCTCCGCGATCACCAGTTCCTTACCGTAGCGCACAGCAAGGTCGTTCATATTATTTTTCAGCTCTTCCAAACTGCCGTGCCAGAACGGATAGTAGGAAAGTCCGATGATCTGAAAATCCTCCCCCCGCTCCAAGTAATGATCAAACCAGTCCCGATACATGGGCGCGTTGCCGCCGTTATCCAGATGAATCATAATCGGAATCTCCTGATCCAGAGAACGCACCGCTCTGATGCCCGCGCTGACAAACTTCGCCAGATTATCATAATTGCCGCATTCTAACAGTTTTCCCTGGGGCCAGAGCATCCCGTTTGTCAGTTCGTTGCCCACCTGAATCAGATCGGGAAATGCCCCTGCCCGCCTCATGGCAAGCAGGGTATCCCGCGTAAAACTATAGACTTCCTCAGTCAACTGCTCCGCATCCATTCCGCGCCATGCCTTGGGAACCCGCTGTTTCCCGGGATCCGCCCAAAAATCGCTGTAATGCATACAAAGAAGCACTTCCATTCCCTGCGCCTTTGCCCTCTTTGCCAGCTCCAGCGTGGTTGGCAGATCGTTCGTACCCGCGCCGTAGGGCGTGCCGTCCGGCCCGTAGGGATCGTTCCACAGCCGCAGACGCACTGCGTTCATGCCGTAGCTTTTCAGAATCTCAAACACATCCTTCTCTTCCCCGTGGTCGTAAAATCTTCCGCCAAGGCCCTCCACCTCTTTTATGGTGGATAAGTCCATGCCCTTATAAAATTTCATAATTCATTCTTCCTTTTCCGTTCATCGCATTGGCCGAACGAAAGATGGAATTTTCAAGGAGCCCCTAAAGTAACGCCAGCGCTTAGCGAAGTTTTTCTGAGCTTAGCGTCTGCTGCGTTACGATCGGAGCGAAAGCGCGGCGACGTAAAATTCCATCTTTCGCCATTTTTAATCAAAATCAAACTTCGTAAACCGCTTCATTGCGTCCTTATACCGAAAACGCACCAGCTCATTTTTCGCCAGCACATCTTCCTCCGTTCCCACATACTGGCAGCGGATACAGTGGTATTCCTTCTTCTCCTTATCATAAAACATATCAATGTCCAAATCCCTCATAAAACAGGAGGGACATCTGTAATTTAATTTGCCTTTGCCAGATTGAGCCATGTCGCAAATACCTCCTTATCTTTTAATTTGGTGGCGCAGCCTAACGTAAACATCGGCGAGAACGCATAGCCCTCTCTGATATAACACACTGCCTCCTTCTTTTCACAGCTCATGGACACCCGCGTCCCGATCTCAGGAATCACCGCTGCTGCCTCAGTGGCGCCCGCAATCTGCGCCTCGCGGCACTTGTAGGCATAATCAATCTTTTCCGTGCGGGAACCGTCGGTAACGGACAGAACCACATTCGACATATCCTCAGAATACTCCGTGGTGCCATAGCACGCCACCATATATTCGTTGATCTCCACCTGGGCCTCGGGATCGCTCATTTCAAGAACCGTTCTCTCGATCTTAATTCGGGAGCTGCCCTCCTCAAAATACATCTTCGTCTGTAACTTCACGGTCAGATCATAAAACTCAATATCCACCGGATCAAGGGTAAGGATTCTGGTATTGCCTTCCTGCGTAAAATGCGCCTTTGTCCTGCACAGACAAAGATCCACTTCCTCCCCGTTATGCACAAGCTTCGCGCTTCTGACCGTACCCTCCCCCGCATAGTGGGTGAAGTAGCCAGCCCGGTATTTCTCCTGAATCAGAAAAGGATAGGACGCGTCCGTCACATGCTTCGTGCCGATACCCACCGGCCACTCCAGCTTGGCCGCATAGGGCCGCAGATCCACAATCGCGCCGCCCTGATCCATATTGGCGCAGACTCTCATGTAAGGATCGCAGTACCAGAACAACTGCTTATCCGAACCATATAAAATATCTCTCCACAGCGCGCATTCCGGCTCCGTAAGTCTTCTGTTCTGCCGGTAGAAGTCTGCAAACTCCGCCATGGTCATGTCGTCCAGCTTTCCTTCCTTTTTCAGCTGTCCATAATAAGCCATACCGTCCTCATAGGACTTAAGCAGGAGCTCGTAAGGCGCTTCCCAGCGGCCCATCTTGTTCATCCAGCCGGGCCCTACAAACATCATGTTATAGGCATAACCGTTATTGTATTTCGCCAATGCCCGAAACTGGTCGATCAGGTTATACAGGTACGGATACTCCCATGTTTTGGAGTCGTAGCACATGCTCCGCAGGACATTCTGAGGATGGGTGCCAAAATTGGAGCCGTTACCGTCATAACAGGCAATCAGATCACGGGATAAATGAGGAATCGCTACAATGCCGGAATCCTCCGCCTCGTTCGCCGCCGGCGCATGGGTGTTCTGCTTACTGGGAATCCAGGGCGCCCAGGGACCGCCGTCCATAAACGTATACCAGGAATTATTACAGGTATGGTAAGCCTTCGGCCCTTCTTCCCAGCATGTGGCCACGGCGCACTTCACCATGGGGTATTTCTCCTTGATATAATTTATCAGATCAGCATCCATGTAATAAGAACCCGTAGATTCCGGATAAAAGCCGAACCGATCACGGAATTTGCCAAACACATCGTCCACAATGGACTTTTTATCCTCCATGGAAAACATCCAGATACAAAAATCTTTGGTCTTATATTTCTCACGAAATTCCTCGCAGGGAAGACCCAGAAGAGATAACGCAATCTCGTCGCCGTACTTCTCGTGATCCGCTTTTGCAAGCGCCACCGCCTCGTCATTAAATAAGGAAGCGTATGTCATTTGAATCGTGGTCTTTAATCCGTTTTTATGCGCAATTGCCTGCTGTGTTTTGAAAATATCAAGGGACTCCGTCAAGAGCTCTTTCCTTCCGATATCTTCTTCTTTGCCGTGCCCGGTTACCTTCTCCGCATACTCAGGTACCATCTCCGGCCGATGGATGATGTTGACAATAAACTTATCCATTCCGCCCTTCCCTCCGTTTTGATTATAGTTATCCGTTTCTGCACCTGTTCTTCCGCCAGTAACTTTGGCGAATTTCACTTTGCGCAATCGGTTGTTCATAGTCAAAGCATATCAAAATGCACAGAATCTGTCAATCTGTTTTTCGAAAGATCCGAAAAAAAGAAGGCCGCCGTCATGGTAATTTCTCCATGTACAACTGCCTTCCCGTTCATCCCGGTATCAAATCGTTTCGTTATTATCTGCCGTGGTGGCCACGGTGTCCGTGATGGCCGTAACCGCTGCGCTGGCCGGATCCCTGTCCTGCCGTACTTCTCACACAGGAATTATCGCAGTAGCCGTTGGCATGACCGGCGCCACAGTAGGTCTGCTCTCCATGCACATGCCGTCCCGCCTGGGTACAGCCCTCCACGCCGCAAATACCCACAACACCGCAGGAACCGTCGCAATAACCGCACCCGTGATCATAACCGCAGTAAGTCTGCTGATCATGAACATGATATCCCGTCTCGGCACAGCCTTCCACCGTACATACGCCCACCGCGCCACAGGAACCGTCACAGTAACCGCACTCATGATTATATCCGCAATAAGTCTGATTATCATGGGTGTGCAGTCCGGCATTCACACAATCCGCATACGTGCAAAGCCCGCATACCTGATCCGCAGGAACTGCCGCCTGTGCATGATGTCCATGCGCCGATACGGGCATCACTGTCAAACCTGCCATCAGCAGCCCTGCCGCGCCATATGCCAATAACTTCTTCATCCACATTGCTCGCTCACCTCCATGAATTTACCTTTATATCTGATTGTTACTTCCTATTCTATAAGCCTGTGAAAGCAATGTCAAGGGGATGGCGGCAGTTGATTTTCCCAGTCCATAAACTGCATTGAGGTTGATGACAACCTCCTGCTCATATCTGTTTTCAAAACTGTGAGAGATTACTCCGCTGTTTTACCAGTTTCACCACGTCCTTCAGTTCACAGTCCAGCGCATCGCATATCCGTATGAGCGATTCCATAGCAATATGCTGCACTTTGTTGTAAACTCAAAAAAGTAAACACTGCTCCTTTTCCTGTCTATTTCGTCGACGCCCGCATACACACCTCATATCCGAGAAGGGTGCGCCGTTCTGCCTCTTCTCCGTCTAATATCCGCAAAAGCAGCTCGCAGGCCTTCCGTCCCAGCTCCTCCACGTCGAAACGTATGGACGTGACTGCCGGAATCCGGTTGGCCAGTATGGAACTGTCATAGAAGGAAACCACCTGTATCTGCTCCGGCACTGCAATCCGCTTCTGCTGTAACGTATTTAACACACAGCCGCACAGAAAATCATCCATACAGACAACACATTCGACCTGTTTGGTCAATAACTCTTGCAGAATATTCTCCACCATACGGCTGTCACTCACATTTAAAAAGACACTTCTTTCTCCGTCCCAATCCGTTCTCTTTTCAAAGGCGTTCATAAATCCCTGCAGACGATTTTTTGTGACAACATAGCTTTCACTGCCGCCGATCAGCGCCATTCTCCGGATGTCCCGATTCAGGAGAATCTCCGTCAGCTCTCTGCATGCGCTTTCGTGATCGTTATCAATCTGTACCGCCTGCCCGTCCTGGGTGCTGCCAATGGCCACAAAGGGTACGCCGTTTTCCTGCAAATACCGCATGGGGGCATCGTCCGTCAGCGTTCTTGTAAGAATCACTCCGTCCACTTTACGGTTTTTTACCGCTCTCTCAAGCTGTGTCATACTGTCCGCAGTGACCATGGAAATCAATATATCGTATCCCGCCTCCAGCGCCGCGCGGCTGATGCCCAGCATACATTTCTGGAAAAAGGGCAGCTCCTCAATATTGTAGTCTCCCGGCAGCGTCATGCCCAGATTATAGGTTTTCTTCTGGGCAAGCCCCTTTGCCATCACATTAGGACTGTAGTTGTGGGCTTCGATATATTGGAGCACCCGGTTTCTGGTTCCTTCGCCGATCCTGCCCTTGCCGGATATGGCTCTGGACACGGTTGTTTTCGATACGCCAAGCTCCTGCGCAATGTCTGCGATTGTAAGATTTCTTTCCTCCATGACGCGTCCTTTCCATTTTCTGTATAAAGACCCCGTCTCCCGCGCCCGGAGCTTCTTTTCGTAATAGTGCGTTTTGCTCGTGCGCAAACGGTTGTTCATATTCAGATTAACAGAAACGACTGCATATTGCAACAAGATTTCGAATCACCGTCTTTCTTTCTCATGCTTTTACCGGCGTGGTTTTGACTCCTGCTCTCAGACTGTGATATACTACCTGTATTCCCTGAAACAAACTAATATCGAACATCAAAAAGAGGTGTCTTTGCCATGAAAAAAACGTATCAAAGGATCCTTTATCTGACCCTGACTGCGTTCCTTTTGGCGGGCTTTATCTTTTCCGCCCCAAAACCGGCTTTTGCTTCAAATCCCGACCAGATGGAAGTACATTTTATCGACGTGGGGCAGGGCGACGCAACCCTTGTCACCTGCGGCGGACACGCCATGCTGATTGATGCGGGCGACGATACCAGAGGCACCGCCATCCAGAATTATCTGCAAAAGCAAAAGATCACCAGACTGGATTATCTTATATTGACCCACCCGGACGCCGACCACATCGGCGGCGCGCCTGTGATTATCACAAAGTTTGCTGTTGATAACGTATTTGTATCCAATTATGAAAAGGACAACAAAACCTATCTGAAACTGATTCAGTCGCTGGATAATAAACGACTCAAAGCATCGACTCCAAAGGTCAATTCAAACTATACGCTCGGCTCCGCCAGCATAACCATTCTGGCCCCCGGTAAGGAGTACGACAATCCCAACGACGCTTCCATCGCGCTTCTTTTAAAAAACGGAACCCGGTCTTTTCTGTTTACGGGGGACGCCGGGGAAGCGGCTGAAAAGGATATTCTGAAAACAGGCGTTGACGTATCGGCGGATGTGTATAAGATTGGCCACCACGGAAGCCGATATTCCACTTCCGCGGACTTCTTCGCGGCAGTCAATCCTTTTTATGCCGTCATCAGCTGCGGCGCGGACAACGCCTACGGGCATCCCCATGCAGAAACACTAAACACCCTCAGGACAGCCGGCGTTAAGGTGTACCGAACCGACGAGGCAGGCACCATCATCGCCTCCACCGACGGCAGGTCGATCTCCTTTAACGTCCCCGCCTCCGAAAGCTGGAAGGCCGGCGAACCTGCGGGCGGTCATGCATCCTCTTCCGCAACGCAGTCCCCAAAAACGGCCCCGGCCGCTCAACAGCGTGAAAGCGCGGCCGCCATAGAAAAAAGAACACAGGAAAGTGCGCCCGCCATAGAGGAAAAGCCGCTGGAGAGCACCCCCGACGTCACATACGAGCTTACCTATATTCTGAACACCAAAACAAAAAAATTTCACAGGCCCTCCTGCAATTCCCTGCCCACAAAAAACAGACAGGACAGCAGTGAAAGCCGTGAAAGTATTATTTCTCAGGGATATGCGCCTTGTAAAAGATGTAACCCATAAGTATCCATAAGATAAATGACGGACCGCCTGTATTTCCCACAACGGTCCGTCAACTTTTTCTAAACCCGATAGCCGCTCAGCTCATGGTTCATGTCCGAAATTGCCAGGAAGGTTTCCGTGACGGCGGTTTCAATATTCTTCATTTCCCCGTCGATATCTGCAAGCAGCCCGGAAAGGTGAATGATCTCCGCACTGCTTTCTTCGGACGCCTCGCCTACAGACTCCATGGCGCCGCGAATCTCTTCCAGTACGCCGGCATGCTCTTCCATATTTTTAAGGAACCGCTCCATGGATTTTCGGATTCCGTCTGATTTTTCCGTAAAGCCGCGGGAAATATCCCCGTACTTCTGATAATCCGCCGAAATCTCATCCTGCAAAAAGCGCAGCATCTGATCCGCCAGCGCGTTAAGTCCCTGAATGGCTTCCACCACTTCCTTGCTCATTTTCTGGATCTCATTGGCGGCATCGTTGGTATTGCCCGCCAGCGCGCCGATTTCTCCCGCCACTACCGCGAAGCCTTTTCCTGCTTCTCCGGCTCTGGCCGCCTCTATGGACGCATTCAGCGCCAGCAGATTCGTCTGCCCGGATATCCCCAGAATGGTCTCCGAAAGCTCCTTGATACGAAGCACCGCCTCCGCTTTCTTCTTTTCTTCCTGTAAGGAAAGTGACATTTTCTCCACGTTTCTGCCGACTCCGTCAAAGGATGCCTGCGCCGTATCACGAAGTTTCACAGAAGCGTTATTGATTTCCTGCAAACTGATCGTATTATCCGCCGCAATCTCCACAATATTTTGTATATCCCGGTAAACAATGTCCACCTGATCGCCCACCGTCCCCACCGACGCCGCAATCTGTTCGGAAGAAGCCGCCATGGAATGTATGGTTTCGTTAATGCCGCTGACTCTGGCCGCAGAGTCCGTCACATGGGTGTTAATGTTTTCCATTTTCGTTTCAATACTGCCTGTTCCGCCCTTAATCTCCCTGATCGTATTTCCGGTCTTTTCCAGAAGCCTGTTCAGGCTGTTTCCAATTACCTCAAGCTCATCTCCCGACGTAATATTCAGGACTTTCGTAAGATCACCGTCGTCGGAAGCCACCTCAAGGATCTTATCGTTTACCTTGATAAAATTGCGGCGCATCCTGACTGCAACAAGCAGAGCCGCCAAAGCGGCAAACAGAATGGCTGCGCCCACTGCAAGCAGAATATTGCGGATCAGACTGTTTAAGGAAGTCTGTATGGAAGAAGCCTCATAGTCCACCGCCACAATGCCAAGCACCTTTCCGTCCTGCGTAATCGGCGCATATCCGCTGTAAAAAGTTCCCCATTCGTCGGTGAACGGGTCCTCTGTCACGGAAGGTCCGCCCTTCATGGCTTCAAACATGGCGTCCTGCGCCTCATAGACCTCTGCGTATTCTCCCGGATCCTCCGGGTCCGTATCCACCACAAACTGAAACCATTCCGCATCCTTTGGCATCAGCGTATACACATAAGTGACAGAATTGCCTGCCAGAAAGAAACTCAGACTGTCCTTAACCTCCAAAAGCGCCGTCTCGTTCCCCTTCATGGCGTTCGCAAATGTTTTTCCATCCACGTTTTCCGCGGCAATGACTGCGATTTCCATGACGTCGTCCTTGCATTTTTTCTGGAGAAAGCTGCCCATATTCAGGTAGGCAATGCTTCCCACAATCGCCGCAACAACCATGGCCGCCCCCCAAATGAAAAGAAAAAGCTGCGCGGCAATGCTGAGTTTCTTTGTTTTCATACCCTCTGTCTCCTTCTTAGTCGTCTCTTTTCTTTGCTTTTACTGCAAAGCCCGCAAAAAGCTCTGTATGATTAATTGTACAGAAAATTCACATTGGGAGAAACAGATTGGGTACAGTTCGCATTTTTTATGGTATATTTTGCATTCTAGTTTACATAATATATAATTATGTCTCCTTTGTTCAATTCTATCGCTTTCGCGCTGTCCGAAGAATCCGTTCCACGGCCGCCTCAGCGTTTACAGGGAAATTTCCCCAAGCGCCTTCCCCTGTGCCGGACGCCTCCTCTTCCGTGCCGGGGGCCGTCTCTTCTGCACCACCGTCAAAGGCATACAGGACGTATCTTGCCAGCAGACCGGAAACCCTTCCTCTCTCCACGGAATCCTCCGTGCCTAGAACAATCACCACCAGATCATGCTCCATAACTCCGTCGTCCCCGGTCAGTGATGTGACCAGACAGGCGCCCGCCCGGTTGGTAGTACCGGTTTTCAGTCCCGTAACCTCAGGCAGATTATGCAGCAGCGGATTCGTATTTTTCACCTCAAGATCGAGCGATTCCAGCGTCGCCTCCTTCATGGAAGTAATGTCCGTAATCTGAGGATACACTTTTAACAGATAAGACACCAGTCGGAACATATCTCCCGCGCTCATGCTATTTTGCAGTTTTGCGGGAATCATGTCCTGTGTGTAGACGGGCAGCCCGTTGCAGTTAAAAAAGACCGCCTGAGAAAGGCCAAGCTCCTGCGCCTTCTCATTCATCCGCCAAACAAAGGCTTCCTCCGAGCCCTCAATGGCTTCCGCCAGACACAGCGCGCATTCATTGCTGGAAGGCAGAAGGGCTCCCACCAGAAGCTCCCGTACCGTAATCTGTTCTCCGGCCTTTAGCGGCACCACCCCGTCTCCCGAACCGGCCAATGCCTCGGCCGCCTCCGAAATCGTGACCTGCTCGTCAGGAGCAAGCTCCCCCGCCGCAATGGCGTCCATGGTCAAAAGACAGGTCATCAGCTTGGATGTGCTTGCGATAGGATACGGCACGTCAGACTGATATTCGTAGTATATTTCCCCGGTAGTCGCGTCTCCCGCCAGCACGCTGTTTACCCCGTAAAAATATCCGGCCTCCTCTAATGCCGCAGGAGAGACGTAAAAAGGTTCTTTTGTATGAATCTCCATATAGTCTCCGGCGGAAACGCTGATCTCCATATCCAGTATCATGGCCAGATCCGCCGCCATCATAAAGCAGTCGTAATCGCCGGAGGGCAGTGCTGTAATCAACGTATAATAAGAGGCCTTTTCTTCGTTTATCAGGAACTCGTTTCGACGCAGGGAAATATCAGGATTTTCCGCCTCTTCCCAGGGAACGTTTTCTACTCCCACCGGCGCGTAGACGCTTCCCGGATTCAGGGAAACGGTATTTTTCGTCACTTCCAGGGAGAAGGCTTTCTCCGTATCCTTCAACAGCATGGCCATGTCCCGCAGGGAGAAATAGGCGTTGTCCTCGTAGCTGTAATCCAGCGTCTTTACCGTACCCGAAACGCCGGTATCCGTCTGCACCTGACAGACTCCCGGAATTGCAAAGCCTGCATCCGCCCGAACCGGCAGAAGCATGCAGATCAGCATAACAGACAGGAAAAAAGTACCTGTTTTCTTTTGGATCGTTTTCATAAGCGCCCTCCCCCACTATATTTTTTAACCGATTTTACCAGCAACCCGTCGCAGCCGCTCATTTTGCGGACTGCCGTAAGGTATAGACCACAGGGTATTCATCGGAGGAAACGACCGAAGAATCTGCGCCAGTTTCTTCCAGCAAAATCAGTTGGCAGTCCTGCCGAATGCAGGTTTCCGTCCTTGTCACAACCGTCCCCTCCTCTTCAAACCGTCTGGTCAGAACGCCTTCTGTGATTTCGTAAGTACCGCCGCCGTCGAAACGAGCCTGCAACGTATCAAACAAAGGCAGCAGCCCGGGAACACTGGCCGCCAGATACTCCTCCGTGGACATCCCGAAGGTTTCCACCACAAGAGCTTCCAGCGCTTCCTCATCCGTACTGCCCGTATAACCCGCCATATGAAGCCTCTCGGCCAACAGATCATGAAAGGCTGTCCTGAGCGCCCCGTAAGCTGTCTGTAGACAAGCTTCATAGCTTTCCGGCGACACACTGCAATAAAAAGTGCCGGCTGCGTCGACAGTCTGCGCAAAAGAAAGGTCGACCCTAACGGTCAATTCCGGTATGTAAGCCTCTGTCTCTTCCAGAGAAAGAGACACCCCTTCTATGTCCTGTAACCAGCTATAAGCCGAGACAGCGGCCTGCTTTGTCAGATCAATCTCCGCCGTCCACTCCCCGGAAAGATCATTACCGTCTGACGCGAAGAAATGTAAATATGCCAGGAATGCCGTGGAAACGGTCAGGGTGAGGAGGAGCAGGGTAAGTATGGCGGTTTTAATGGTTTTTTTCATGGGATACTCCTGTGTTATATCGGATCAATGTCCTATCATTGAGCCTGTCTTCTTACATAATATGATTACCAGAAATCATCTTTGCTCAATATCGGGAAAGAAGTTACATCTACACTATGATGCTCTGAAAATGCCATTATCTGCTCACGAATGTCATTGCATTCCTTTATTATGGCATGTGCGCTTTTTTGGCAAAGACAATCCACAATCTGTTGAAATTGTCTTTGATAATATTGCTTTAACTGCGCTGCATTGTTAAATAGCCATATAATAAACGGATGATCCGCCGTAATGCCTCTTCGTATATAAGATGTCTCACTGCAAATATACCGACGACTCTGATCGCTTGCGGCCATGCAGAACATCATGGGCGGGAACAAATCATAGATTTCGTCAGGTTCATGTCCGTCCTTTTCACAGAAGGTAATCGTCTGACCTTCTTCGTAATTAATAAGCAGTCGGTATTGATCCTGAAAGCTGGCCATTAAATACCTATGTATAACCACGTAACCACTATTACCATATAGAGTAAGCTGATTGGCTATGACACCCCGCAAAGGCTTTTGTAGCATACTCTTAATCTCTGCAAAAATATACTCCTGATTCTTCCATAGCCACATATCGGGCTGAGAATTTTTGATTTTCCTCCAATCTTTTAAAGTACTGTTTCTCCACCCGCCTAAGCCCTCCCATCTCAGCCCCGGCTGATCCAGCATTTGATGCTTACTTAGAATACCGCAAATGGCCAATAAAACAATCAATGGCAGCTCTGATACTTTAGATCGTCTGATATCAACCATCGGTTTCCATGTGTCTCTCAGCAAAAATACACCACAACCATTTTCATACTGAGAAGGATATGGTACCAAATCACCCGCCGCAATCCCATTATAAACACATGCAATTCTCCCATATTTTGAACTCACCTGCACAGAATCAGGACATTCCATTTCCGTCGTTTTAGCCTTCATATATGTTTCTTGTAAACTATCATTATAAAGTCTCCAAGCTTCATATAAATCCATTCGACCAGAAAACGGCTTCCATATCTCCGCGATTTCTTCTACCTTGGGACAAGCAGTGTATTCTGCGAATTTCATCTCCAAATCAACTACCTTCTCTACACCATACTTTCGCTTCAAGTCGTTCCAGTCATCACCCCAATAATTAACGGTACTCTTATTCCTGCTCCAAAGCCCTATTTCTGCAACATTTTCTTTAAAATCAACCTTTACTCTAACCTCGTAGGTCTGATCGCCCACTTTCCACTGCGGCTCCTGATCAAACCGCACATCATATTTCACAAGTACCCCTGAAAGATCCGATAAAACCCGATTTTCTTCCGTATCCAACGGAATGACCGAAACCGCGATCTTAGGATACTGGCCACGAATCGCCGGAAAACTGCGGTCAAACTGCTCTTTCATGTCAGAAGACATTTCATAAAGCTTTTCGCCCGCCGCTTCATGTGCCGCCGCCATCATTTCCTCGTAAGTCTGCCCTACCCGTTCATTGTTATAATACACCGGTACGCGGGCGCCGCATAAATACTTTTCCGCCACCTCCCGCAGCTTCAATGCGCCTAACTTCCCCGGTTCCAGACGAAGCACAATGGAAGTGCCCGGATTGGCACGGTAACCCTCCCTCTCCCTGCCGCCCGGCCTTTTTTCCTCATATCCGTCCGGGGCCGGTAAGCTCCCATCCGTCTGATGATGACTTGCCTGATTTTTCAAGGTAAAGTAACCGCTCAGTCCCGTAACCTGTAAACGCAGCCCATAACGGATCGTCTGATAGGATTCCGCGGCCGCCTCCTCCCTGCGGTTTTTATCCGCATCAAAATAGAGCGTGGAAACCTCTGCATAATCCCCACAGAGAAAACAAGATAAGAAACCGATGCCGAACCGGCTGATGCCATGAAATTTATCCATCCGCCCGTGATCCCGCAAATCCCGTTCCAGTTCCCGCGAATTATAATAGGAGTTGCCCACTTTCAGGAAATACCGTTCCAGCATTCCACGCGTCATCCCCGTCCCCTGGTCGTCTATCCGAAACCAGATATTTCCCTCCTTATCGTTCCACTCCCATAAATCAATGCGAGACTGTTCCGGCATAAAATCCGGCTCCATCCTCCCCCGAAGCAAAGTGGCGTCTATCGCATTCTGCAATAATTCTCTGACAAACACATCTGTATTATCATACAGATTTTCGCCTGTCAGAAGCTGTAAAACCTGTGTCTGATCCATTGTCAGACAAAAGTCCCCGCTCATATACCCATCTGACTCAATCTCATCTCTCTTCACTGCTCTTGGAAAAGGAAATTTCTGCTGCCAGCCCGTCTGACAACATTTTTGCAGTTTAATGCAATTTCCCAGCTCTTCATCGACCCAGTCCAGAAAATCCCTGACCGCATGTTCCACCCCCGGATTGGTGCACCTTGCCTTGTACGGCAAATCGCTGGCTGAGGGCGACGCCGGATAACGAAATCCCGCTGACGCCTGGTGTTTGTCCCACTCTGTGCGGCTTTTTTCATTGCAGGCCACATATTGGTACAAAATTTGGGGTGCACGCGTATCGTCAAAATCCAATATATCCCCCAGCCGAAGCAACAACGCACAAAACAGAGGTTCTGCGTCATTGGCCGCCAGATACTTTAAATCCTCTTTGAGCAAGAGCTCTTCCGGGGCCTCCCCATGGGCCTGACAAACCGCTATCATACAAGGCTTTGGCACTACTTCCAAAGGCCGTCGATCAAACAATTCCTTCCATCCTTTATTTTGTAATACCTCATATAACCGATAGGGGTGTAACGTCCGAAGATACCATTCCCGCATATTCTCCGGCCACTCCGCCGCCGGTGATCCCAACAATTCCGGCGCATATTCTCTTAAAAACCGCCTGCATGTCTCTTCATCCCGACAGCTCTGTTCTCTTTCCTCCTCGGTATAAACCATGCCCAAATCATGCAGAGATGCGGCCAGAATCAACAGCTCTATTTCTCCGACTGTTAACTGTTCAATCTTGTTCCCCAGCAATCCGCCCATTGCATCCATTACATTCAGTATATGCGTTTCATCATGCAGCGTATAGTTTTGAAAGGTCAGGCGGACATCCTTCATATAATTTGCCGCCGCCTCATAAACGTCCTTTACCCAATCGCTTCGCTTTTTATCCGAAGCGGCTTTGACCTGATAGACCTGCCAGAGAGCCGTTTCTTCCAGTTTTTTTGAATGAACCATAAAATTTCCCCGCTTTCCACTCTTTTTCATTTGATGGTCGATATTCTAACTATATAAATTAATAATTTTGTGTGTACTGATTGGAGCCACAACAACTGGATATATCTTCTTCCCCTCTAAAACCATATCTCCAATTTTATATGTACGACGAGCAAGCTGTTCCATCGTCGTTCACTCCGATATAAAGTGTACCGCCGTCACAGTTTGCACTTTATTCGACAACATATATGCTAAAACAAAGTGCTTATTCCCTCAAAATCTACTCTCTTTTACATAGGCAGACCGGATTCCACGCACAACGCCCCATACCCCGCTGATGTCAAGTAATTGTCACGAACTTTTTTCACTTTTTTGAGCGAAAATCGCTGAAACCCGCATAACTTCGTGGGGTGTGTGGTAAATTATTGCTAAGTCAGGGTAAAATCGGAGATAAATTATTGTCAAGTTGAAATACCCGAAACAGCCTTCATTATCTCCTCTACTATTTCCACCATGCTCCTGCTCCACACATACAGTTCTGTTCCCTAACCCTTTAACTGCCTGACCAAACCTGCCGCATCCGGCACTAACCGGGATAATCTAGCCAAATTATAGATAAGTGCTTTTGAAACAAAGTACTTTTTATAATGTTGTAAACTATAATTTTCTGACGGCACTCCTTTATTCTTCTACAACAGCATCACTGTCATCCGTTAATGACAGTTGAACAAATTTCTCACTTAACGTAAGCATATCTTCGCCTTCATCTTTACCTAAATATTTTTGGTGCGAAGCTAGTTAATTTCACACTCATATTTGAATGGCATAATTTCAACCGTTCCTTTATTTATTCTCGTAGTATCGCAGGTTTTTAGTCTTTCCTTTTTTTAACAGTACGCCGTCATCAGTCAGCTCTCGCAAAAGCAGGATTGCAGTAGATTGGGACACCCCAAGTGCCATTTCTACATCGCTACGAACAATAAAACCTTTACTGCGACACAGTTTCAATACAGTATTAATTCGTTCTCCTTTTTTTGTTGCACTGGTAGCTCCACCCGTTCTAAGGATATTTTGAGTTTTTTGTTCTTCTGCATGGAAGTTGGTATTGGGAAGCGTAATCTTAAAAGCATTACTTGTTGTTTCAATCAAAGGTTTCACAACATAATCATTATAACACTCATTGATTTTAAGAATTCCTGTACCATATGCTTCAATCAGCCGTAGACGATAGAAAATATTAGCTAAATGCTGATTGCGCAATACAGACACTCCCAACTTTACGTCATCCAATGTAATTCCTTTTACCAAACCGCCGATTGTTACAAATTCAATTCGATCTTCAAAAATACTGATAAGAGTAGCGCCGCTAAAAGAATAGTCCCGATGGACGATTGCATTCAGTAGTGCCTCACGGATTGCTTCTGTGGGATAATCTCTCATGTCTAACCGATCCAGCCCTGAGAATTCTGCACGGGTACGATTGTAACGATCAATATAATTGAAAGCTTCCTCTATCTGATTTAAAAGGGAACCCGACAATTCCTGTCGATCCCTGAATACAGATTTCTTACTCCCCTCAAAAACAGCCAGTTTAATCATATGTGTACACTGTTCAGACAGCAAAAATGCCAGATTCGTGTACATACCATCTTCACCAATCAAGTGAAGTGAACGCATCTGAGTTCTTCCAAACTCTACCTTCCGTTTATTAAAGAAATCGACAACTTTGTTAAAAGTAAGATGCTGATCGAGAGAGCGAGCCGACTCATAACTGTCACCACTGGTATCCTTAATCATATTCAGGATAGCGGTATCTGTTGCCGGAACTGTCGATGCTCCCTGACGAACATAAACACCCTCCGGGCGAATTCCTTTTCCTTGCAGATAATACGGTCTTGCCGTACCGCGTTGGACAATTACACATACAATTGCCTTTTCGTCCATTACATCATTACGGCATTCCACAAACATAGTAATATCTGGCCGCACAGCATCTCTGATTGCATTGGTTACACGCAACATAGTATCATCAACATTATCAACACCACAAGCTGTTCCATCATCATTCACTCCGATATAAAGTGTACCCCCATCACAGTTTGCAAATGCAACAATCGTATTTTTGATATTCTCAACATATTCTCGCTTGAATTCAGTTGTTTTATTTTCTACGAACACAAAATATCCTCCAACCAATTCTAATAATTTTTAATCTAACAATTATTATAATCATTTTTTTGTTATTTACAAGTAGAATCTGATTTTTTTGTGAGAAAGTAAGTTGATTTCCTTTATGGTATTGCACACATTTAGTTGACACTTTGTAGTAAATATTAATAATAATCTAAAAAATCACGGACATAAGTCAGAATGACAAAAATATATCATAAAAGCACTTTATTCGACAATATATATGCCAAAACAAAGTGCTTATTCCCCTAAAAATCTACTCTCATTTACATAGGCAGACTGGATTCCACGCACAACGCCCCATACCCCACCTTCGAATCCGGGTACTCCGCCACGCCGCGGATCGGCTGCGCCCCCTTCCGAAGATACGCCTTCACCTTCTCCCCGTACAGGTAGGGATCGTTTCCCATAACAATGCCCCACTGCATCAGCAGAGCGGCCGCCCCTGTGGCAAAAGGCGCGGCAAAGGAAGTGCCCGTAACAGGCGAATAACCGCCGTCTCTGTCCGGCGCAATCACTCCCACCCCCGGCGCCACAAGATCCGGCTTCACATAGGTATCCGAAGTGCGGCTGTTCACCTGCTCCTGATACAGATACCCTCTGCCCGAAAAATCCGCATAGGCCTCATACACAGGATCATAGGCCCCCACCGTGATAACGTTTCCCGCCGTGGAAGGGATCGTCAGCGTCACATCCGGCGTCGTTCTGACAAAGCGGGTGTTGGCGTTTCGCACGGAAGAGGAGGGCAGATAAAAGGTATAGTTCCCCGTAGTGATCCGCACGGGACGAAGCACAAACGTCCACACTCCCTGATCCAGATAGGATTCTCCCAAAACAGGCAGAAAATCGAAATAGATTTCCTGAGGCGTCATATAAGGCGCAGGCTCGCCGTTGTAAAGCAGAATCTGCGTCTGCTGTAACCGGTAAATCTGTTTACCGGGACGGTCAGTATCCACCTGAAAACGCTCCCCGGAAGGCGACACCAATGTCACCAGAAAGCGATCGGTGTATTCTTTCCACAGCTGTACATTCAGGCCTCTTTCATAGGCTCCCACGGTCATTTCCACCCTCACGTCCTGCCCGTCGACATTCGCATCAGTCTGATTGACCGAATTAGTCACTTCATAACTGCCCATTCTTTCCAGACGTACGCTGCCACCCACATGGCCGCCTGACGCACCCTCATTTCCGCTTCCCACGCAAATGACGCTTCTTCCGATTTCCGAAACATTATTAATGAACCGCTCCAGCAGTGACGTGCCGTTATGTGCGCCGTAGGTGTTCCCGAAGCTCAGATTCACCGCCACTGGCATTTTCAGCTCCACCGCCTTTTTAACCACATAGGTCAATGCCCGCATCAGTTCTGTGGTTCTGGGAAAAGAATCCTCTTTGGGCGCGCCCAGCCGCACAATCAGAAGTCCGCTCTCTCTGGCCATCCCGGCATAAGCCTGCCCTCTGTCGCCGCCGTTTCCTGCGGCGATTCCAGCCACCGCCGTCCCGTGGCCGCTAATATCCATACTCGGCACAAGCTGTTCAGCCGCGGCCCTGCTGCCTGCCGCAAGCGCCTCGTTAATCTGCTCTGCACTAAATTCCCGGTTAAGCACCTGATCCCACAAATATACAATTCTGGTGGTGCCGTCTTCGTTTCGAAAATCCCGGTTGTAATAGCTGATCCCGGAGTCAATGACTGCAACAAGCACGTCTTTCCCGGTCAGTTCCTGTGAAATCGGACTGCCCGGCGCATAGCAGGACGCCGTATTGCCGGACAGATCAGAAAAGAAAAGACGTTTTGGCTTCTCCACATACTCAATTTCTTCCACTTCGGCAAGACGCTCTATTTCCGACTCCGGCACAGTCAAAATGGCGTACCCCGCAATCATCTCCTCCGCCACAATCCCCCACCGCGCCAATCTCTCCAGGGAATCGTGATATTTGACGATCACTTCCCATGTCCGCTCCTGCTCGTCATACCCCACATTCAATTCCAGAGAGCGCTCCCGCTCCGCTTCCGGCGTCTGCAACGCCAGATTCAACAGGTTTTCATTTTTTTGTGAATCCATCTTTTCCACGCCAACATAGTTTTACTATTATAATATCCTCCCGCAAAAAATTTGATTATTTTTCTATAAATGCTAAACATCTACCTGCAAATATGCTAATATATTTTTATATTCATTCGTTAAAGCATGTCACTGCCAAAGAGGAGATATTATGGATACGTTACAGACTGCCTCTCCTGCAAATACGGAGGCCGAAAAAACTTTTACCCGGAATACTCTGGAAACCTATGACAATCTATATGCAAAAAAGGATTACGGAACGCTGGATTACCCTGTCAACGCCCGTTGTCTGGATCTTCGCAAATCCTACATGAGCTGGATTCGCTGGCACTGGCACGAGGAAATGGAGATTCTGATTGTAGATCAGGGTATCGCAGAGGTTTCCACAGACGACGCCACTTACCTGATCAAACCGGGACAAGGACTCATCATTAATCAAAATATTATGCACTGTATCCACGCTCATAATGAAAAGAGCTGTACGTTCCATTCCCTTGTCTTTCATCCCGATTATATCTTTGGCCATAAAAACAATTATCTGCAAACGGAGTATCTGCTTCCGATCCAGAGCTATCGGCTTTTCAAGGCCTTCTTCCTGGACGAAAGCGCTCCCTGGCATGAACGTATGCTGCAGATGTTAAAGGAGGTCATCGACCTGAATCTGGATCAGCATTTTGGCTATGAAATCGCCACCAAGGGGTATCTGTGTCATTTCTGGGTGGAGCTGCTTCGCCAGATTCCACATGCAGATACGCCCATCGTCTCCCGCGTTTCTCCGGACGAGCAGCGGGTCAAGGAAGCCATGCTGTTTATCCGCACCCACTATGCAGAGCCATTGTCACTACAGGAAATCGCCGACAGCATCCATGTCAGTAAAAGCGAATGCTGCCGCTGTTTTGCAAGGACTCTGCAAATGAGTCCGTTTGAATATCTGATGAAATACCGAATCTATGAATCCACAAAAAAATTGATGGATTCCGAGCAGTATTTTGCCTCCATCGCCGAACTTGCGGCCTCTGTTGGCTTCAACAACACCAGCTACTTTAACAAACTCTTCAAAAAGTATCTGGGCTGTACGCCGACCTACTACAGAACTCACAAAGTCCTGCACCCGGAACCTGAGCAGGGCAGGTTTTCCTATTTTTTATAGAAGCCTCTGGCAGTCGTATCCTTATCTGTATGCCTGCAAAACAGTCTGCCTGTTTTTGCAGGCTGTTTTTATTTGCTATTTTTATACATTATATTTTTCATTTGCAAGTTTTATTATTTAAATGTAAATTATATTTGATTTATGCAAAATATATTTGACATATCATTTTGGAAGTGTTATCTTACTGATCAGAGGCAAACAGGCAGAACCGTCTGTGAATAAGGAAAGGAGGCGGTCATATTTCATGAAAAACCTGAAACTCAAGCTTGCCCGTATGGAAAAAGATATGTCTCAGACTGAACTGGCAAAACGAGTGGGCGTCACCCGGCAGACCATAGGCATGGTGGAAGCAGGCGATTATAACCCCACCCTGAAACTGTGCATTCAGATCTGTCGAGAACTTGACAAAACATTAAACGATTTATTCTGGGAGGACAATAACGATGAAATGGTTTAAAAAGAGTAACTTGGACGAAATGCAGGAATTAAAACTTTTGAAGCTTGAAAGCAAGGGCTTCTGGATCGGCTTTCTCGGCCTGTTTGTCGCCATTGCGGCGCAGACCTTTTTATATGGCCCGGAAAACATGCGGCACATACTGGCCGGGGAATTTATCGTACTTATGTGCATGGGCGTTTATCTGATAGGCGGATGTGTCTACAACGGCATCTGGGATAAACATCTTCCTGCGACGCCGGCGGTCAATATCGGCTTAAGCATCCTTGCCGCAGCCATAACCGCTTTATTTAACGCCGTTCTTTCCTACCGCAATTATGCGGATGCATCCACAGCGATTATCGTCTTTGTGGTGAGTTTCTTCCTGCTCAGCGTTGGGATCTCCGTTATAATCTGCATCGCTTCCGCCCTGTATCACCGGCGGAAAAACCGTCTGGAAAAAGAAAACCCGGACGACGCAGGCTGATTTTGCATCTGCCCTTTCGGCTCAATTACGGGCGGGCTTTACAGGTACGGTTATTTTTTCCCGACGCAGGACAAAAAAACAGACGCCGCCATAAACGCCGGCCTCATACAGTTTTCCGACAATTTCAAGCATCCGCTGATCCAGTCGGTGATATAAAGCAGGCTTCTCCCAGCGGATGCCTGACAGATATTCCCGCTGTCTGTTATTGAGTACAGAAAGCGCCTGATCCGCCGCCGGTTTTTCAGTCCCGGTATGAAAAAGGGCGTAATCGCAGGACAAATAACTGTATGCCGCTCCGTTCTCCATACTTTTTTTATGTAACAGCTCTGTCAGTTTTCCATCCCGCCTGAAATCATAGACAGATTCTCTCCATAAAAGATCTCCGAATTTTCCTGCTTTTTTCTCTTGCGACATCCATGTCAAATCCGTCGCGCCTGTCATATTATTCTGACTCTTTTGGTCAATCGTTGTTTTTCTAAGCGTCCGCCTTCCGTAAGCATCCTGCTCCTGCACAAACTGCGTTTGTCCCTCAAACAGCGTTTGCGAAGGCTCACAGCGCAAAAGCGCCCGGCTCTGATACAGGTACTCCATCATAATCCGCTGCGCTTTCTCTCTGGATACAGGATAATCCAGTCTCGCCACAATCTGCTCCAGCGTATAACCGATATCCGTTAGATGTCTGATGGCGCCGCCGCAGGCTACGTCCGTAGCAAAATTCGATAATGCGCTTCGAAACACATCGGGCTCTTCCATCCGTTCCTCCTCACAGCTCCTTTTTACAGATATCCGCCAGACAACATTTATCACAGTAAGGCTTTGTCCGCGCCGTACAGATTTCTCTGCCGTGCATCACAAATCTGTGGCACAGATCGCTTCCCTCTTCGGGCGGCACGATCTTCCATAATGCCATCTCCACCTTTTTTGGCTCCCTGATACCATCCACAAGCCCGATCCGATTACACAGCCGGATGCAGTGGGTATCCGTCACAATCGCCGGTTTGCCAAACACATCCCCCATAATCAGGTTGGCGCTTTTCCTGCCCACTCCGGGAAGCGCAAGCAGCGCATCGAAATCCTCCGGCACCTGTCCGTCATATTGATCCCTGAGCTGCTTCATGCAGGCACTGATATCTCTGGCCTTGCTGTTTCCAAGCCCGCAAGGATGGACAATGGCCTCGATCTCCTCCACGGGAGCCGCCGCCAGCGCATTCACATCCGGAAACCTCTCGTAAAGCTTCTCCACCACAACATTAACTCTGGCGTCCGTGCACTGGGCCGCCAGCCGCACGCTGACAAGCAGCTTCCATGCCTCGTTGTAGTCCAGCGTACATCCCGCCTCCGGGTATTCCTCCTTCAGTCTTTCAATGACGGCAAGCGCCAGTTCCTTTTTTCTCATGTTCTGTTAAGCTCCTCTTTTGTCATTTAAACTATCTATCAAAGTTCTCCGTGATTTTGCTCTGTGGTTTGCGGACTTCACCTCAGCAGAAACAGCTCCTTTAACCTGCGGACAAAGAGCTCTCCTCCAGCGTGGAATCTTCCATATCCACCAGCCATCTTGCCACCCCATCCTCATCATTGGACGCAATCACACCCGTGGCGCAGGCCTTTAGTTCCGCCACCCCATTGGCCACGGCATAACACTCGTCAGAAATTTCAAACATGGGAATATCATTAACAGCATCTCCGAAGGACACCACTTTGCCGCAATGCCATATCTCCTTCAGCCGCTTAATTGCCTCCGCCTTTGAGGCCTTCTCTGGCATGATTTCCAGAAAAAACTCAGGACGGTACAGCTCCTGCTGTAACGTACAGCGATACCGTCCGTCTCTTTTGAAAATTTCGTATAACGGAAGCAGTTCTTCTCTGTCCGCAATACAGGTAAAATAAAAAATATTCCCCTGATATAATAATGTCTCATCCTCCAGAGGCCGAAATCTTCTGTCTCCCTTTCTCACTTCCAGATAGCGGCGGATACCCTCGTTCTCCCTGCCAGTCACATAGGAGACCCGCTCCACCCCGTCCACATAGGCGTAGACAAGCGGATTCGCGCCGTGTTCCTGTAACACCTCTCTGATTCGGGCCGCCTCCTCCCCGGTAAAGGAAAGAGAGGAAATCACCTCTCCCGTAGCGGGATTCACAATCAGCGCCCCGTTGTAGGCAATGACCGGAATAGTCGTTGATAACCCTTTTGCTACCACAGACGCGGACACGAGAGAACGGGCCGTAGCATAAGTAAACTGCATGCCCTTTGCCACCAGCCCGTTAATGATTTCCATACTGTATTGACTTATTTGGTCATTACTATTTAACAGCGTACCGTCCAGATCCGTAACGTAAAGTGTCCGCATATTCCCCCCTGATTCCACAGAGCAAAGAATGCCATTTTTCAGGCATACTCCTGTGTGAGAAAGATCTGCGCGGCAGAATTTTCTCACACCCTTACAGCTTCAGCTTCGCAAGCAGATCCCCCAGACTGGTGGACACAGCCTCCCCGGAAGTATACTCCCTGGGTGCGCTGTCCTCCTCTTCCTGTGCCGTAATTTCCTCCAGCGCCTTCATGCTGAGACTGACCTTGTTGTCATTGGTATTTAAAATCTTAACCTTAACCTTCTGTCCTTCCTTTAACACCTCGCCAGGCTTCTTGATTCTTTTCTGGGATATCTGGGAAATATGCACCAGACCGCTGACGCCGCCTCCCAGATTGACAAACGCGCCGTAAGGCATAAGGCTTTCCACCACGCCCTCCATCACCGTACCCGGCGCCATCATGGATATTTTATGCCTGCGCTCCTCGGCTTCCTGCTCTCTGGCCACCGCTTTGCCGGAAAGAACCACCTTGTTTTTCTCCCGGTCAACCGTAATCACCTTCACCTCGATCTCTTTTCCGACCCAGGACTCCACATCCTCCACATAGTCAGTGGAAAGCTGGGAAGCGGGTATAAAGGCTCTCATGCCTTCCAGCCAGGCTACCACGCCGCTCTTCACGCTCTCCTTAATGCGAACCTTTACGATGGTTTCCTGCTCCAGCATGGTCTGCAGCCTGTCCCAGGCAAGAACGTCGTTTGCTTCTTTTCTGGAAAGCTCGATATTGCCCTCCCCATCGTCCATTTTAATCACCGTAGCCTCAATCTCGTCACCCACGGCAATTTTTCCTGTGGAAAGAAAATCGGGATCGTTGCTCAGATTCTCCGCTTTGATGATTCCCTGGGCATAGTATTTCAGATCGAGAATGACCTCTTCCTCATTCACGTCGATCACCGTGCCCTTGATGATATCGCCCTCATTAATCCTGCGAAAGGAAGCCTCCAGCTCCTTCTCATAGTCTTTCATCGTTTCCGTCGTTCCCGTTTCTGCCGCTTCCTGATTCATTGCAGCGTCCTTTTTCCCTGCGTCCATGTTTTCCTCCTGATTCTTCCTTTTTTATCCGGCAAAGTCCTGACGCCGCGCCTAAAAACAAACCGGCGCCGCCAAGACGATGTAACACAATCACCTTTATAAAAATGCTTTGAAGCCGCTTCGGCATCAATCCCGGAACCGTCGAAAAATCAAAGTTTTGCCCCGATCGCCTCAGCCTCTCAGTCATCCACCACAGATACGTTAAATCCACAGCCGTCCACAACGCCAGTACAGCGAACACTGCCACAATAGCCGCCGAAGCGTAAAACAAAACTCCTATCATCCGTTTTGTCCGTTCCGTTCTGCCTTTCCATATGCAGATTCCGGCGAAAGCCTTTCCCGCCTCTGCCATACCCCATCCAAGCAAAATAAGGGCAAAAGGCCAGAGCACATATTGCAGAAGAAATAGCGGCGCCACCTGAAAATATTTAAAGCTTTTCTCCTGTGCAAAGGGTAACAGAAGCTTAACCGCCACCATCAGCACGCCTGCTGCCGTAAGCGCGGCCACAGCCCTGTCCCTCTGCCTTTTTTCGCCTTCCCTCTTTCCGGGGCCATAGATCAGATCGTTGATTTCTACTTCAAGCGCTCCTGCAATCTCTATTAAAAGCGCAATGTCCGGCTCGCTCTTCCCGTTCTCATAATTGCTGATGGTCTGTCTTGTGCAGTGCAGACGCTCCGCCAGCTCCTCCTGTGTCAGATTCTTTTCTTTTCTGATCTTCCTGATATGCTTTCCAATCTCCGCCATGTTACTTCCCTCCGGCCAGACTTTTATATTCCGTCTTACCCCGACCATAGCAGTTCACACCTGAAAAGTCACGCAAAGAATCTTTGCACACGGCTCTTTTACTTTACGGCATCCTTTTTCGCAAGAATCCCGTCAATATATTTCTTGATATCCTCTTCCGGCATGGACTTAAGCAGATACCCCTTAGGCTTTAACGCCATAACCTTTTTCACGCTCTCCGCGTCTCCCCTGCCTGTCAGAAATACAACGGGGATATCCGCTATCTCCTCATCGGAGCGGATCATCTCAAGAGCCTGTCTGCCGTCGCAGACCGGCATCTCATAATCAAGCAGAATCAAATCCGGCCTGTTTTTTGTCAGAGACTTAATTGCCGATATGCTGGAATTACTCTCCGTGACTTCATAATCATTGCCAAGAAGATTGATTATGTTCTGACGCATAAAGTCGGAATCGTCCACCACCAGAATCTTCCTTTTCCTGTTCTCACCCGAAAGATAGCTTTTAATCTGGCTCATCACATTCGACGGGTTTAACGGAGTGGCTATTTTCCCCTGCAAAGAGTCCGAGGTCGTTACGCAAAAGGCAAAATACCCCGATCCCGTATCAAACAGCAGGCTGCAGGAAGGATGTTCTCTTTCAAAGGCGTTTACAACCTGCTCCTGCGTCAGTAACGACTCGCCGTCAAGCTCAAACCGACCCATATCAGGAAAGCATTCTTTGATTTTCTCAATAAACTGCCTGGAAATGTATCTGATGATATTGATCACCATGTCGTCCACTTTCAGATACTGGGTATTCATCAGATCGCTGACGATCTTCAGGATCAGCCTCTCCTCAAAGCTAAGCAGGATCTCCCACTTCTCCTTCTTCTCGCCTCGATAAACAAAACGGCAGCAGAATACCTTGCCAAACTCCTCTCCGCCGTACTGACGGCTGATGGGTTTGACCTTCAACTGAAACATATCTGTCGTCAGCTGCACTATCGTCTGCTCCAAAGCGTCCATCTCCTCCGCCTTGGGAAGATTCGTCCATTTACTCATTTTCTTGCCTGCAATCGCCAGATCTTCCGTCTGCGTATGGGCAATCAGCCATCCGATGCTGACACCGAGAAAATGGCGGATGGACTCTTCACTGTATTCCATCTCCTCAAGCTCTTCCTCCAGAGACGGCAGCGTTTTAAGTTGAAAATCGTCATGCAGGTGTTTATGTATCTCAAACTCGCTGTAATCAATCGAGCGCATATAGGCCTCTTCATGCTGAAAATGTTCGCGGGTATGATTCTTGAGATATTTAACGCCTTCGCGGCATGCCCATTCCCCTTTGCCTTCTTCCTGACTGAGCGCCAATAATTTGTTTATGGTTGAGAAAAGCTGCTTATGCTCCTTGTCAATAAAGTCTACGCCAATTTCGTATCTCTTGTTCCAAACAATAGTGTTCACGACTCTCCTCCTTCACAAATAATACCTGCCATTATTTTACACCCTTTAGATGCACAATGCAAACTGTCAATTACCACCCAAATTACACATCATTCTCTCTTTCGGCCTTTTCAGTTCTCGCCCATCTTCAACAGCTTTGCGGCCTTGATCCGCCGATCAGGCCTTTTCAGTTCTCGCCCATCTTCAACAGCTTTGCGGCCTGATCGGCTGCAATACAGGCGTCCAGAATCTCCTGAATGTCGCCGTTCATCACTTTGTCAAGCTTATAGATCGTCAGGTTTATGCGGTGATCGGTTACACGCCCCTGCGGAAAGTTGTAGGTTCTGATTTTCTCGGAGCGGTCCCCCGTGCCGATCTGGCTTCTGCGAAGCTCCGCCTCCGCGTCATGCCGTTGCTGCTGCTGCATATCGTAAAGCTTTGCACGAAGCAGGGCGAAGGCCTTCGCCTTATTTTGAATCTGGGACTTCTCCGTCTGGCTGTATACCACAATACCTGTGGGATAATGAGTCAGCCTCACTGCGGAATCCGTGGTATTGACGCACTGTCCGCCGTTGCCGGACGCTCTCATCACGTCAATGCGGATATCCTTATCCTCAATCACAATATCAATGTCTTCGTCCACCTCCGGCATCACCGCCACGCTGATGGTGGAAGTGTGTATCCGTCCGCCGGACTCCGTCTCCGGCACACGCTGCACCCGGTGCACGCCGCTCTCATATTTTAAGACAGAATAGGCGCCCTGCCCGGTCACCATGAAAGTAACGCTCTTCATGCCGCCGATGCCGATCTCCTCCGCTTCCATGGTCTCCACCTTCCAGCGCCGTCCCTCCGCATAGTGCACATACATACGGTAAATTTCCGCCGCAAAAAGAGCCGCCTCGTCGCCGCCTGCGCCTGCCCGTATCTCCACAATCACGTTCCTGTCGTCGTTAGGATCCTTTGGCAGAAGAAGAATTTTCAGCTCGTGCTCCAGCTCCTCCACACGCTTTTTGGCCTCGGCCAGCTCTTCCTTGAGCATGTCCCGCATATCCTCGTCGGACTCCTCCTCCAGCATGGCCAGACTGTCCTCGATATCCTGATTGCACTTCTTGTATTCTCTGCAGGCGTTGACTATAGGAGTCAAGTCGCTCTGTTCCTTCATCAGGGCGCGAAAACGCTCCTGATTCTCCGCCACAGAGGGTTCGCTCAGCTCATTCATGATCTCCTCAAATTTTCTCAGCAGATCTTCCAGTTTGTCAAACATATTTAAACCTCCATGCAGTGTAATGCTTCACACTACTTCTCCCACCAGTTTCCATACACAATACGGTCAAGTCCGGCAAAATCCTTTACAACCTCAATACCGCGAAACCCTGCCTGTTCCATAATCCTTTTCACACTGTCCGCCTGCTCGCAGCCTATCTCAAAAAACAGCATGCCGCCGCCGTTTAAGTAAGCGCCGGCTTCCCGCGCAATCCTACGGTAAAAGGCAAGACCATCCGTCCCACCGTCTAACGCCATCATCGGTTCGTGTTCCCTTACTTCCGGCATCAAGCTTTTAATAACATCCGTTTCTATATAAGGCGGATTGGAAACAATGATATCAAACCGCCCGGCTGACGCCCCCTTGTCTCCTGCGCTCTGTCCGCATTCCGCTTCCAGCGCCGCAAAAAGGTCTCTCTCCAGAAACCGGGCCTTCATCTCAGGCCGCTTTGTGCGCAGTCTCTCATAGTTTTCCCCGGCCACCGCAAGAGCCCCTGCAGATAGATCCACGCCCACACCCGTACAGTCGTTGGAATAATGTAAAAGACTTAACAGAATACAGCCGGAGCCGGTGCACATATCCAGAATCCGCATGCCGTCATGCAGATGCTTCATCACTTCCTCCACCAGCACTTCCGTATCCTGTCTGGGCACAAGCACCTGCTCATTAACAAAAAAGGGCAGTCCCATAAATTCCTGCCCGCCGGTAAGATACTGTAACGGTACACGGGCCGCCCGTTTCCCGGTCAGTTCCCGGTATCTGTCGTATTCTTCCTCTGAAACCTCCCTGTCCCCGTGGACAAGCAGGGCGTTTCGATCCGTACCGCAGACGTACTCTAACAGAAGCCTTGCGTCAAGCGCGGCCTCGCCAACGCCAGCCTTCTCCATCTGCTCCCTGCCCGCCTCATATACGTCCCTGTAAATTCGAGATAACCGCTCCATATCCCCTCAGTATCCTTTACGATTTCGTCCCTGTATCTTCCAGCCAGGAATCATCCACCTCATACCCAAAGGTCTCATACAAATACGCTTTCCAGTCAAAAACAGCCTCCACCGCGGCAATGGCAACCTCCACCATACTCTCGTCAGGTTCCTTTGTGGTCAGTCCCTGCAGCCACATGCCGGGCGCAGAAATGATCCGCACAAGAATATTGTTGCTCTTTCCCGCAAGGCGTATGATCTCATAGGATATCCCTGCGATCACCGGAATCAGGGCAATACGGATCAGCACGCGGTAGACCGGATTGTCCACCCGGATAAAGAAAAAGAGGATCACGCTGACAAGCATGACAAACAGCAGGAAGCTGGTTCCACAGCGCTTATGCTGTTTGGAGCAGCGCATTACCTCCTTCACGGTAAGAGGCGCGCCCTTCTCAATACAGTTAATACACTTATGCTCCGCGCCGTGGTACATATAAACGCGCCTAATATCCTTCATCAGGGAAATCGCAAGCACATAACCCACAAAGATCAGAATACGCAGCACGCCTTCCAGAACCGCCATAAAAGAAGCGCTTCTGATATATCCCTCAAACAGAGAAATAATATAGTAGGGAAGAACCATAAAAATACCGATGGCGAGCGCCAGGGAAAAAAGCATTACCAGCCCGTTAAATACCTTTTCCGCCTTATCCTTGAAAACTTTATTGAACACCCTGTCCGCCGCCGTCTCCTTCGCCTCTTCGTCCTCATAGAAGGATGCCGAAAAGCTGAGGGAGCGCATGCCCAGAATCAGAGAATCCACAAACTGAAAGATGCCTCTGACAAAAGGTATGTTCAGAATTTTACTGCCGTGCACAATGCCGTAATAGTGCTCCACTTCCACCTCAATCTCACCATTAGGCTTTCTCACCGCCACGGCGTACTGCTCTTTATTTTTCATCATAATGCCTTCCAGAACCGCCTGTCCGCCGATTCCGGAATAGCGCTGCTTCTTCTTCGCCATTTTTTCTTCCTTTATTCTGTCAAAGCTGTTATATCAGAAAAGGTTGAGAGATTCTCAACCTTTTTCTTACACTGCATTTATTTGTTTTCCACACCGTATTTCCGATTGAACTTATCAATACGGCCGCGAGCCTGTGCCGCTTTCTGCTGTCCTGTGTAGAACGAATGGCACTTGGAGCAGACCTCCACATGAATTTCCGGCTTGGTGGAACCTGTCACAAAGGTGTTTCCACAGTTGCATGTTACCGTCGCCTGATAATACTCAGGATGGATTCCTTCTTTCATCGCTATATATACTCCTTTCTCAGCCTGCGAATTTACGCCCTGCGCGTAAATCTGCTGTTGAAAGAATATCGTTCTTTCAACTTCTCCTCTTTCATCACTCAAAAACTGTCGTAGACCGACAGCTTTTACATTGTAGCATAGGATTTTCGGGTATGCAAGCCTTTTTTTACATTATTTATATGAACTTCATCTTTTTGACCATGTTCACAAATTCCTGATTATTTCTGGTCTTTGTGAACATATCCACCACACGCTCCGCAGCCTCTTCCGCCTTCATGCCGTTAAGCGCCTTCCGGATAATATTGATAGCCTCCAGCTCGTCGGTATTTAAGAGCAGATCCTCTCTTCTGGTACTGGATTTCGGAATGTCAATGGCCGGAAATACTCTCTTTTCGGAAAGCTTTCTGTCAAGCACCATCTCCATATTGCCGGTGCCCTTAAACTCCTCGTAAACCACGTCGTCCATCTTGCTTCCCGTCTCCACCAGCGCCGTAGCCAGAATCGTCAGGCTTCCGCCCTCGCGCATATTGCGGGCCGCGCCGAAAAACCGCTTGGGCATATGTAACGCCGCCGGGTCAAGACCGCCGGAAAGCGTACGGCCGCTGGGGGGCACCACCAGATTATACGCCCTGGTCAGACGCGTAATGCTGTCCAAAAGGATTACTACGTCCTTTTTATGCTCCACCAGACGCTTGGCGCGCTCAATTACCATCTCCGACACTCTCTTATGGTGCTCGGGCAGTTCGTCAAAGGTAGAGTAAATAACCTCCACATTGGGGCCTTCGATAGCTTCCTTGATATCCGTCACTTCCTCGGGACGCTCGTCAATCAGCAAAATAATCAGATGGGCGTCCGGCGCGGTTCTGGTGATGGATTTTGCCACTTCCTTAAGCAGGGTCGTCTTACCGGCCTTTGGCGGCGACACAATCATACCCCTCTGTCCCTTACCGACGGGGCTGATCAGATCCATAATCCGCATGGCAATCGAAGAGCCGGTTGTCTCAAGCTTTAACCGTTCGTCGGGGAATATCGGCGTCATATCCTCGAAATTCACCCTGCGCGCCGCCACATCCGGCGCATACCCGTTGATGGACTTTACATACAAAAGCGCGCTGAACTTCTCGTTCTGTGTTTTAATCCTTGTATTGCCTTCCAGAATATCTCCCGTTTTCAGGCCGAAACGGCGAATCTGGCTGGGCGCCACATAAACGTCGTTCTCACCGGGCAGATAATTCTCACAGCGGATAAAACCGAAACCGTCGCTCATGACCTCCAAAATTCCTCTGGCCGTAACGCCGCTGTCCAGCTCCGAAGGAAACTTCTCCTCCTCCGCGGACTCTGTTCTCCTGGCAGGCGTGCCCGCCGGCGCTACAGATTTGACGGCCACTTCTTTACCGGCCGCCTTGTCCTTTTCATCCTCTTTAAGCATCGCCTCCACAATCTGCGCCTTTTTCATGGTTGAGGTGCCTTTAATTCCTCTGGCTTTCGCAATCTCCTTTAAATCCGCAAGCGCCAGCGATTCATACTTTTCTCTCATAAATTCCTCCCGGGGGTTGTATTATTATCATAACTTGTGTCTGATGCTTTCCTATATCTTATCTGTTCTTTCGTCAAGGGATTTCGCGCCTGATACGACTCAGAAAATGATTTTCCAACTTGTATTTGTACATTATACACCATCTTTTTAAAAATAGGAAGTATTTTTTCAGCAAGAGGATATTGCAGAGAAATTCCAAATACTATAAGATATGCTATAGACTAAGAAAAAGCGAGGTATCCATATGACAACCAATGAAAAGGCGCTTATGTTACATGAAAAATGGCGCGGCAAACTGGAAACCGTTTCCAAAACCCCCGTCAAAACCCGCGAGGATCTCTCCCTCGCCTACACCCCCGGCGTGGCGGAGCCCTGCAAGGTAATTGCCGAAAATGCGGAAGCGGCCTACACCTATACATGGAAATCCAACACCGTGGCCGTGGTATCGGACGGCAGCGCCGTACTGGGCCTTGGAAATATCGGCCCCTATGCCGCCATGCCCGTTATGGAGGGGAAAGCGGTACTGTTCAAAGAATTTGGCGGCGTCAACGCCGTGCCCATCTGTCTTGACACACAGGATACCGAGGAAATCATAAAAGCCGTAACTTATCTGGCTCCCGGTTTTGGCGGCATCAATCTGGAAGATATCAGCGCCCCCCGCTGTTTCGAAATTGAGGAACGGTTAAAGGCCTCTCTTAACATCCCTGTCTTCCACGATGATCAGCACGGCACCGCCATCGTAGTGCTTGCCGGCATCATCAACGGCTTAAAGGTTGTCGGCAAAAACAAAGAAGACTGCAAGGTGGTTGTAAACGGCGCAGGCAGCGCAGGCGTGGCCATCACAAAGCTTCTCCTGACCTACGGCTTCACCAATGTAATCATGTGCGACAAAGTCGGTATCGTTGGCAAAGACACACAGGGTTTGAACTGGATGCAGCAGAAAATGACCGAAGTAACCAATCCGAACGGAGAAAAGGGAACGCTTGCCGACGCCTTAAAAGGCGCGGATATCTTTGTGGGCGTATCCGCTCCCAATATTGTAACACCTGATATGGTATCCTCCATGAATCAGGATTCTATCCTTTTTGCCATGGCCAATCCGGTTCCGGAAATCATGCCTGACGCGGCCAAAGCCGCCGGCGCGCGGGTAGTCGGCACAGGCCGTTCCGATTTCCCCAATCAGGTCAACAACGTGGTAGCCTTCCCCGGCATCTTCAAAGGCGCCCTGGAGGGCCGCGCAAAACAGATTACTGAGGAAATGAAGCTTGCCGCGGCGCTTGCCATCGCAAACCTCGTACCCGAAGACCAGTTAAATGAAGACAACATCATGCCGGAGGCTTTCGATCCCAAGGTTGCGGAAGTGGTGGCCGAGGCCGTTAAATCCCATATATAAAACAGGAGACGCCATGACTCAGGATCCTTTAACACTTTATAAACTGATTACCCTCTACATGCTGGACCGTGTCACCTTTCCGCTTACCAAAGCGCAGATAGGCGATTTCATTCTGGGCCGCGATTACACAAACTTCCTGACCTTACAGCAGGTCATCGCGGAACTGATCGACGCGGAGCTGATTCAGGCAAAATCTCTGCGCAACCGTACCTATCTGGAAATTACGATGGAAGGCAAAGACACGCTGGCCTACTTTGGCAACCGCATAGGCGATCCCATCAAAGAGGATATCGCCGCCTTTTTTGCCGATCATGAGATGGACATGCGCAGCGAGTCCGCCGTCCGGGCGGACTACTACAAATCCACCTCCGGGGAATACGAGGCCCGTCTTGTCGTAAAAGAAAAGGACGTGACAGTGGTGGATATCACCCTGTCCGTCCCCGATGAAGACACCGCCTCCGCCATCTGCGCCAACTGGCAGGCCAAAAGCCAAAGCGTCTATCAATTTCTGGTTTCTGAGTTATTTTGACGGCACAGTTTACTCTGTGCCCGATTTTTTCTGTTCCGTCAATGTTTCCTGATCACTTCATTCCAGTTTGAAATACCGATCACCTGCAAGGCAAAATCTGTATATTTGGCCGACTCCGGGGTATCCACATACTTGTACGCCTCATAAATGGATTTCCGGCCGCCGCCCAGCGTGCAGATTCCAAGCGCAAGCCCCTGCGCCACTTCCGAAGGCGCGTCCGTCTCCCTCGAGAAAAGCATGCTGTCCACATACTGATTCGCCTCGATTACCTTATAGGCATACACGAAAGAAGCCGCCTGCAGCTCCTGCCCCTGAGAGGAGGTATACCCCATCTCGCTTAAAATCAGATGCCGCACCTCTCCGTCTTCCGTGCGCATCTCCGGCTTCTGTAAATAATCCGTCAGCACATGAAGGTTTTTAATTGTAATAACAGGTGTATTTTCACCCTCCTGCACATAGGAGCCGGCTTTTCCGCTGGAACTCCACGCCTTTGCACTGGTCAGCGGATAGTTGTATGGATGCTGGGCCAGCGCCCAGTCGATATTTCCTTCCGCCTTTAAATTGCGGTTAAATTCGTCAAGAATCTCCTTGGAACCGTATCCGTTCTTGGAATAGAGACTCTTTCCCCACTGCTGATCCAGCGATATGTATACTCTTGCGCTGCTATTGATGCTTAAAATCGCATTGTAGAAAACGCGGAACGCTCTGGCGTACTCGTCCACATAGGACGCCGTATCCATGTGCTCGATATGATTCCACTCGCTTCTGGCGTTGATCTCATTTCCGATCACCCAGTTTACCACCTTGCCGTGGCCGGTGCCGGAATAACGGCTGGCCAGAAAGGACGCCACCGCCGCGATACATTCAACGCCCTCCTCGTCCGCCGCGTTAAAGGCAAAATAAGGAGCATGTCCGCCGGAACGCGCTTTGGGATGAATCAGCTCGGGATGGGCGGAATGATCATTTAAAATAATGGCTGTTGTTGTAATCCCCCTGTTTGTCAGGGAAGTAAAAATGTAATCGTACTCCGCAATAATCTGCCCGTTAAAAGCATAATTTCTTCCGTTATAAGTATAGTAAACCGTAGGGTAATGTTCATTGGTCGTCTGTCCCAGAATCCTGCTCAGAGGAATATTATAGGCGGCATGCCTCACACCCAGATCGTCCAGCTCCGTGCTTTGCAGCTTTTCCGGGTCTACAAGAAGCCCCTTCTTGGAGGTCGTATTGCCAAAAGAGAGACTGTATTTTGCCAAAGCTTCCGGGTTCGTGATATAGTGGGGCTTGGTGATCGCCAGAAAAGATCCGTTTTTCTTTACGGCCACCACAAATTTGGAAAAGAGTCTGGAACTGGCCGTATTATAATTTAAATTGACCGAAAAGGTCAAATTCACATCCTTCTGATCTTCAATTATGTACTCGCTGCCAGTCAGGGCGGACTGGTAAGCCTTTTCCTCAAAGAGATAGTAATAGCCGTCGTCGCTGACAGCCAGATCCTTCGCTTTCATGGTCACGTCAATCTTGCCCGTCTCCGGGTTGATCTTGCAGCTTTCAATGGTGGCAAAATCAGCCGCGTTTTCCGGCGTGACCTCTACCTCCCTCGGTCTGTTCTTTATGCCCTCCAGCATATAGCGGGCCGCATCCACCAGCGCCTGCGTCGTATCCTTACCGGCATTCTGCCTGACGCTGTCCTTTCTGTGCTGGGTTTTGCTGTACTCGGCCAGCCTTACAGCCTCCGTATGTACCATAGCCTCCACTGCCGCGCTCTCCAAAGCCTGCAAATCAAGATGCTGCTGCACGGCATACCCGGCATACCCGCTGCCAAGCGCCAGAATCACCATGCCGACGCCGACGATAATCCAACGTTTCTTCCAGTTTACGGAGCCCTTTTCTTTCTTTTTTCCGTTTTTCATCTATAACCTTTTTCCCTTTTTTATCCTGACGGCCCTTGTCCGCCGTCTATCTCCCACCCCGCTCATTGTACTATATAACGTAAAAAAAGTCCAATCCCATTATTTTCAACGTTTCTGCAAATGGCGCGTGCTGAGCTGGCAGCCAGATTTCTAATCAAAAAGAATCTCATCCACCGTCACAAACTCATACCCCTGCTTTTGCAGAACATCCACAATTTCAAGGGCTGCCGTAACGCTGGACTTATATTCGTCGTGCATCAGAATAACGGCGTTATCCTCCGCCTTTTTCGTAACCTTTCGTACGATCCCGTTCACGTCGCTGCTGCACCAGTCCATGGGATCGATTGTCCAGAGCACCGGAATCATCATAAGCTCCGACTCAAAGCTTTTATCCCAGCTTCCGTACGGCGGACGCACATACTGCGGTTCTTCTCCCGTAATCCCCAGAAGCAGCTCGTTTGTCCTGACCAGTTCCTCCTTAAAGCTCTCTCTGTTTTTCTTATTCAGCTGCACATGGCTGTAGGTATGATTCCCGATCAGATGTCCTTCTTCCTGCATCCGCAAAACAAGCTCCGGATAAGCCTCCGCCTGCTTTCCCATTACAAAAAAGGTAGCCCTGGCCCCACGCTCCTTAAGCCCATCCAGAAGCTGTTGGGTATAGTAAGGATGGGGCCCGTCGTCGAAGGTCAGCGCTATTTTCCTGGGACTGTCCACAGTCTCCTCCTTTTCCCAAAGGCAGGCCATATATTCAGCCGTATCGGCAAACACGCCGCTTCTTACCGGCAAAAAACCGCCTGCAAGAAGAATACCCGCAAGCACAATAACAGCCCTAATCAATTTATTTTCCCTATTCATAGGCGGACACCCGAAATTACCTTTTCTCTAACATGTATATGCCGCCGTCCGCCGGCAAATTCAGTCTCCCTCATGATCAATAAAACTGATCTGAAAAGCTTTCGTATAGCCTCCCTCCGCATTCAGATTTAAAGAAAGGCTTCCGCCGTGCATTTCCACTATTTTTCTGGCAATGCCAAGCCCAAGCCCGCTGCCTCCCTGAGAAGTCCGGGCCTTATCTCCTCTGGCAAAGGGCTCGAAAATATGCGCCGCAAAGGCGGGATCAACAGGTTCCCCCTCGTCCGCCACCGTAAGCTCATAATCCGTCAGGCGCACCAGAACTCGTCCGCCCTCCCTGCCGTAGCGCAGCGCGTTGGTGAGCAGATTGGTGACAGCCCTGCCAAGCTGCAGCCTGTCCATGGCAAGGAGCATCCTCTCCTCTGCGATTTCCGTCACAAGAAGCATCCTTTTTTCCTCAAACTCCGTATAGAGAAGCGCCGTCATTTCCCGTACAAGCTCCGCAAAATCTTCCTGCCGCTTATGCAGAACAAACCCTTCGCTATCCAGCTTTACATATTCAAATAACAGGGTAATCAGCTCGTCCATCCGCATTGCCTTGGCATAAATCATCTCGAGATAAACCTGCCTTTTATCCTCCTGCGCGATTCCCTCGGTAAGAGCCTTGCTGTACCCGCATATCGTTGTAAGCGGCGTCTTTATGTCATGCGCAATATCCGACAGCAGCAAATTTCTCTTTTTATCCGCCGCCTTCTTCTCTTCCTTTTCCTCCGCAAGCAGAATGTCGAACTGTTTCGTCACAACCCGGGAATAGTAAAACGCTCCCAGCCCATAAGGAAGCAGCCTGACAATCATAAGCCCGAGGATTCCCCCTATAATCAAAATCCGAAGCAGCACGCCCCACACACCGCTGTAGAGGGGAGAAGTAACCTCAATGCGCATGCTGCTCCCCATGGCTGCGTTAATCTTACCCTGTACCCAGTCCCGAATGCCCGGCGGCAGAAATCCTGCCAAAACATAAAACAACACCTGTAATAACCATGCAAAAACATCACTGTTCCCGGTAATCTCTATCTGCTGCGATTCCAAAAATATGAGAACCGCCGGATTCAGCGCCATACGGTAAAACAGATCAATCAATACCCCGCCCCAATAGACAAAAAAAAGAACAATTAAAAATCGCTGAATTAAATACCACTTTACGGTCCTTTTCATTCCTCTTTTGCCTCACTCTTTTTCCATGCGGTATCCCAGACCTCTGATTGTGCTGATATATTCCCTGCCGCCATGGTTTAATTTAGTCCGGAGTTTTGAGATACATACCATCACGCTGTTGTCGGAAACCATATAGCTTTCTTCCCATCCGGCCTCAAAAATCTGCTGCCTGGTAAACACCTTGCCGGGATTTTCCATAAACAGCTTCATGATCCGAAACTCCACCGACGTCAGCTCTATTTTCTCTTCGCCCCGGTAAAGCAGGCAGGAATCTGTTTCCAGACGCAGATCGCCCGCCCGAAGCGTTATATCCTTCGATCCCCTGTCTTCCCCGCTTCCCAGCGCATAAAATCTCCTTAAATTGGATTTTACCCGTGCCACCGCCTCCAGCGGCACAAAAGGTTTTGTAATATAATCATCCGCTCCCAGATCCAGTCCCAGAATTTTATCCGAATCGCTTCCCTTTGCCGAAAGCATAATCACCGGAAGATTACTCGTCTCTCTGATATTTCGTAACACACGATATCCATCTAATCCCGGCATCATGATATCCAGAATCGCCAGGTCCATACCGCCCTGCCTGATCAGTCTGACTGCTTCCAGCCCATCCGCCGCCTCTATCACTTCGTATCCTTCTTTTTCCAGATAGAGGCGAAGCACATCCCTGATTTCCGCCTCGTCGTCCGCTATCAATATTCTATATGCCATATCTGTCCTCCGAATTAATAGCAGCCGTGTCCCTTAATTCGCGGTACAGCGCTGCAAACGTCAGATGCCGGTACGGCTGTACATAAAACACCTCCACGATGCCAAAGGTAAGCGCGCCCAAAAAATCCCACAGAATAAAGGAAAGTCCCAGCACAAATGTTTTCCACTTATTCCCTTCCATCATCTCCCGGCTCTTGTCAAGGGCCGCTCTGTACTCCATATCCGGGTTATCCGTCAGAATATAGGGAACCATGTAATACTGATACATCTTTACAATTCCCGGTATGATAAGCAGTAATGCCCAAAGGATCACATAAAGATCTCTGTAAAACAATACCTTGACCACATTTTTATAGGAATGGTCAAACCCGTAGGCGATCTCCTTCACCTGCGCCACATTTTCCACACTCTTCGTCATAAAGCGTTTGCCGCCCACATCCAGGGGATTGATCAGAAAAATGTCAGCCGCCAGAATCACCACAAAGAAAAACAGGAAAATAATAGTAAAAATAACAATCACTACTATTCTGTCGAAGGTTTCAATCTGACCGTCAACTATTTCTCTGTCAGGCACCCCGGCTTCTTCCATTTCCGCCTGTATGCCGGTGTCCTCCGCCTCAATCTGCTCCTCTGCATTATGAGGCGTCTTCTGGAAGAAATATCCTCCCGATCCGCACCCTAACAGTAAAAGGATCGAAGACACCAGCACAATCTTCCAGTAATTTCTGTGCAGTGCTGCCTTCGCCCGTTCTTTCAGCTCCGCTCTGGTCCACATATCACATTTCCTCCTTATCTGCATCCGCCAAATAATTGTTACGGGTATGTGTTTTTCTTTTACGATAACAGAATAGCACCCCCTCCTTAAAGAAAATGCGGTTCTACCTTAACGGAACCTTAAAATAAAAATTTTGTTTCTGCAATTTTTCTCTAATTCTCCTCCAGATTCATATACCTTAAATATAGTTTCTCGAACCCGTCTCTTTCAGCCAGATTAATGCTCTCGATCCCATACGCCGCCATATTCACATCAGAAACTGCCGTCTTTCCCGCCGCCTCTCCATTCACGCTGCCCATGCAAAGATCGCGCCCCAGCGCAAACGCCCCGGCAAGAGACGTATTCCCTACCGCCTGCACTTTCCCCCGCATATCAGAAGGTAAAAGACCAATGGCAAAAGCCGCCTCCACATCCAGATAGTAACCAAAGCCGCCCGCCAGATAAATCCGCTCCACTTCGGGACATCCCATTTCTTCCCATAAAATCTCCACACCCGCACGAATGGCCGCCTTCGCCATTTGCAGGGCGCGAATGTCCTCCTGTCTGAAATAACACTCGTTTTTCGCCATGCGCACACCCGTCTCAAAGTAAGGCTCTTCCAAAAGTCCCGTCTCGTCCAGCGCTCCCTGACGCAAAAGGGACGCCGTAAACGCAATTCTGTCCGTACCGATAAGATCGCCGTTTCCCTCAAAGGCCGGCCCGGCGGCCGTAGCGGTGACAATCATACGCCTGCCGTCCGTAATTGCCATCTCGCCGTTTGTACCCAGATCAATCAGAAGCCTGACGAGCGTTTCGTTCTGTCCCGCTCCCTCTGCGTCCTCCGCCGTTCTTTCCCGTCCCGTTCCCTCTGCGTCCTCCACCGTTCTTTTCCGTCCCGTTCCCTCTGCGTCCTCCGCCGTTCTTTCCCCTGCCGTCTCCTGCCCCCCAAAGATCGGAAGCATATGCAGCGCATAGAGTCCGGCTACTATATCGCCTCCCACAAAAGCGCTGATACAGGGCGCAATATAGACGGGAAATTCCCCGACAAACGTTATTCTGTCAGAAAAGAGGGCCGCCAGAGAAATTTTTTGCAGTCCCTTCTCCACCGGCACAAAAGGCGCCACACCCAGGCCTTTTACATCATAGCCAAGAAGCAGATGTTCCATGGTAGTATTGCCCGCAATACACATACCGGCAATTTGCCGTTTTCTCAAACGCCCGGCAAACTGCTTAAGCCCCCGTGCCAGAGATTCACAGATCAGCTCCCGCAGCTCCTCTCCGGCGCCGTTACAGGATGCCTCTATCCGCGACAGCACATCCGTGCCATAACATCTCTGCGGATTATTCTCACAGTAGGTATCCACAATCTCTCCCGTCACCATATCCCGCATCTGCATGGCAACAGTGGTCGTTCCCAAATCCACCGCAATAATATAGCAGTTGTTTTTTATTGAGTCCTCTCCGCGCTTTTCGGAAAATTTCATAGCATCCGATTTTTGATTTCGCGATTGTAAAATTTTATGACTACTTAAGTCAATATTTTCCGACGGCAGGTTCAATTCCGTCACAATCGGCGTCTCCACATCATTTCCGCCTGCAATTTTAATGGTACAGTCCATCCTTGGCCGCGTCACGCAGGCCAGCCGATATCCCTGCCGCAGTTCTTTTGGCGTAAGCCGGGCCCTTTCCAGTCCTGTGGGAAGCGGCGCGCCCTCTGTAAACTGCACGATACACCGCCCGCAGTCCCCTCTCTGACCACAAAAGCTGCCTGTCATGAGATGATTTTTGAGCAAAACCGGCATAAGTGTCACAGATGCATCCTGTGTCAGAATTAGGGAAGGCGCAACGCCGTCCTTTTTATCCGCATTCGATTTTTCGTCATCAATAACAATCGCAATTTTTATTTTTTCAGACAAACTGATTTTTCTCCTCATCATAATGATAATCAATACTTGCCAGCTTTTCGACAATCTCTGCACGATCCGCATCAAGCTCCTCACAGAGCTGATCCAGATTTGTGTAAAAATCCCGCAGCTTTAAGTTTACATAACTCAGTAACATTATCGGATCTTTCGGCATATGATATCCCTCCTTTTTGGTCGTTCTCTCAATTCATTTCCATCTCCACGCGGTATGTCTCTCCATCGCTGACCACCCGCGCCATACTGCCGCAGACTAAGGGCATGGCCGGCGGCAGATGGCCGATATCCAGATCCATCAGAACAGGCACATGATAGGAATACAGCATTTCGCAGACCGCCTGATAATGATCAATCCCAAACTCCTGCGCGTCCATACCAAGGCGCGGCCTCCCGATCAAAAAGCCTTTACAGTGCTGAAACCATCCCGCGTGCTCCATCTGCCACATGGCGCGGCGGATGCTCATCAGGTTCAGATCGCAGGCCTCCAGAAACCAGATAATCCCGTCTTCTTTGTAGCGCTGTGCAAACGCAGCCGTTTTATCATACTTCGTCCCCAGCAGTGTAATCAGACAATCCATACAGCCGCCGAGAAGCCGGCCTGAAAAAGCAATTTCCGCCTTCCCGCCGCCGTCCGTGTCCATTCGCATTTCTCCCGCCCCGGCCCGGCCGTCGCACTGCCCGGCCGCCATACGCAGGCTCTCCACATTAGTCCTTCCATCCGGCAGATAATATTTGATAACAGACGTTTCAGTAAGATTATAGGGCGCCAGCGGATTTTCCTCATCCTTCTGAGACTCCCGCTCCCATCTGTCATATCCACGCATGATAAGCTTCTCTCCGCGCAAAAGCGACATCGCGTCATTTAATGACGGGTGTAACGGTTCCATACCAAAGGCAGCCGCACAGGGACCGTAGAGAGACGCCGTGTCACTCAGCGTAGTCAGAAGAAAGGTAAAATTCGTATTATCCGAATATCCCAGATACCACTTGGGATCCGCTCTGCCAATCCGTTCAAAATCCACATAATCCAATATCTCACACATCAGCTCGCCGCCGCCGCAGGAAATGAGACAGTCGTTATTTTTATCACAGTAAGCGTCTGTCAGCTCCTCCCCGCATTTCTTTGGCGTACTGCTGATTCCCACGCCTTCGCCCGCATAACAATTCGGCCCAAGCTGTAACTGATACCCCTGCTCCCGCCATCTTCGCTGGGCGTTTAAAAAACCGCTCTTATATGGTTCTATGGCGCACCCGAAAGAAGGCGCAACAAATCCAATCGTCCCCTTTTCCCGTAAAAATGCCGGATACCTCATTTATTCTTCCTCCCTTTCCTCTTGTCTTCGGATATTATTTCCTGTTTCTGACACGCGTGCACTAAATCCTGATTTAGTCTTTTCCAAAAGTGCAGACTTGTCCACAGTTTTTTCTTCATTTCAACTTTTTTCTGTCCTTTTTCTGCTAAATCCTGTTTTAATCGCAGGCAATTTCCCTGCATTTACTTTACCATACCACACTTAAAGCCAAAAAAACAGCCCGGTGCTGTTTCTCGTTCCTCCACGCCAGACTGTTCTTTTTTTTCCTATTTTTTTCTTGCCGTAAGCGCACCGTCCATAACCGTAATCAGAATGGTATCCTTTGCTCCCACCTGATCGGAAAGGATCAGCTTTGCAGACAGGGTTTCCACATACTTCTGAATATACCGTTTCAACGGCCTTGCTCCATAAACCGGGTCGTACCCGTTCTCTACGATAAACTGCCGCGCCTCCGGCGAAAGCTCGATGCACAGCTCGCGGTCTGCAAGCCGTCTGTTCAAATCATCCACAATCAATCGAATAATGCCTCCGATGTTGCTCTTCGTCAGCGGTTTAAAGAGGATGGTCTCATCCAGCCTGTTTAAAAATTCAGGCCGGAAGTGACTGCGCAGATCGCCCATAACCAGTTTCTCCGCTTCCTCTGTGATGGCTCCCTCCTCATCAATGCCATCCAGCAGATACTCCGCGCCGATGTTGGAGGTCATGATCAGGATCGTATTTTTAAAATCTACCGTTCTGCCCTGAGAATCCGTAATCCGGCCGTCGTCCAGCACCTGCAGCAGCACGTTGAATACATCGGGGTGCGCCTTTTCAATCTCATCAAAAAGCACAACCGAGTAAGGTTTTCTACGCACTGCCTCCGTCAGCTGGCCGCCCTCCTCATAACCTACATATCCGGGAGGCGCTCCGATCAGTCTGGAGACAGAATATTTCTCCATATACTCACTCATGTCAATACGGACCATATTTGTTTCATCGTCAAAGAGCGCAGCAGCCAGCGCTTTCGCCAACTCCGTCTTACCTACGCCTGTAGGCCCAAGGAACAGGAAGGAGCCGATAGGCTTGGTGGGATCCTTGATCCCTGCCTTCGAACGAATAATAGCATCTGTTACCTTTGTAACACCCTCATCCTGACCAATCACGCGCTTGTGCAGCTCCTCGTCCAGATGCAGCGTCTTATTGCGCTCGCTCTCAGTCAGCTTGGAAACCGGAATCCCAGTCCAGCGGGAAATAATTTTGGCAATTTCCTCATCCGATACGCTCTGGTGCACCAGCGACAGTTCTTCCCGGCCCACCTTTTCCTCCTCGATTTCCAGCTGCTGTTTCAGGGAAGGAAGCCTGCCGTAGCTTAATTCCGCCGCCTTCTCATAATCACCGTCCCGCTGGGCAATCTGAATCTGACTGTTGACTTCGTCAATTTCTTCTCTGATCTTCGACAGTTTTTCCACGGACGCCTTTTCATTTTCCCACTGCGCCATACGATTTTGCAGCTCTTCCTTTAATTCCGCCAGCTCTTTTTGCAAATTGGAAAGCCGCTCCCTGCTTAAATTGTCGTCTTCCTTCTTAAGCGCCGTCTCCTCGATCTCCAGCTGCATCGCCTTGCGGCGCAGCTCATCCAGCTCCGTCGGCATGGAATCCAGCTCCGTTTTAATCAGCGCGCATGCCTCGTCCACCAAATCAATCGCCTTATCCGGCAGAAATCTGTCTGAAATATAGCGGTTGGACAGTACCGCCGCGCTGACCAGCGCATTGTCCATGATCTTTACCCCGTGGTAAACCTCGTAACGCTCCTTCAACCCCCGCAGAATCGAGATGGTGTCCTCCACCGTTGGCTCCTCCACCATAACAGGCTGAAAACGCCGTTCCAGAGCCGCATCCTTCTCAATATACTGACGGTATTCATCCAGCGTCGTGGCGCCGATACAGTGCAGTTCGCCTCTGGCCAGCATGGGCTTTAACATATTGCCCGCATCCATGGCTCCATCCGTCTTGCCCGCACCCACAATGGTGTGCAGCTCGTCTATAAAGAGAATGATCTGGCCGTCGCTGTTTTTCACATCGTCAAGCACCGCCTTGAGACGCTCCTCAAACTCGCCCCGGTATTTCGCGCCGGCAACTAACGCCCCCATATCCAGTGAAAATATTTTCTTGTCCTTAAGGCCTTCCGGCACATCGCCCCGCACAATACGCTGCGCAAGCCCTTCCGCAACCGCCGTCTTACCCACGCCCGGCTCGCCGATCAGGACAGGATTGTTTTTTGTCTTTCTTGAAAGAATCCGAATCACATTGCGAATCTCGGTGTCTCTGCCGATCACCGGGTCAAGCTTCTGGTCTCTCGCCTTTTCCACCAGATCCTGCCCGTACTTTTCCAGCGTATCATAGGTCGCCTCCGGGTTATCAGAAGTAACCCGTTGATTTCCTCTTACCGTGGAAAGAGCCTGCAAAAACCTCTCTCTGGTAATGCCAAACTCCCGGAAAATCTCCTTGATCTCCCTGTTTGGATGCTTTAACATGGCAAGGAAAAGATGTTCTACCGACACATACTCGTCCCCAAGCGCTTTGGCCTCGTCCTCTGCGCTGATCAGCACCTTGTTCAGATCCTGACCCACGAAAATCTGACCGCCCTGCACTTTCGTACGTTTGGATAGCCCCTGCTCCACGCGGTTTACAAAATATTCCTTCTGTATTTCCATCTTCTCCACAAGCTTTAAGATCAGGCTGTCGTCAATTGTAAGCAGGCTATATAACAGATGTTCTTCTTCAATCTCCTGATTGCCGTATTCATAGGCAAGCTTTTCGCACCGTTCCACCGCCTGTATGGATTTCTGCGTAAATTTTGTTAAATTCATAATAGACACCTCCTCGCGTCTACAGATGTAGTGTTTCCATCTGTTCTACTTATACTATCACAATACAACGCATTGTTAGCACTGTCAAGAGGTGAGTGCTAATAAATTTATAAAATTTTTGCAAGCTGTTTACCATAAAGCCACTCCTTTCTTTCCAATAGGAACGGTTCCGGCTTGCTGCATATAGATAGTATGGCACAGAGTCATTCCAAATAACAGATGATATTATAATTTATTCACTCAAATCGCTCAGATACATATGGTCCACATTCTTAAGCGCTCTCCCTGTTGCGGATTGTCTCGGCAGCCATATCTTCGGCACATCCACAATCCTGTAATAATTTCCGTACTTCATCCGGCACATCCTTCAATGATTTTGGAAGCATTTTTCCAGGCTGATATGGATGCAATACCTGCACTTTTAGAATCGAAGCTGGAAGCAGCGTAATTGACTGAACATTAACGACTGAATAACTGCCAGATATTAAATTTTCAAGGTGCATAGTTAAGATCTATGTATGAAACGTGCGCCGCAAGGCGCACTGCAAAAGTCGGTGGCTCCGATCAATATCGGAATCACCGGCCTTTGCTATTTCCCTATGTTTTCTGCCGGCACATCATTCACCAGCAGAACATGTCATTTACCTTTTAACTTTTCCTCTCTCCCGGCTCCTCCGCTTTCCTCCGCCGCCATGCCACAAGTATCACAATCACCATGACTGCCAGGATAACCACCAGCCAGATAAAGCAGCATACCCCAAAGAGGGCTGGGCAGATATGGCAGAGGCTGCACTTCGCCCCGCTGTCTGCACCCTCCGTATCCACATAGGCGATGGCGTAGCTTGAGAACAGATCCGTGCGGATGGTAATAGTGTCCGGCTCACTGTCCAGATCGTCCATAAAGATATATTCCCCGTTATGGGCACGGATGATGTAAAACTTTCTGTCCTCACTTAACAGTTTCTCCGGGATACCTCACCACTTCTATGGGTTCCTTCGTTTCCGTAACAGCGTTCCACTCTTCCTCCCCGATCCTGACGAACATGGAGATGGCAACATACATGCCAAGCACAAGCCCCGGTGCTTCTTCCCGGTGCGCTCCGATGCCGCTCTCACTCACTTCCTTATCCTGTGCGGGTGTTTTTTCGGAAATATCCGTCACCTCTATCCGAATCTCTATGGTCCTGCCGCTGTTTACGATTTCCTGCTGTCCGGGCGTCAGCACCGCCTCCACGACTGCTCCGGGCATCCGTGCTTTCCGTTTCTGGTGTCCCTGCATCCATGCCGTCCGTGCCTGATTTTTCCTCCGGCTTCCCGTTTTCTTTCTGTTTCGGTGCGGCTCCCGGTCTGCCCTCCGGCTTCTTTTCCGCTGCGGATGCGGTTCCCGGGTTTCGACCGTCTTCTTTGTCCCCGCCGGACCCGGACGGTTTTCCTGCTTTCTTCGCCACGCCCTCCGCCGTCACTGTCTGGTTCTCCCTGATATCACTAATGGTATAGGCACCGTCCGCCGCCAGCTCCACTTTCACGCCGTTTACTTTCACCGCAAAATCAGCGGTCTTCTGGTAGCTGTTTGCTAAGGCAAAGCGAACGGTGAAGCTGCCGCCCTCTTTCGCAGGACTTTTGCTGCCTGTTTGCGTGGACAGGGTATAGCCTGTGCCTGTCTGCATGGTGACGGTATATGCCTTCGTGTAAACGGCATACACGGTCATATCCGACGTGATACTGGTAAATACCGCAGGGGTGCCCTGCTCATCGCTGCACCACTCGCCTATATAGGGAGAGGCGTCGTCAACGCTCACCCACAGCTCCGTCACACCCACGTTGTCATACAGCTCAGCGGGATTTTGTCCTGTGCGTTCGTCCAGTCCGCAGGCAGGGTCACGCCGTTTTGCAGTACAGGTTTGTCGGGCGCCGTTTTGTCCACAATCGTAAAGGAAATCTGCGCCGTTACCCCTCCGATCGTCAACTTGGCCGTAGCGGTTCCGGGATTGGTGTTATTCTCGTAGAGGATCGAAGTCTCATCCGGCTTATTGTCATCCTGCTCTATCCAGTCATCTCTTTAAGTGACCTGCGACGGTATAGGTAAACTCTTCATGCTCGGACGCTGTTATTTTGTCCTGATAGTCACTCCCTACAATCACCCGATATCCTTCCAAATATTGACACGAAGGGATATAGATGTTGGTTAAACCAGAACATGATTCAAATACATCTCCTTCCGATGTTGGAGGCTCCTTCCTTTGAAAGCTCACCTTAGTCAGACCACTACACATTCCAAATGCCCACGAATCTATATTTTCCACGCTGTCTGGTATCGTCACCTCCGTCAAAGAGCGACATTCTACAAATACCTCCTCCCCTATACTTGTCACACTGGACGGTATCTCCACCTCCGTCAGCTTCTCATATTCCTCCCAGATGGCAAGGGCTTCCTCCGCATACGCATACAGCTTTTCTTCCCATGCCGCATAACCTTTCTCACCCTTCTCCCTGTGCGACTGCGCTTGCCTGTTGTTCCTCCGAAAGCGTGCTTTCCTGCTCGCTCTCCCCCTGCTCCTCTGAGGGCGCACTTTCCCCTGTGCCACCCTTATCCTCCGTATCGGTTATGCCACCGGCCGGCTCGTCCGCAGCGTCCTCTTTGTCTTCCCCGGCATACCCCCTTGGTCTTGATTATTCCTTTCCTTCACATTATCTGTCCAGATATGCGGCCACGCTCCGCCTTGCCCGCTCCTGCTCGCCCTCGACGGCATCTTTTTTGTACCGCTCATCCTGATAGGATACCCTGAGCAGACCGTCACTTTGCATTTCATCGTAAAGCGGCAGCGCAAAGAAATTCTCCTCCTCCGCAAGCTTCGCCACAAGCAGCGGCAAAACTGCCGGCCCCATCTCCACAAGTTCTGTGTAAACGGGCAGTCTGCGGATGCTCTCCGTGCTTGCTTCATAGCGGAAGGCCTCCGAATGCCACTCTTCTTTCAGCTTCGCAAAGGCGCTCTCGAAGGGCTCCCTGAGACCGCTTTCCGCCTCATCCACCAGTCTTCCAAGCGTTTCCTGCTGTCCTGCCGTGAGCTTCGTCCTCTCCCGTTTCGCCTTAAATTTCTTCGGCGCGGTAAAATAGCCGACAATCACCCCATAGGTACTACCGCTCAGCTCCTCCTCCCCATGGGTAATCCGATAGCTTTTCCCAAGCTTGGACTCCCACAGTCCGCTTCCCTCCTGATACAGGCGGCTTCCGTGGGTCGGCTTCCCCCTATCTGCCCATGCGGCGACTACCGTATCCGCAGAATACCTCATTCTCTCCTCACAGCCCGCCTGTATATAGAACGCAGTAAACGCCTCGATACTGCCGGCGGGATTGATCCATCTGTCGTTAAGGCCGAGCGACCAGGCGATACAGTTATAACCCGTAACATCAGCCCCGGTAATGATCGTATCCTCCTGTTTCAGATAGGGAAATACCCTCTGTAACGTTGAAAAAAGAGCGCTGTCCGGCTTGTACGGATAGTCCGCCGTGTTGGATTTGATTGTCAGCGCCTTAAATTCGTTGGTTCTCGCCGCCTCCACATACTTCTTACTCTGCTTTGACCAGCGGTAGTAGCGAATCTGCCATCCGGCATTCACCTCAATCTTCGTCTCGAACGGCGCCTTTTTCTCCACCCACTGGTAAGTCACATAATCGTTCTGTCCGGCCGAAGAATTTTGATACAGGCCGATCCAGTCATAAGGCTCGCAGGATTCCATTTCCCAGTCGATGATAAATTTTCCCTTTTTATAACCAAGCGTACACTTTCCATAGATGCTGTAACCTATATCATCGCTATTTGGCTGCTCCTGTTGTCTGAGGATCTCCGCCGCCTCCTCCGGCGTTTTTTCATAGAACGCCCCGCCCACAGATTCTTCTCTTATCACCTGTTTGCCCAAATAGGGAACGCGGACTTCCACCGCCTCGTCCACTGCGGGAAAAGGATCTGTTTTTGCCAGACAGGTATAATTTTTCCTCCCCCTGATATACCTTGCCTGAAGCCCCGGCGCCACATACACGTCTGTCTGATAGCTGTTGCCCTTAGACACCCACTGCCATGCGCCTCCTATGTATTTCTCATTCCCATCGGAGGCATTGCGATACAGACCCACCCAGTCATCATTCGTCTTATAATTTGTCGCCCAGTTTAAGACTACCTTTCCGTTCTTCACGGTCATGGAAACTTCACAGTATTCGTACCACGGCACACTGTTTCCCCGGAAAATCTCGCCTTCCGCTATCTGTCTGTCCAGTTTCGCAAGTTCTTCTTTCAGATCCTCCCTGACGGGCGGCAGAATTTTCTGTTCACAGACCATATTCTGCCGCTCCATTGTGCCGGAAACAAATCCGGCCGCGAAAAAGCTGTCGCCATCCTCCAGATCAAGGCTGTATACGGTGTCCTGATACGCCTGCGCATAGCAGTAGACAGCCCGCATGGTACCGCCCTCATCCGTCATAAGTCTGGTGCTGCTGGTCAGGTCTAGCACCCGCACATACCCGTCATCTGTCTTGAACTGATGCTCCCCGGTGGCCAGAATCTCCTTGCCGCTGTCCGTCTTAATATGGTAGATTTCTTTCTCTGTTCCCGTCCATACTTTTGACACCGCTGCATTTCCCCCAGGGGTCGCTACCCGCTCGCCAACAGCGATATCGCTTATTTTTTTCACCGAACCGTCCGCCATATGCACCAGCGTATCCCTGCCAAGACACCCCCACAGGAGTGTCATCCCGGGGACGATAGCAATATTTTTGGCTTCCTCCGAGTTCACGGAACTGACGTCTATGTACTGCTCCTGCTCCTTTCCGTCTTTATCCTGTACAACAAATTCCAGCCGCATGTCAAACTCATACTGATGCTGTCCGTACTTCACACTGGACTCAATCGAATCCTGCCATTCGAAATCATATTTCCACGAAAAGCCGCTTGGTGTCTTCTCGCATACAGGAGCCGCTCCGTTATATGTAATAACGCCTTTGGAAACGGAGAACATGCTCATGTCATGGGCCTTATACCGTAAAAAGACGGCGTCGGAAAGGTTTACCGAACCGTTCACGTCGAGCGTTACCCTCTGGTTTCCGTCCTTATCCCTCATTCCCTCCAAGTAAAAGTAATCCACATTGTCCGCAGATCCTCTGCCGTAAGATATGACAATCGTATCTGACCCCGTAGTCTTTTTTCTGGGGTTCTCGCAGACCACATCCGCCACATACTTTCCTCCCTCAAGCCGCAAAGTCTCCTGCATATACCCGCCCCGCAGGATATCGCTTTCCGGCTCATTCCAAAAGCAGGAGATCAAAGCCTTGACGTCATCGTCCGATGTCAGATCACCGCTCTCCTCCGCCAGACACTCCAGCTCCAGATACTGCACATTCTTTCTGGTCTGGAAATTTCTGGCGATCCTTTTTTCATTCTTATATATTTCAAGCGTAACATGTACCGCCGGCTTCACCGACACCAGCGACGTACATCCCTTGCAGTACAAGCTGTTTTCCCCTGCGTCATCATTCCGATTACTTTTCCTTACAACAAGCTCATGGATATGGGCACGGTCAACATAGCCTGCGGCGCCGCCCGTTTTCAAGGCATGAAACGCCTCAGCGTCCTCCGCTGCCAACCTCTTCGTATGCTGGAGCATCCCGTACAGGACAGGGTATTCCTTCCGCATCGTCTCCTCCCCGTTAAAACAGTTCAGAAAATACGCCTCATGTGCCGGATTTGAAAAATCCCACTCGATATACTTGTTATTTACCATATTCCCCATCATTCCCTCCTTGATCTTGGAATACCCCTTGTCATAGAACGTAAACGCCAGCTTGTCCGTGCCGTGCTCTGCCCTGCCTTTTAGGAGGTTGTCGATGCCGCCGTTTGGTATCTGAACGGAGGCGGTGGTATCCCTGCCGTCGATCATAACGCACCGACCGTTGTAGAAGTGCATCCTCCGGTTGACTGCCGTCCGGCAAAAGTACGTCCGACTCCAACGAAAATGGCACCATTTCCAGTCCGATATGTACCTCGCTTTTCGACTGCATTTTCTCCTCATAAACCTTACCGTGTATATAGGTACCCTGAGAACCCATCATCGCCACATAGGTCTTATCCTTGTAGAGCATTTCCGGGCTGGGATTTCTATGGTCACAGAAATAATCCACCACGCCCTCAAGACGCGGATCACCACCGATCACCTTCGTGATCTGAACCGGCGCCGACTCATCTGGCATGGCGTCCTCCATGGGTGAAAACTCCGCTATAAAGAGCCCATATAAAATCGCATTCGGATTTATACTCACATTCTTCATCAGGTAATCCGGCTGGTAAGAAATATAAAACGCCCGATTCTCCGGCTCCGCCAGATATTCCGCTCCGGGAAAAAGCAGATCTTCTTGTTTTTCCTTTGTCTCTACTATAATTATATATCTCCTGCGAAATTCATTGCAATAGTACATTTCCGGCTGCCTCGGTTTCCTATCTGCATAATCATACCAACAGAGCTTCTATTTCACGCTGAACCAGCGCGGGAGTCATTGTTCTGCGTCCTGCAGGGAAATTGTTTCTATCTCAACTTTTTCATTTTCATACGATGTCATAACGATTAGCGCAGCTATCTCATCAACATCAACAACTCGGGAAAAACCTGCTATTTGATACGCATTTGACTTGCCGCTATCTGTATATCCCAATCTGCCGGGATTCGTTAAGTATGAAATTCTTGTTCCGTCTTTTAATACAACTCCCTTGACCTCAGGAATGCCAAGATCATCTTCTTTTTCTATCGGAGCCGTACTGACAGAATAATTTACTTTAATGGAAATCGGTGAGATATTGATATCCTCCATCGTGAAACCCGTTCCTTCCACTTTTTGCCCTACCCTAATATTTTGAGTCGAACTGACATCGGAAAGGTTTATTTCAAAATTCCATTCTCCATCCACTGCAGTAATAAACGCTCCTTTTGAGATTGTTCCCATATTTTTGAATTCAACGTGTATTGTCTTGCCGAGAAATGAATCGTTCTTGTCCACACAGCTTGCCTGAATAATATATTCCATATTTCCGTTATCATCCGTATAATGGGAGATAATGCTTCCATCTTCATAGCTTTCTAAGGATGTTCCATCTTCATATACCAGTATACCGTTTTCATCAGAGATAATTCCATCATACATGGTTCCGCTCATATTAACCCATGCACTTTCATCCTCAGGATTATCTCCCTGATACACATTTACCATTTCAAATCCCGGCTCCATCCTATCCGCTACGCTATAACCTGAAATACGAAACGCCATATATACCAATCTTTCATCCACAATAACTGTATCCGGCTCTATTGTAACGCCGTTATTTGTTACGGCAAGTGACGGACTATCCTGCTCTTCACTGTACACTTTTGCTATATTCTTTTCGGTAAGCATTTGCTGTTGCTCATCGGATGCCTGAATATTTCCGTTCATGCCTCTCCCCCAATAATGATGAATTGCTGCAGCGGCACTTATACTGCTAATTGCTAATATGCAAACACCTGCAATAACGGCAGCCTGCGTTTTAAACCTTTTACCTCTACTGGTATGTGTTTTTTTCATATAAACAATATCCTCCTGCTTAATGATTTCAAAGGCCTGATTTGTTTTTTTCAATACAATTTCCGATAATTCTATTTCTTCAGAAAGTATAGTTTTTTTATTTGCCATTTCTATCCTCCTAACAATCTCGGTAATACTTTTCCAGTTGCTTTCTTCCTCTTGAAATCCTCGTCTTGATGGTATTTAATGGTAATGACAACATTTGCGCAATTTCTCTCATCTTGAATCCCTGACTATAGTACAATTCCATAGGCAATCGGTATCGTTCGTCTATAGAAGCATATGCCTCCTTCAATTCAAGATTATACTCATCACATTTTGACGGTTCCTCATAAGATTCCATATTCTTGTAAACCGCATTGTCTCTTATGATATCATAGCAATGATTTATAAGTATCCTTGTCATCCATGTTTTAAAGAACTCTGGTTTCCTAAGTGTATATAACTTTTCCCAACAAGTGAGAATTGTATCCTGAAGAGCATCTGCAGCATCTTCTTCATTCATCAGAATTGCAATGGCAGTTCTATACATATCCTTCAAATATAACTGCATTAGTTCGGTAAATGCATCTTTATCATGCCTCTGAGCCTTCTTTACACAAAACTTTGTTTCAATGCTTTTCATTAACTTTCTCCTACGCGCGTATGATTGTAAAACAAATACAAGCGTCCTTCATTTGTTTCACGGTCATTAGACGTCAGATATAGTCTTTTGGTTTCAAAATATTAGAAAATATTTATTTTTCTTTTGCAAAATAATATACTCTTACATAAGAAAGTTATCGTAAGTGACATACTAGACGAAACAAGGAGTATTCCTTCACTTCAGAATACTCCTTGTCTCCCGTATCAGCTATATTTGCTTCCTATAATCGGTTAAATTCTGTTTTCCCGTGCTGTCCTTTACCATCGCCATAACACGACTTTTGAAAAACCACGGCAAATTTTAGAACATACCGGGAAAACGCGTATAAAAGTACAAAAAACGTATACGGAGAAATGTGTCTGGAATGAAAACAGAAAATGTGATACGATCCTATTGTAACGCTATATAAGCTGCTTATATTATGTAATCGGAGATGCAAATGGACAGGAATAAGGACTATATTCTGGAATGTTGTGTAGACAGTGTGGAATCGGCCGTGGCCGCGGCAGAGGGCGGCGCAGACCGATTGGAATTATGCGCGGCACTGATCATTGGCGGTATTTCACCGGGTATCGGCCTATTTGAACAGGTCAGAACGTCCTGCGATCTGCCGGTCCGCGTACTTTTGCGGCCCCGCTTCGGGGATTTTCTCTATACGGATCATGAATTTGAGATCATCAGACGGGAAGTCGAGCTTTTTAAGAATGCAGGCGCCGATGGCGTGGTGATCGGCTGTCTCACACCGGATGGCAGCCTCGACATGACAAAGATGTCCCGGCTGATCAAAACCGCCGGCACGTTAAAGATAACGCTACACCGCGCATTCGACGTATGCGCCGATCCCATAAAAACTTACAACCAGGCCGCTGAACTGGGAATCGATACTATACTGACGTCTGGACAGGAAAAAGACTGCCTGGCCGGTATGCCTCTTTTGATTGAATTATGTAAACTACAGGAGAAAGCAAACGGTCCCAGAATTATGGCCGGCGCAGGCGTAAACCCGGAAGTGATCCGCAGGTTTCTTGCTGATACGAAAATAACAAGTTATCATCTTTCTGCCAAAAAAATCATAGACAGCGGTATGCAGTACCGTAAGGCAGGCGTTCCCATGGGACTGCCTGCCATGAGTGAATATGATATTTACAGAACCGACCGCGCCATCGTGGCAGCAGCCAAAAGCGTATTGATGGCGCATCAGGCTGCGGACAATGACGGCCCCTGATGCTTTTCCAAAACCACATAAATCCAAGAGTCAGGACTACCGGCTTAGCCGGTAGCCTGCTCTGCCCCTATAAGGGGCTATTACCTGCTTGCGCCCGGAAGGCGCAGCCCCATAAGGGGCTTACTGGTTTGCTTTGATTTCCTACTGCCACTCCAAGTGGCTTATTTCTTGTTTTTCTTTACCGGCTCACCCGTAAACGGGTCAATATACTCTACTAAAGACATCTGGTCGTATTCTAGATCTTCTTTCAGCTGATCCTGGATATACGTTTTGATTGCAGATGTGTTCTTCCCCACAGTATCCACATAATACCCTCTACACCAGAAATGTCGGTTCCCATACTTATATTTCAGATTCGCATGCTTCTCAAATATCATGAGCGAACTCTTCCCTTTCAGGTATCCTACAATTTCTGATACCGAGTATTTGGACGGTATCCTTACCAGCATGTGGATATGATCCGGGCAGCATTCTGCTTCTATGATCTCTATTCCTTTTCTGCGGCATAACGCTCCCAGTATCTGTCCTACGTCTGCTTTGATGTCTTTGTATATCACCTGTCTGCGATACTTTGGTGCAAAAACGATATGGTACTTGCATTCCCATTTTGTATGGGCTAAACTATTTGTTGTGTCCATCTTGGGCACCTCCTGTGTTGTATTTTTGTGGTTTGCAGACCTACTTTTATACTAACACAGGAGTTCCTTTTATCTAAAGATTTGCCCTCCCCCTGCATAGCAGGGGGTATTTTTGTCTGTGACACAAAAAAAATGAACTCTGCGAACACAGACTTCATTTTTATCCATAACTATAGATGTTCTTCTATTTACTGCAAGCAAACCTCGCAGCTTTGCCCGGACTGGATTCCAACATGATTCTGTCATCCTCAATCATCCGACCTATCCGCTGATTCAATCGAACAACATCTGTGGAGGAGATATCCAGAACCTCCTCTTCCACCTGTACGTCAATCCCCTCCTGATCCAGCTCCGCCTGTAGACCTTCTCTAAATTTCATAATAAATATTACTCTCCTTCGTTTGTTTCACCAATTAAACATCATTTTATCATATTTCTAGCATTTTTACAATTATTTTTTAGGGTTTCTGTATCATCCTCCACAGTTCTTCAAATTTCGATCATAAATAGAAAGCAACGTGTTCTCCGCCGAACCATCACTTTTCCAAAAGGACACCCTTATCAACTTGTTATCCGGATAATTTCTTTCCTTCTTAAACAATTTATTAACTGTTTCTATCGCAATAATAGAACCTACATAATCATGTTTTAAGGACGCCGTTGCATCTAAAATAATATTCGCAAACGCTTTTCGGTCTTCATGTACATATTGTGCAAAAGTAAAAAATTCACAGCACCATATGAACTGGGGAAACTCCAGTTGCGCAAACTCCCCTTTCCTGTAAAGATCACACTCATCATAAGCAGCAACTTTAAAAGCCTTATAGCTTCTGGATGACGCCTGATAAATTCTCATAACAACCGTATCGTTCTCCGAAAGATATTCCTCCGGTATCTCCCAACGAGCCAATCCCAATCTCTCGCTGCGAAAGATCCGATAGAAAATATCATACGCATATTTTGCCTCAAGATACATTTTCTTATACAACGGAACCGCTAAATTTGATATCTTCATGTCCGAAAATGTTGACATTTCTCGATAATTTCTAATTTCATATGGCCTCTGATGATCATCTACGATGCAATATTGTACATAAAAATCCGCCGAATTGATTACCGCATGTTTTTCATTCCTTCCAATCATAGCATAACTCTTCGCGCGTTCTAAATCCATTTCCCCCGAATGACCTATACATAACAGAGAATGCCCCTCCCTGAAATCACCTTGCTCTGGCTCTACATTAACCGCTACGGGAATTCCTGATTCTATATAATAATGCATAATTCTTTTTATTTCGTTTTCTCTTTCATCTCCCACAAGCGAATGAATCATAATGGATTCTCTATTATATATTCTTGGTGAAAAACCAAACTCAGACAAAATTTTCGAAACAACAAGATATGTGAGTCCCACTGAAGGAGTTACTCTTTCATATTGATAACGCTGGGAAAGACTCTTAATATCGCTGGGGAGTATTCTCTTGTATGCATGATATCTCATGGTATAATATTCCATCAGATTCAAAATCGTCACTTCCGCACAGGTCATAAAGCTAGAATCCTGACTGCAAAACGGAAATGCATCTATCGTAAACTCAACCCCCAAAATATGTTGTACGAATGTAGCAGTCCTCAGATACACGCTCCTTTTTGAATCAAATGCCAATACTTTTCCCGGATCTAACAGCGTTCTCCCAATAAACCCATATTTTAAGGGTCTTATAACCATAGTTCCTATTAGACTCTTCTGAAGCATCTCATGCTTTTCTTTTTTCAAAAAATACTTCAATTTTACTTCGCCCTGAAAAAAAGAAAACCGTTTACAATATTTGATCGGTTCATAATGTAATCCTGAAAAATAACTGTAATATGTATCCGTATAAGATGCATCTATATGATCGGATTCCACAAAAACAGTCACACTCTGCGCACTGCTGCGAATCATTTCAATAATACTGCGAAACAATTCTCTTTCTTTATAATTACCCTCTCTGTCGTCCGCATCATAATATGTAATTTCCATCATGATCGGTTGAAATTTTTGATTCCATTCCTCGCTGCTGTCATCTCTGTTTAAATAGAAATAATCAATTACATCTCTGCTCTTCTGTTCCTGCCGGTCTATAGTATCCATCCTTTTATCCTTCAGTAATTAATCCTATATTGCCCTTTCTGACTTATGTTTTCCATAAGCACTTTTAAATCAACCATGTCACGCAGTTTTTTCTGTACAATTTCACGACAATTCTCCCTGCACTTTAGCATACACTGTGTATCCTCTCGAAATTCACATTTCAATACTGCCAAACACCAGCAACATTCTTTTTTTGCTTCCGGAAGCCATTCCAGAAGCTCTTCGACACCGACTGCCCTGTGCTCTCTAAAATGTGTAATAAATTGCAGATAAAAACACAATTTTTCTTCTGTGAGCTTAATTACATTATCGCTAATTGCTCTCTTTAATCTAACGATCAAATCAACGGCAGCCCCCACATCAAATGCATTTCCTTCAATACCCTTCATCACACAGTAAGCTTCTCTGATCGCATGCCATACTTCTGATGTAAAAATAATTTTTATAAACTCCAATACAATATCACGTGCACAGATATGAATATCCATGTCCCTGAAATACATACCGGCCCGTTTGCCAGTTCCATAATACTGATGTTCTTCTTTCAGAAAGACAGCTTCCTCATTTTTCAAACTATCATCATAAAAAATGCTTAAAAGTGCTACCCTAACCCGTTCCTCCTCATCGTACCACGCCTTAATCTCCTCATTATGTTGAACAATATCGTCTATTATGTCATCTATATCCTCACCAGTAAGTTCATAAATCTGCCCCATATACCATACCCTTCTTCACTAATTCCTGTGTTCTTATTTAACTATGCATTTAGTTTCCGCAATCATACTATAACACACACATCACAAAACTTTCAAGAAAAAGGCACACGGATTTTCTTCTGGTCTGATAATATTGTCCTTTTCGCTGTTGCCTAAACCTCTCTCCCGTTTTTCCCTCCTTCTAAATTTATTTCTATTCCAGCGCAAACATTTTCATTGCCTCTTTCACGTTTTCTTTCATGGCATCCCGCGCCGCCATGGACACGGACGAGAAAAACAGCGGCTCTTCTGCGCGCAGGGATTTTAAATACTCCGCCGCCGCGTTCCCTCCGGCCTTATCCATATAGGTAAAGTAATTAATCTTACGCACGCCTGCCCGGATTGCCGCATGGTAATCCTCCCGGCTCACCCCGGAGCCGCCGTGCATGACAACCGGTATATCGTTTGTCATGGCGCGCACGTTTTTTACCACGTCAAAATCCAGTCTGGGCGCGGACAGGTAAATCCCATGGGTGGTTCCGAAGGAGCAGGCAAGCGCGTCAATACCGCTTGCTTCCACAAATTCTTTTGCCTTCTGCGGATCCGTATAAATCTTAGTGTCGTCTCCGTCGGCGTCCCCCGCGCCGGATTCCCGTTTTCCCATGCTGCCAAGCTCCGCCTCCACGCAAGCCCCGGTTTTTGCGGCCATCTCCACCGCCCTTTTTGTATTTTTCAGATTCTCCGCATAGGGCAGCACCGAGCCGTCATACATAATCCCTGTAAAGCCGATTTCCAGCGCCTTTTCCAGATAGTCCAGCGTTTCGCCGTGATCCAGATGAACGCAGACCGGCACGGACGCTTTCTTTGCCTCCGCTACCATAATAGGCCCAATCAGCGCAAGCGGCACCCATGGCTCATGGCACTGCGCAAACTGCATAATGACCGGCAGATTTAATTCTTCCGCAGCGGTAATTACCGCCTGCAGGCTTTCCAGATTTGCGGCGTTAAAAGCGCCAACTGCAATCTTCTTTTCTTCCGCGATTTTCAGTACTTCCTTTAAGGTGACTAACATATTTTTTCCCATCCTTTCTGAATCTTCTTTTCCAGCTCGGCAAACGTTTTCAGGCCGCTTAGCGCATCGTAGGCAGCCACGCAGGACGCCCCGGCCGCCGCCGCCAGATGCAGGCACATTTCCGGCGCATATCCCTCTAACAGCGCGGTAAGGAATGCGGCAATACTGGTATCTCCCGCACCGGTTCCGGACAGCACCCGATCCGGCACATAGCTTCTCTCAAAGCCGCACAGATCCGCCCACTGCGGCACGGCAAGCTCCAGCTTCTTCCCGACATGTTCCAGATTCTGTCCGGAAGCCGTCTGATAATAAATGCCGGGCGCCCCGCACTTAATCAGCAAAATTTTGGCTCCCATCTCCATACATCTGTCCGCCAGCGGCCTGATATCCTCTTCCACGTTCAGCATTTCCGTGATGTCCCTGCCTGCCGCCCGTTTCTGCCATTCCTGAAATCTCTCCCGGTCCAGCATGAAACACAGCTCTTCCACGCTCGGCGCCAAAATATCCACATAGGGAATCACCCGCTCCAAAATACGTTCCCAGTCTGCGCTGCCGGCCTCTGTCTCCGGATCAATCGCCGCAAAATCCAGCGACGTCGCCGTCCCGTATTCCTTTGCCCGTCTCATCAGGTTTACCAGCTCGGCCCCGTCATTTTCATACATGGATTTTATCAGCGGCGGATAGCCAAAATGAAACAGCGCCGCCTTTTCCAGTTCGCTGCACGGCACATCCTCCGCGCGGAACGTATGATTGGCGCCCGGATGATGCAAAAATATCCTGTCAACTCCCGGCAAAGCAAGCGCAACTGTATAGGAAGTGGATTCCTCTTCCGAGACAAGCATTCCCTGTTCGGCATCATGAGATTTCAGTATATTGGATATAATTTCCCCAAAAGGATCATTCCCGATCTTGCCCATCAGGGAAACATCCGCCCCGAAAAACTTCATGGCCAGTCCCGTATTGGCTACAGCGCCTCCTGTATGTACATCCGCCGGCCCTACGTTGACCAGCTTGCCCGGAATCAGTATATCGCCCGGCCGCTCCGCCTTTTTTCCTGAAAACACAGGCGTAATATCCAGACAAATATGCCCTGCCGCAATAACTTTCTTTTTCAATTGCGCTCCTCCCCTGCTTATGCAATCCCCGATCCTATTGTTTTCCAGATACCCACAGTCTTTTCCCGCCGCACCGTTTTTCACGCCAAATCCCGCAATACCTGCCGCTCAATGCGTGGTATCCACATATACAATGCTGGAATTCCCCTGCTTAGCCTGTTCTATTACGGCTGCCTCAAGTTTCTGAAAGGATTCGTAAGAAGATGTTGCCCCGGTCAGCGCGTCGATCGTACCCTCTCCCTGTCCATCCAAAAGCTGCCCCGCATAATAACGGGTATACTCGTTAGGATAGGTACCATTGCTGTGTAACATCGTCTGCATATATGCGTTATCCCAACTCTTAATAAAGCCGCTGGCATTTTCTGCATTATATTCTACCGAAACAATATTGCCGCCTTTTACCATAATCGTAATATATTCTTTCCATCCGAAGTTGAAATCCGCTGCCTGTGCGGTATAATAACCGTCCTGAAGCCCCTCCTGCTCACCGCAGGCTGTCAGCATCATCAGACCCGCCAGGATCAGCACTATGCCAAACGTCCGTTTCATCTGTCATACGCCTCCTTTAAAGCAAATTTTCTGACCTGTGCCTGAAGTTCTTCGGCCTCTTTCGCCAAAAGACCACTGGACTGGCTTGTTCCTCCTGCGTTTTGCAGATTCCTGTCCGCAATAGCAGAAATAGTTGCAATCCGTCCCTCCATACTGATCAACGCTTCTTCCTGTCCCTGCACTGCCGCCACCAGCTGATCTGACATTTCACTGATTTCACCGGAAACGCCGTAAATAGAACGCAGAGATTCCGCCGTACTGATATTCAGTTCCACGCCGTTGCGAATAACCGCCTTGGTGTTTTCCACAATTTCCACTGCGCTCTGAGCAGCTTTTGCGCTTTTGCCAGCCAGATCCTTCACTTCTTCCGCCACAACGGCAAACCCTTTGCCTGCGCTTCCGGCATGGGCCGCCTCTACAGAAGCGTTTAACGCCAGAATACTTGTCTGGAATGCAATATCATCAATGGCCTTGGCAATGGTTGTAATCTCCTGCGCATGGGAGCTGATATCATCCATGGCCTTGGAAAGAACCTCCATCTGCGCATTTGCCTCCTGCACTTTTCTTGTAATTTCCAAAGTCATAGCGCGGGTCTGGTTACTGCTCCTTGTCACGTTGACAAGCTGTTCCTTGACATTCGTCACCTCGCCGACCAACGCCTCTGTCGCCTGATTTTGTTCTAAGGACGCCTCATGCAGCTGTCCCGACTGTCCGTTCAGTTCTTCGGCCATACCGGCAAGGCGGGTCGCCGCTGCCTGGAAACCCGTTATCGTCTCATTCATGGACTGCAGGATGGTGACGAGACTGTTTCTGATCAGGGTAAAGTCTCCTCTGTATTCCACCTGAGGCTCAATCTGCAGATTGCCGTCGGCAACCCCGCTTAATACCTGTCGGATATCTGATATGTATCGGTTAATGCTTTCCACCATATCCGCCAGCGTTCTTGTCATAATCTCCAACTCATCCCCGGACTTGACATTCAACACCTGCGTATGCAGATCGCCATCGGAAAGAGAAATCATCCGGCTCGTCACATTCTTTACCGGCTTGGAAATAGAGCTTGCCATCCGCAGGATTCCTATGATGGAAATTAACAGTACCGCCAGCGTACACATGCCTGACACCACCATTGCTTCATTAATCAGATTATTATAGTCCGACTTCGGCACCTGAAGCACCAAAGCCCACTGTGTGCCGCGAATGGGCGAAAAAGCAGCCAGCGTCCGCTGCCCGTCAATGATAAATTCCGTCGCCCCCGTCTCCCCCGTCGTCACACTCCTAATGGCTTCCTCATTGCCGCCGCTAAGCTCCAGCAAAGTAGCCTGCGATTTGACAATTGCCTGATCCGGATGACCCATAACAACGCCATCCCGGTTGACCATATAGGCCATGCCGTTTTTACCTATATTTATACTGCTTAATACATCGTTTAACGCATCATATTTATAAACGCCCACCACATAAAAGGCTGTCTCCCCGTTTTCCTTCACCGGCATACCCATGGTGATGCCAAGCTTATCCTGAAACAGAGTACTTTTAGAGGTAGTCAGATTATCCGTTTCCTGCAAAAGCGCCAAAAAATCATCATCCAGGCTTTCCGGCGCTCCATCTATCCCCTGAACCAGTCCGCCGTTCAGATCATACAGGGCAATCGTATAAAATTCATAAATTTCCGCCGCCTCTGTCAAAACAGCCGACCAATTATCCACTGCCTCCTCACCGGCAGTCCCGAACGCCGCTGCGTCTCCCCCCATACCAACAATACTCATCCTCGAATCGCCGGCAATCATCATCATACGATCCGCCAGCATGTGAATATTTGCTTCCACTGTCTTAGCCGACTGTCTGACCATGGGCTGCAGGCTGTCCAGCAAAATACTGTTCGCAAGAAACTGCATGGAAAGCGCCATAATCGCGCAGCACACAGCTACCACCATCAAAATATTGAGCGTAGTTTTCCTCAATATTCTTCCATTGAGACTCCTTCTCATTTTTCGGCCAGAGCGGAAGTCTGACTTTCTTGTTACCATTTCCACATCGCTCCTTTTTCTCAATATTTCTTTTTATATTCGAAATTATCATATCACGAACTTTATATAAAATGAAGCCCCATTCTAGTACTTTTGATATGGTCCTGTCCAACACATCCCCTCCGGCCACAGGTCTAAAAAGTCCATTTCCCACAAAGCTTTCCCTTCAGAATTTCCGTGCTGCTGCCGATAAACATTACACAGGAACAGGAAAACGCACTTTCAGACAGGAGCATCGCATATGAATGGTATTGGTTTTTCTGAATTAACAGCCATGCAGCAGGCTTTGGATTCCATGGAGGCATCCGTAAAGCTGCGCAATCAGGCCCGCGCTGAGCGCCGGGCGGAGGATGCGGAACGGGCAAAACGGGCTTTTCAGGAAAAGCTGATGCTCTCCGCAAACAGCAAGCTTGAGCTTGACGGCATGTCTTCCGGCGTCAAAGGCGCACAGGACGCCGTACAGCGCGATCAGCTGATGGCAATGATGATGGCGGGTTTTTAACCCGCCATCTCTTTTTACAGCAATCCAAGCAGTTCATCATGCACTTTTCCATTAGAAGCGGCCACACTGCTTCTTGCTTGAAAATGCAGCCGCTCTCCCGCAAAATCCGTCACTTTCCCGCCGGCTTCCTCCACCAGAAGCATCCCTGCCGCAAAATCCCATGGTCTTAAGCAGGGCTCAAAAAATCCCCCGGTACGTCCGCAGGCCACATAAGCCAGATCCATGGCCGCCGAACCGGTCCGGCGGATATCCTGACTTTTATCAAAAATGCGCTGAATGCGCTGAAAATTCTGCTGCGCCAGTTCCCTGTCATAGGGCGATGTGCCCACGGCAAGCATGGTTTCGGACAAAGTCTCCGCATCAGAAACATGAATGGGGCTGCCGTTTAAAAAGCTTCCCTGCCCTTTCTGCGCGTAATACACATCCTCCCGAAAAGGATCATAGATAATCCCCATGGTAATCATGCCCCTTTCGTACAGTCCCAGCGATACCACACTGTGCTGATAATCATGGATCAGGTTCGTGGTGCCGTCAATGGGATCCAGAATCCAGTAGGTGTCTGCGTTCATCTCATGCAGTCCCTCTTCTTCCCCCAGAAACGCAATATCCGGGAAACGGGCTTTCAGCTCCCGGAACAGAAATTCCTGAATATCGGTGTCCACCTGCGTTACATAATCCGCACGGCCCTTTGTCTTAATATGTCCGGCCCTCTCCCGGTTTTCCACAAAATCCTTCGTCTCTTTCACCAGTTCAATCATTTCCTGTATATCCATATAGCCGCCTTGTCCTTTCTTCCCTTTATTAAAACAAACCAAAATTTTACCTACCCATACCTTATCACAAACGCCCCTTCAAAAAAAGAATTATATTTGCTATACTAACAGAAAGAAAAATTTTTATTTTTTGAAAAAATGAAAGATTTTCCTTTTATCGGACGTATTACTTATGAAACACATCAATACAGCGGTAATACGGAGGTAAAGTTTATGAAGAGCAAAATAGCAAAAACGATTGTAACAATGGCTGTGGCTGTTCTCGCGGCGGGAACTACAGTCACCACGGCGCAGGCCGCAGAAAATACGCCTGTACAGCAGACGTGGTGCAACCCTGACGGAAGCTGCGACGTGGACGGCGTCTGTACAATCGGCGGCTACTGTGACGGCGCCCACTGGTGTGATACGAACGGTAACAACGGTTCTCACCATGAGGAGGATTCTCACCATGAGGAGGATTCTCATCACGGAAGCCGATCCGGACATCATTCCGGAAGAGGACATCACCATTAAGAAAAAACGCCCTGTTGGTCTTTACCGTCATATCCGACCAGGCCGACACGATTGTGGAAGAGCTAAACGGCAACGAAGCTTTCCGGCGCTACGCCCCTCTGACTTATACCAGCGGTCACTCCTGCATGGAGGAAGCGCACCAGCACAATATGTCCTTTGGCAAATACAGAACCTATCTGGAGCTTTTACAGTATGACGACGAAGTCACCATAGACGACTGCCATGGAATGTCCATGGGCGAAATGCATGACAAAATCGACTCCTGTAAGCACGAGCAAACTACGGAAAGCAATGGAAATACCGAAGAAAAATCAAGCCACCACGGAAGCCATCACGGCTCCGGCAAAAAGGAGCATGGCCGCAATTAGCGACATGCTCCCTCTTTCTTTTTCCCTCCTGTCACCATTTCCCGTTTCCATTCGTATATGAGATAAGAGGCCTCGAAACCAACAGACATTATCTACAGAAAGGAGGAGATCATGGGGATCACACAAAAACGCGAAGTCAGCCGCATCCTGCAAACCTACGGCGACATGCTTTACCGCACCGCCTGGCTGCTTCTTGGCAATCCCCACGACGTGCAGGACGCCCTACAGGAGACGCTTCTTCGCTATCTGGAAAAAGCGCCCGCTTTTGCCTCCGTGGATCATGAAAAAGCGTGGCTGTTACGGGTACTCACAAACTGCTGTAAGGATTTTCTGCGTTTTAGAAAAAGACATACTCATCTGGATCTGGAACCGCTTAAGGAACAGCTCCCCGCGCCGGAAAGCAGACGGCTTGCGCAGGAGCTGTACGACCTGCCGTCCAAATGGAAAACCGTACTGATTCTGCATTATTTTGAGGGCTATTCCGTCAGGGAAATCAGCGAAATTCTTGGCATATCGGAGGCGGCTGTAAAAAAACGCCTCCAAAGGGCCAGAGAAGCTTTAAGAAAGGAGCTCGTACCATGAATGAAAAAGTATTGGAAAAGGAACTGTTACAAATAAAAAACGCCGTTACCATGCCTGAAAACCTGGCGGTCGAGCTGTCAGAAACCGCTCTGGAAAAAGGACAAAAAAAGCTTTCCCGCAGCTGCCGCTCCGGCCGATTCCGCAGGCTCTGCGCAGCTGCCGCCGCACTGCTTTGCCTCTGTGCCATTGGAACTACCTCTTTTGCCTACAATACCTATCAGGAAAAACAGCTTGCCGTCTTTATGGACACCGATCTGACCCAGTCCGAAATTGACTCGATCGGTCATAGTATTTCAACCATCCCTGGCATTTCCGCCTGCCAGTATATTAGCGGCGACGAAGCCTGGGCACAGTTTAAGAAAAATTATTTTACGGATTCCGACGATGCGGATATGGCGGCTTTGGCGGACGCCTTTACGGAAAATCCCCTGGCAGACTCCTTTAACTACAGGGTCAGCGTCCGTCTGGATGCAGACACTCAGGCCGTTCGCCAGCAGATCAGCGCCCTTTCCGGCGTGCGCAGGATTACTACCGTGCGGGAGGCGAAGGCGGAAGCGACAAGACCAAAAACCGAGTAATATTATAGCCATCAAACAACAGAAAGGGAAGGCAAAATTTCGCCCTCCCTTTCTGTTGTTTTACATACTCGACCCCAACTATAATTTCCTTATCATCTATCGGATATGCTCATTATCTTCCAACAATCTCCTGCTTATATCCATGGCACTATATAGAATTCTTATTACTATAACATCCCTGTCTTCGATTACATAAAAAGCTGAATAATTATCTATCACTAATTGCCGCAATCCCATAATCCGTTCCGGCTCAGACTCCATAAGCTTTACTCTTTCAGGAAATACACGCAACCCTTCAATCGCTTCCGCAATTCGGTTATATTGACCCATTGCATTTTCCGGCGCCCGAAGCTGTATCGCAATATAGTTATAGATTTCTTCCATATCAGCCAACGCCTTATCCGTAATTCGTACTACATATTGCCTCATACTTAATGGCTCTCCCTAAACTCCTTGAACGCTGAAGCTGCATTCTGTACCTTTCCGGCTCGCAGGTCATCATATCCCTCCTGCAGCTTTGTATGAATTTCCTCTACTGTCATCAAATCCGCATTAAGTACAGAAGGCGCATTAGGTAACGCAACTGCAAATGGTATTCCTCCTGTCAGGGAAATTTGATTGAGGTATATATCTATAGCTGTTGACATGGGTATTCCTAATCTTGTCAATACCTCTTCTGCCCGCTGTTTTACCACGGGATTAACTCTTAAATTTAGTGTTGCAGTCTTTTCCATATCAATGCATCTCCTTTCGCTCTATTGTAACGCATTTGTCGTTACTTTTCAAGCTCCACTTTCCTTCTTGCCCTGATCACCTGCAATCATTATTTTACCCCAAAAACATTCCAACACTCAGACCGTTCGCCAGCAGATCAGCGCCCTTTCCGGCGTGCGCAGGATTACTACCGTGCGGGAGGCGAAGGCCAAAGCGCCATCCCCCGAAGCCGTCCCACTATCTCCTTAAGCTTCTCCGCCACATAGGAAAGCTCCTCCTTCGTGGTCTCCTCCGAAAGCGTCAGCCGCAGGGAACCGCGGGCGTCCTCACGGGACATGCCGATTGCCGACAAGACGTGCGACGGTTCCGTCGCCCCGGAGGTACAGGCCGATCCGCCGGAGCCCCAGATTCCCTGCTGATCCAGCAAAATCAGCAGGGATTCTCCTTCTATAAAACGAAAACAAAAGTTTGCATTATTGGAAAGCCGCTCCCGCCTGTGGCCGTTCAGCGTCGTATGGGGGATTTCCGCAAGCACCCTGTCGATCAGATAATCCCGCAGAGCCGTTTCTTTCTCGCTTCGTTCCCGCATGGTCTCTTTCGCAAGCTGCGCCGCTTTCCCGAACCCCACGATTCCCGGCACGTTTAAAGTGCCTGCCCGGCGGCCCCGTTCCTGTGCGCCGCCGAAAATCAACGGATGCAGCCGCAGATTTTCCCTGCAATACAAAAGACCCACGCCTTTTGGCCCGTTCAGTTTATGACCGCTGGCGGAAAGCAAATCTATATGCATAGTTTCCACGTTAAGCGGCACATGTCCGTAAGCCTGCACCGCATCCGTATGGAACAGAACGCCCCTCTTACGGGCAATCTCCCCGATCCTGGCAACAGGCTCCAGCGTCCCGATTTCATTATTGGCCGCCATCAGAGAAATCAGAATCGTGTCCGGCCGGATTGCCTTTTCCACCGCTTCCGGCGAGATCAAACCATCCGAATCCACATCAAGATAAGTCACCTCACAGCCCTGTCTCTCAAGATATTCACAGGTATGCAGCACTGCATGATGCTCTATTTTACTGGTAATGATGTGTCTGCCCTTATCCGCAGCCCCTTTCGCCACAGCGCGGATCGCCCAGTTATCGGACTCGCTTCCGCCCGCCGTGAAATAGATTTCACCCGGCTTTGCGCCGATCATGGCCGCCGTCCGCTCTCTTGCCGTCCCCACCGCTTTTTTCACCGCTCCCGCCGGACTGTAAATCGCGGCGGGATTGGCATAATTGCCACAAAAAAACGGAAGCATCTCCTGCAAAACTTCCTCCCGCATTTTTGTGGTTGCCGCATTATCCAGATAAATTCCATGCTGCATATCCTGCTATCGCTCCCTGATTATTTTTGTATCATTCTTTATAAATAAATTATACCACAATCATCCTTCACGCTTAATCAAAATATTTCTTCCCCAAAACGCGGCAAACGACTGCTTTTCAGCAGCCGCTTACCTATCCCCTTTTACACTTGTCTGTCGACAGGCTGTATTCAAAATGCCTAAGCATTCTGAGCAAAATTAATTTCCCGCCGCGCCTTGCTCAAATACCGAGCGGGCGGGTTAAGCTTCGGCGCCTCCCGGATAAAAACCGATCCGGCGCCCCTTCGTCAGTGCGGACATACCGCAAAGGTAACTGTATTAACCTGATCACCTCGGAATACGCTTCCGCAGTAAACGCACCTCTGCGCATTGTATACTCTCACCGTACAGCCGCCATCGGAATTTTTGTTATGCGTCTGCAACGTCCCCGCCACAAGGTCATGGTCGCAGCTCCTTTGCGGTGAAATCAGATCATCCTCATAGACAGGATAGACTTTTCCCGCCTCGTCCGTAAACTGGCTGTCATATACGATTTCTCCTATCGCCAGAAGCTCTGACTCCTGAAACACTTCCTCTTCTGCTTCCACAGGCATAAATACCGAAACATCCTGACTCAGCGCCTGTTCTATCTCTTCTGATGCAGCCTCCTCAGGCATATATTCATGATAAACATCCCTGTATGCAAACACTGTAATGGAATTGGCAAAGGCCAATATCGCCACAAGGGCTGTTGCCGCTAACCGACTGCATTTCCTTTTCTTCATCAGATTCTCCACCCTTTCTCTTAACTCTTTCGTATCCTTCTCTCTGTTTCCAAACCCGGCTCTCCATCTGACGGTAGATTCCTTTGTGCTTTTCCGGGCCAGCGTCTCCTCTATAATCAGGCGCATGTACAGGTTTCTCTCTTCCCGCGGCATTCCCTCTGTCACCGTCTCGTCGCAGGAATATTCACAAATGCGTTCAAACTCAAAATACAGTATCCACGCGAAAGGATTCCACCAGTGTAAAAGTCTTACGAACTGCATGAGCATTTTCCAGAAAACATCCATGCGCCTGATATGTACCAGTTCATGGCGGATTAACAGCTGTGCCTCCCGGCTTTCCGGATCTTTGCCGCAGATAATGATCGGACTGAATAACCCGAAAGTCATTGCCGCTTCCCCGCGTCTTCCGTAATACAGGGCTATGCTCCGTTTCACGCCGTACTCTTCCTTTAACTCGTCAATGACTTTTCTGTGACGGTCCGCCATAATGGCGTTTGCATACCCGGCAAAGCGGCGTGTCATCCGCACATAACCGGCAAGCTGTGACACGAGCATAATGCTTACGCCCAACACCCATACTGCCACTATCGCCGTCTGTATTTTCGTATAGTCGTTGAAATACAGTCTGCCGTCCGCATGTACTGCGTAATTCGTCCACGCAGTCGCTATTCTTGTAACCGCAAGCCTGTTCTTCCGCACAACCAGCCGAAGCGCCCTGAGATACAGCTTTTTCAGAAAAGGCAATGGAATCAGATAATACAGAATAACCGCCTTCGCAAGCAGGTAAAACAATCTTGCACAGACCTTCCGCTTAAGCAGATGCCGCGCTATCAGGTAAACAAACATCATCGTGCTTCCCGAAAGAGCCATCACCAGCAGATATTCCATGACTGTTCCTAATTGTCTTCCAAAATCTTAATCAGTTCCTTTGCTTCATTCTCGTTAATGGTATTTTTCCTGACAAAAGCCGCTACAAACTTACTCAGCCGTCCCTCATACATATCATCAATCGCTGCTTCCATCTGCATGCAGTTAAATTCTTCCCGACTGTAAACAGTTCTGACTATTCTGTTATCACGTGTGATTAATCCTTTCTCCTCCAGCCTTGCAAGAAAGGTATTCAGAGTCTGCCGCTTCCACCCCTTTCCGTCCTCTTCGAACAGAGCAAGAAGCTGAGACTGTTTTACACCGTCTCCCTGTTCCCACAGCTTCTCCAGGACTTGCTGTTCCGCCTCTGACACGTCAAAAACTTTCTTCATGCGTCCTCGTTTTCTTGACTACATCTTGTAGTCATTAATAATATACTATACAATTAGTATGTTGTCAACTTCTGTCGACAAAAAATTTGAAAAATTTTTTAACCCCTATTCCCCTACGCCGTAATCGCATTTCCGGTATAAAGCTGATAGTACTTCCCGCGTTCCTCAATGAGCTGGTCATGGGTTCCCCTCTCGATGATTCTTCCCTGTTCCAGAACCATGATACAGTCGGAGTTCTTTACCGTGGAAAGCCGGTGGGCTATCACAAAGGTAGTTCTGCCGTTCATCAGCTTATCCATGCCGTCCTGTACAATGCGCTCGGTTCGGGTGTCAATGGAGCTGGTTGCCTCGTCCAGAATCAATACCGGCGGATCGGCCACAGCCGCCCTTGCAATAGCAAGAAGCTGTCTCTGTCCCTGACTTAAGTTGGCGCCGTCCCCGGAAAGCACCGTATTATATCCTTCCGGAAGCCGCCTGATAAAGCTGTCCGCATTGGCAAGCTTCGCCGCCGCCCGCACTTCCTCATCGGTAGCGTCCAGTTTTCCGTAACGGATATTTTCCATAACCGTGCCCGTAAAAAGGTGGGTATCCTGCAGCACGATTCCAAGGGAACGCCGCAGATCATCCTTCTTTATCTTATTCACGTTAATCCCGTCGTAGCGGATCTTACCGTCCTGAATGTCGTAGAAACGATTGATCAGGTTTGTTATGGTAGTCTTGCCCGCACCGGTGGAACCCACGAAAGCAATCTTCTGGCCCGGTTCGGCGTAGAGCTTCACATCATGCAGCACCATCTTGTCGTCGTTATAACCGAAATCCACACCGTCGAAGACCACGTCTCCTTTCAGCTCCACATAATCCACGGAGTGATCCGCCTGATGCTCGTGCCGCCACGCCCAGCGGCCCGTGCGGTCCGCCGTCTCCACAAACTTTCCGTTCTCCTCGCGCACATTGACAAGCGTCACATAGCCGTCGTCTGTTTCGGACGCCTCATCCATCATCTTAAAGATTCGCTCCGCTCCGGCCATGGCCATGACAATGGAATTAAATTGTTGACTCACCTGGTTAATAGGCATATTGAAGCTTCTGTTAAAGGTCAGGAAGCTGGCCAATTTTCCAAGGGTCAGGCCGGTGGCCCCGGAAAGCGCCAACGCGCCGCCCACGATGGCGCAGACCACATAGCTCACATTACCAAGCTGCTGATTCACAGGCCCCACCACATTAACCAGATAATTGGCCTTATCCGCGCTCTCAAACAGGGCGTCGTTTAATTCCCTGAAGTCTTCGATATTCTTTTCCTCGTGGTTAAATACCTTTACCACTTTCTGGCCGTTCATCATCTCCTCGATAAAACCGTTGACCTTACCGAGATTTGTCTGCTGCTCCAGAAAGTATCTGCCGCTTAAGCCCGCCACCTTCTTGGTCACAAAAAGCATGACCGCCACCATCAGAAGGGTTGCCGCCGTCAACGGCACGCTCAGAACTATCATGCTGATCAGCACGCTTACAATGGTAATAAAGCTGTTAAACACCTGCGGCATACTCTGACTGATCATCTGCCGCAGCGTTTCCGTGTCGTTGGTATAGGTTGACATAATATCGCCATGCACATGCGTATCAAAATACTTAACGGGAAGCGTCTCCATATGAGAAAACAAATCATCCCTTACGTTTCGTAACGTTCCCTGGGTCACATTGATCATAATACGGTTCCACGCATAGGCCGAAATCACACCGATCAGATAAAAGCACGCCACCCGCCCAATCGCTCCCGCCAGAGGCGAAAAGTCCGGCGTCTCCTGCGTCAGCATGGGTGCGATATAATCGTCAATCAGACTCTGAATGAACATTGTCCCCTGTACATTCGCCAATACGCTTACAAAAATCAGGACAGCAACCAATATCAGATGGAGACCGTAGCTTGCCGCCACATACCGCATCAGGCGTTTAAACACCTTCCCCGGATTCTCTATTCTCTTTCCGCCCTGCATTCTTCCATGTCCCGGTCCCGGCATTATTCCGCTCCTCCCTTCTGTTCGTCAAAATCACCGCCGCCGTTTGTCTGCGACTCGTAAACCTCCCTGTATATCTCATTGTTCCCAAGCAGCTCCTCGTGAGTGCCAAAGCCGTGCACACGCCCGTCGTCCATAACTATGATGCGGTCCGCGTTCATGACGCTGGCCACACGCTGGGCGATAATCAGCTTCGTGGTGTCGGGAATCTCCTCCGCAAAGGCTTTCCTGATTCTGGCGTCCGTAGCCGTGTCCACCGCGCTTGTGGAATCGTCCAGAATCAACACCTTCGGCTTCTTTAATAAAGCTCTCGCAATGGTAAGCCGCTGCCTCTGCCCGCCGGAAACGTTGGTTCCCCCCTGCTCTATGTAGGTCTGATACCCGTCGGGAAGCCTTTCGATAAATTCATCCGCACAGGCCAGCCTGCACACCCGCCTGCATTCCTCCTCCGTGGCATTGGCATCGCCCCAGCGCAGGTTATCCAGAATGGTGCCGGAAAAAAGCACGTTCTTTTGCAGAACCACCGCCACCTGATCCCGCAGGGTCTCAATGTCATATTCTCTGACGTCTCTGCCGCCCACCATAACCTGACCTTCCGACACGTCGTACAGGCGGCTGATCAGATTGACCAGACTGGTCTTTGCGCTGCCGGTGCCGCCGATGATGCCGATGGTTTCCCCGGCATGGATTTTCAGGTTAATATCATGCAAAACCGCCTCGCTGCTTTCCTTATGATAGGAAAACCGCACATGCCGGAACTCGATGTCTCCGCTCTCCACTTCATAAACAGGATTGACCGGATTAGTTAGATCGCTCTTTTCATCGAGAACCTCACAGATACGTTCCGCGCTGGCAATGCTCATACTCATCATTACAAAGATCATGGCTACCATCATCAGGCTCATCAGAATGTTCATGCAATAGGTCAGCAGGCTCATCAATTCGCCCGTGGTAAGCGTACTCCCTACAATCTGCTTCGCTCCCAGCCAGCTGATCAGCAAAATACAGCCGTACACCGTAAACTGCATAACAGGCATGTTTAGGACTACATGTTCTTCCGCTTTCAGGAAGATATCATAAATACCCTGGCTGGCCTTCTTAAACTTCTTCGTCTCATGCTCTTCCCTGACATAAGCCTTCACCACACGGATGGCGCTTACATTTTCCTGTACGGAAGCGTTCAGCTCGTCATACTTCGGAAAAGCCTGTTTGAAATACTTCATGGCGCCGTTGATAATGAAAAACAGCACTACGCCAAGCAGAAGCACTGCCACAAGATAGATGGAGGCCAGCCTCGCATTGATGAAAAAAGCCATGGCCATGGCGCAGATCATGCTGACCGGGGCGCGGAAACAGATACGCAGGATCATCTGGTATGCCATCTGCATATTGGTCACGTCCGTGGTCAGCCTTGTCACAAGCCCCGCCGTGCTGAACTTGTCAAGACTTGCAAAGGAAAAGGTCTGGATGTTTTCAAACATCGCCTGCCTCAAATTTTTCGCAAATCCCGTGGACGCCCTGGCTCCGTACTTACCGCCCATAACGCCGCAAAACAGCCCGCAGAGAGCCGCCACAATCATTATGGCGCCTATTTTGTAAATATGCTGCATATTCCCGGCTTCCACACCGTCGTCAATAATGGACGCCATCAGAAACGGAATCAGCATTTCGAAAACGACCTCCAATATCATAAATATCGGCGTCATAATCGACACTTTCTTATATTCCTTTATTTGTGCTGCAAGGGTTTTTATCATATCCTGTTCCTCCCTCTGTCAATATAAAACCTATGCCCGGCCGCTTTGCCATATATCGCAAAACCGCACGTTTCTATTATTTTACATTAAAATTTTAATGTCAACGATTTCTCAAAGTTTTCATAAATTTTCACAGAATGTTCACAGGAATCTTTCCATTCCGTTATATTATTGCAAGAATCAGGGTATACTTATTAAATCAAAAATATGGTTTGACCTCTATAATTATATGCATTATAATATTAAAAAGCGACAATTAAACCAAGTATATGGTTTAGGAGGACTCCATGATACTTAATTACAACTTTAAAAATTTTATGTCCTTTCGGGAAAATGTCGAATTTTCCATGCTTGCGCCCAAGACAAAAGTAAAAAACCGCTTTCCCAATAATTATATTTCTTCAAAGACCGGCGCCGATCTGTTAAAAACCGCTGTAATCGTTGGAGAAAATGCCGGCGGGAAGTCTAATTTTGTCAGAAGCTTATCCTATTTACAGTTCTTTTTTGCCGGAACCGAAACTACAAAATCATATAAAAACTTAATAAATACAAATAACAGAGAGGATTTTTGTCCCCAAAAGAATGTGACCTTACAATCCTTCGACATCGAGATCCTCCTGCGCGAAGATGTCCTGTATCTTTACCATTTGGAAATAGACTATGCAGGAATTATAAACGAAGCATTTTATTTTAAGCATCATATTAAAAATAAATATAAGAAAATATTCTCCATGGAAAGAGACGACTGCACAATAACATGCGACAGAGAATGCGACTGTAATATCAAAACTAATTGCTTTTACCATGCTGATACCACATACCGTCTGATTGTCTCGGAATCTGAAAGTGACATAAAAGAAGTGCTGGAGACTGCTGCAAAAAAAGAAAAAAAGATTGGATTGACGATATCCAAGCTTGCCCTGTTAGGAAACGAACACGCGATTGCATTTACCGACTGGATCAAAAACGACTTATGTCCGGAAACTAATAATATAAATTATAACATCTATAAATCCATGAGCACCGAAGAGGATGACCTGCGAATCCTGCATGATACCAGATATATGGACATCTTTCGGATGATTGATTCCAGTATCATAGATTTGAGGATAGACGAAGAAAAGCCGTTCTCAAAAACCATGGTAATCAGACAAAAAAGGGATGGCAGCACCTTTGCCAGAGAACTGACACAGGATTCGAGCGGCGTCTGTGAATTTTTTGCATGGGCTGTCCAGATTTTTAAGGTGGTATATGAAAATAAAATCGTCTTTGCAGATGAAATGGACCGCGTGCTGAATCCTGTTTTATCAGACCGAGTCCTTTCCTTCATTTGCGGTAAAAAGCACTTCGGACAATTCGTTTTCACCACGCACAATGTTTTACATCTCGACTTAAAAAACTACATGAAGGAACAGATTTACTTTATCACAAAGGATATTGAAACTTTGGAATCAGAATTATATTCTTTAGCGGATTTTCCGGAAATACGATACGAAACTACTAAAATATACGAATTTTATATGAAAGGTATTTTAGGAGGTACGGCTGTTGAGTAGAAAAACGCGTACAACGCAAAAGAATTTCAAAGTTTTTTGTGAAGGAGATACGGAGTATCATTATATCGACGAAATGCGCAGACAGAAAAAATTGTCCATCACTTTGAAACCAGTGAATATGAAGGGCGGCGGATACCGTAATTTTCTGGATCAGGTTAAGACTGACGGCACTGCAAACTGTCTGGCCAAATTTATCATTATTGATGGCGACCGTGCGCTTGTGGAAAAAGGCGAAAAGAAAAATCTGCTGGAGCTCGTAAACTATTGTATCCTCCAAAATCAAAGCGGCAGAATTCCACATTTTCTAATTGTCAATTATCCTGATTTTGAGTACATTGCATGTCTGCATACCCCAAAATACAAAGGACAAAATGTCGCGCAGTACCTTATCAAAGAATTAGGATATAAAAGCATTGATGAATTTAAAGCGAACCAGAATATTTATCATGTTCTTAACACAAATGTAAACTCCAGCGCTCTGATGTTATCATCGTTAAAGAAAGAAAATTGCTTTATTATAAATAATTACGCAATCAGCAAAAAACTTTACGAAATAAAAGCCACCACCGTTTACGACTTGGAAAAACTGGGAAACAGAGGTTCAAACATTAATGAATTTTTCGAAATAATAGACAGTTTCAATACATAAATGCAATTTTCTTTCGTAACTATGAATACTCACAGGAAAAAGAAGGACCGCCCGCCCGGACAGTCCTCCTTTTAATTCTTTCTTTACATCCTTTTATTCTTTTGTCTTATCCCTGTTATTCATAATTTCAAATACTACGGCCGCCAGCAGTACCACGCCCTTAACTACCTTCTGCCAGTTTGCGTCAATACCCATAAGGCTCATGCCCAGGTTGATAACGCCGATCAGAGTCGCGCCGACAACCATACCGAACACAGTACCCGAACCGCCGTAAGCGGATACGCCGCCCACCACGCAGGCGGAGATTGCGTCCATCTCGTAGTTGGTGCCTGCCGTCGGTGTTGCCGCGGAAAGTCTCGCCATGGTCATCCAGCCGCTGATTACGGTAAGAATCGCCATATTCAGATATGCCAGGAAGAAAATCCTCTTCGTATCAATACCGGAAAGTCTGGTAGCTTCCACATTGCCGCCGATAGTATAGAAATAACGGCCGATGGTGGTTTTGGAAGAAATAAAGTCATAAATAAGCACGATCACAGCTACCCAGATCAGGTTATTCGGAATACCGCCCGCCTGCGCCAGCTTGAATGCAAACAGGATAACAACCGCGCATACCAGTACGCAGCGCACAATCACGCTTCCCATACTCTCTGCCTCATATCCCTTTTTCAGCTTATCGTTTCTGCCCTTCAGCTGTAACAGCACGAAGATTACGCAGGCAATTACGCCCACCGCAATACAGGTAATATTCAATCCCGCGCCGCCAAAAAGATCGGGCACACTGCCGTTAAACATTTTGATAAAGCCTTCCGGCATGGGAGCAATGGTTCCGCCGTTTAACAGCGCCGTGCCCCAGCCGCGGAATGCCAGATAACCCGCCAGTGTGGCAATCCACGGGGGAATATTGATATAGGCAATCAAAAATCCTTCCACAATACCGTAGATCACGCCTGCGCCCAGCATTAACAGCATGGCCGCCGGAACCGACATACCGCCGCGAACCATCATAAGACCGCCGATGGCGCCGACAAAGCAGACGAAGGAGCCTACGGAAAGGTCAATGTTACCGCCTGTCAGCATACACATCAGCATACCGGTTGCCAGTACGAACACATAAGCGTTCTGCGCAATCAGCGCCTGGAAACTGGAAGCTGCAAACATCTGTCCCTTTGTCATCACCGAGAAGAATATCACGATCAGGACAAGGACTATTTTCATGGTATGTTTTCTGAAAATTTCTACTGCTTTATTCATTTTTATCCTCCTCCCTTATTTCTTCTCTCTCTTGGACAGTACGTCAAAGGCCACGGCTACCAGAAGTACCAGCCCCTTAACCACCTTCTGGTAGTTAGCGTCGATACCCATAATACTCATACCCATATTGATAACGCCCATCAGGGTTGCGCCGACTACCACGCCGGTTACGGAACCAACGCCGCCGTATGCAGATGCGCCGCCGATGAAGCAGGCGCCGATAGCATCCATCTCATAGCCCTGCCCGTATGTAGGCTGCGCCGTAGTCAGTCTGGCAATTGTCAGGATACCTGCCAGCGCTGCCAGCAGACCCATATTGACATAAGCGAAGAAATATACTTTCTTCGTATTGATACCGGAAAGTCTGGTTGCCTTTTCATTACCGCCTACCGCATACAGATAACGGCCTATTCTTGTCTTTGTAGTCAGATAACCGTAAACCAGAAGCACCAGAAGGATCCAGATTAACGCTGTTGGAATGCCCTTGTAGGACGCCAGCTTGTAAGTCACCCACAAAATTACCGCACTGATAATCACAAGCTTTACAATGGTGCTGCCAAGGGGCGCTGTCTCATATCCTCTGCTCTTATTATTGATCCGGCTCTTTAACTGCATGGCGATCAGTATGATAACCGCAATGCAGCCTGCGATCATACAGGTCATATTAAAACCTTCGCCGCCGCCAAAAATATCCGGCACATAACAGTCCGCGCCGCCGCCGAATACTCTGATAAAGGTCTCGCTCTTCAAGGAAACCGTCATACCCTGCAGCACTACGTTGGAGAGGCCGCGGAAAGCGTACATGCCTGCCAGCGTTGCGATAAAGGGCGGCACCTTCACATAGGCGATCCAGAAGCCCTGCCACATACCGATCAGAATACCGATGACAAGCATAGCCAGAACCGCTGCCCAGATATTCACATCCTTATCCATCATCATCGCACCAACCGCGCCCGCGAAGCAGACTACGGAGCCTACGGAAAGGTCAATGTTACCGCCTGTCAGAATACACAGCAGCATGCCGGTCGCCAGCACGAATACATAAGCGTTCTGAGAAATCAGGTTATTAATATTCTGGGGAAACAGGATTTTTCCCTCTGTCATAATGTGAAAGAAAATCACCACCAGAACCAGAGCGATAATCATGGTATATTTTCTGAGAACTGCCAAAGCTTTTGTCTTATCCATGTCCTTACGCCCCCTTTCCCGAACTTACGATGATGGACATGATCTTCTCCTGGGTTGCCTCCTCGGCGGAGAGCTCTCCCGCGATCTTTCCTTCATTCATAATATAGATCCGATCGCTCATACCGAGTACTTCCGGCAGCTCCGAAGAAATCATGATAACGGACTTGCCCGCCGCCACCAGATCATTTATGATACAGTAAATTTCATATTTGGCGCCCACGTCGATACCTCTGGTAGGCTCATCCAGAATCAGCACGTCGGGATCTGTAAACATCCACTTTGCCAAAAGCACCTTCTGCTGATTACCGCCGGAGAGGTTTCCAACGTTCTGTTCCACAGTAGGACATTTGGTCTTAAGCTTTCCCCTGTACTCTTCCGCCACCTGATATTCCTTATCCTTGTCAATCACCATACGGGGGCTGATGCTGTCAAGGTTTGCCAGCGTAGTGTTGATCTTAATCGGATTGGTGAGCACCAGACCGTTACCCTTCCGATCCTCCGTTACATAGGCCAGCTTGTTTTTGATGGCCTGTTTGATTGTCTTTAAGTGAACTTCTTTTCCGTCCAAAAACAGCTGTCCGCTGATATTGGTGCCGTAAGACTGGCCGAAAATACTCATGGCAAGCTCGGTACGCCCCGCGCCCATCAGGCCGGAAATACCTACCACCTCGCCTTTTCTCACTTTGATGGACACATCGTCGCACACTTTCCTCTCCGGGTAAAGCGGGTGATGTACCGTCCAGTTTTTTACTTCCATATTTACGTCGCCGATCTTTACGTCGTGACGCTTCGGGAAACGGTCTGTCAGCTCACGGCCAACCATTCCCTGAATAATTCTATCCTCTGAAATCTCCGTGGTATGCTTATCCATCGTCTCGATGGTGGAACCGTCGCGGATAACCGTAATCTTATCCGCCACATAAGCAACCTCGTTTAACTTATGAGATATGATAATCGACGTCATGCCCTCTTTTTTGAATTTCAACATCAAATCAAGCAAAGCCTTGGAGTCCGTCTCGTTCAAAGAAGACGTAGGCTCATCCAGAATCAGAAGCTTCGCATGCTTGGCCATCGCTTTTGCAATCTCTACCAGCTGCTGCTTACCTGTTCCAATATCCTTAACCAGTACCTTGGACGACTCTGACAGACCGACCATCTTCAAATACTTGTCAGCTTCTCCGTAGGTTTCATTCCAGTCAATGGACGCGCTCTTTCCGCGCTCATTACCCAAAAACATGTTTTCTCCGATGGACATATAAGGAACCAACGCCAGCTCCTGATGGATGATGACGATTCCCTTTTCCTCGGAGTCCTTAATCTTGTTAAACTTACAAACTTCACCGTCATAAACGATGTCACCCTCATATGTACCATACGGATAAATCCCGCTCAAAACGTTCATCAGCGTGGACTTGCCTGCGCCGTTCTCACCGACCAGCGCGTGGATTTCTCCCTCTTCCACTTTCAGATTTACGTTGTCGAGCGCCTTGACACCAGGGAATGTTTTGGTAATATTTTTCATTTCCAGTAAAATCTTAGCCAAATTAAATTCCTCCCAACATAGTTTCTAGTTGCCAACCCACTTTTCATTTTACCATAAACAGGTATCTGTTTCTACCTTTTATAAACCAACAGGCGGGATATTTCCCCCGCCTGCCATGGTTTATTCTTTTTTATTTCTTACGCGGAGAACGCGCTCTTTGCGTTCTCCTGTCTGAGACTTAGAATTTCTTGGCGTTTCGTCCTATGACGAAACGTCTTTAGAAATTCTTCTCAGACGCTTACTGAAGATCAGCCTCTGTATAGTAACCAGAATCGATCAACAGCTCTTTGTAGTTGTTTACATCTGCAAATACGGGCTCGCAAAGGTAAGAAGGAATCACGCCTGTACCGTTGTCGTATGTCTCGGTATCATTTACCTCTACGGTCTCACCCTTCATGATCTGGCCAACCATCTTAACCACCTGAGACGCCAGTGTACGGGTATCCTTGAAGATGGACATGGACTGTTTGCCGTCGATCATGTTCTTTACGTTAGCGATATCGCAGTCCTGACCGGTAACAACAGGGTAGTTGCCTGTGTAGTTAGCTGCCAGAGCGTTCTCTACGCCAAGAGCGGTAGAGTCGTTGGAGCAAAGCGCGATGTCAAGGTTTGTGCCGTCTGCGTAGTTAGAAGAAAGGATATTCTCCATTCTGGACTGTGCAGTCTCGGTAGACCAAGCAGGTGTACCAACGGTTGCGAACTCGATCTGACCCGAAGGAACTACGATCTTGCCAGCATCCATGTAAGGCTGTAATACGTCGATAGCGCCCTGATAGAAGAACTTAGCGTTGTTATCATCAGGTGAACCGCCGGTGATCTCCATATTGAAAGGACCATCAGCATTGTCAAGATCAAGCGCGTCTACGATGTACTGACCCTGCTTCGTACCAACCATATAGTTATCGAAGGTAGCGTAGTAGGAAACTGCATCTGTGTTCATGATCAGACGGTCGTATGCGATAACAGGAATGCCTGCGCTCTTTGCGCCCTCAAGAACTGTGGTAAGGGACTCGCCGTCGATGGAAGCGATAACCAGTGCGGAGCAGCCGCCGTTGATCATGTTCTCGATCTGAGAAACCTGAGTAGCTACATCGTTGGAAGCGTACTGAAGGTCTACCTCATAACCTGCTGCCTCAAGCTCAGCCTGCATGTTGGAACCATCCTGATTCCATCTCTGCAAATCCTTGGTAGGCATAGCAACGCCAACCTTGTTGCCGCTTGCTGTTGCTGCGGGCGCCTCTGCCTCTGCCTCAGCCTCTGCTGCCGGTGCCTCTGTCTCAGCCTCTGCCGCAGGCGCCTCTGCCTCTGCTGCCGGTGCGTCTGCTGCGGGCGCTGCCGCCTGCTCAGAACCGCCGCCACAGCCAACCAGTGTAGCTGCAACCATGGATGTTGCAAGTACCATACCTAATACTTTTCTTTTCATGTCTTAGTTTTCCTCCCTTTTTAATATGTGTTTACCGCGAATTTTTTTCGCACCTTCAATATACCACAAAAAAAATAGGAATAATTTTTGAAACTCTGTACATTTTTACTTTTTAAGAATGATGCGGGAGAAATGTACTAGCATTATCTTGCGTTTTTTCCTATGTCCAGCAATAAAATGCTACTCCGGCATCTGTTCCGGCACATTCAGATACACATCTTCCTTTAAATGGAAGCCGCTGCCGATGATCACCTCGTCGATATTATCCCGCTTAACACTGACAGGTTCCAGCGCGATATAGGGAACCCGGTATGCGCCGCTGGTAATCGTAGTCATATCTTCTGCGGCAATCTCTTCGCCTCTGGCCAGAGCCACCGCTTCCTCCGCGGCCCGGGTGGCCAGACGCTCCACCGGCTTATAGACTGTCATGACCTGGGTGCCCTCTACGATTCTCTGGCAGGCGGCCAGATCCGCGTCCTGTCCCACCACAAGCATGTTGCCCGCCTGGCGGGTCTCCGCCAGAGCACGTACAGCCTGGGTAGCCAGATCGTCATTGCCACACATGATGGCGTCCGCCTGGGCCACCTTTAACGGATTGGCATAAATATAGGCAGCCGCCTCCTCCGCCCGCCAGTTATCGGCATGAACGGAGTCCAGAATTGTCACCCTGTTTTTCGACATGACTCTTTTAAAGGCGCCCTCCACTAACGGCACGTTATTATCCGTGGGAGAACCGCCGATCATAATTACATTGCCGCCGTCTATGCCTTCCTCCACCAGCGCTCTTGCCATCATATCCCCCACCATCTCATTATCGAAGGAAATATACAGATCCACGTCCGCATCGTTGATCAGCCTGTCGTAAGACACCACCTTGATTCCCGCGTCTTTCGCTTTTTTCACCGATTCCCGCAGGGACGCCGGATCAATGGCAATAATGACGATCACGTCCATTCCCTTCTGAATAAAATAGTCGATCTGTTTCTTCTGCTCCTCCACCACGCCGTTGGCATTCTGAACATTGACTTCCGCCCCCAGCTCCTTTGCAACGGAGACAAACACGTCCCTGTCTCTCTGCCATCTTTCAATGACAAACGAGTCGAAGCTCATGCCGATCTGTATTTTTTTCTCTTCACCGGCCTCACTTTCCCGGCCGCTTTCCACCGTGCCGCAGCCGGCCGCCGTAAGCAGCAATATTAGCGCCATAAGCAGGCCGCTGATTCTTTTTTCCATATTATCCCTCCGCTTCCCCCTGCAGGACATGAAACTTCCCGGAGTCCCGTCCGATGGCAAGACGTCTTCAAAGGTTCTTCTCGCCCTTCTCACATTTATATTCCGTAGGCGTCACGCCCACATTTTTCTTAAAGGAGCGGCTGAAATAGTTGGGGTCTGCATATCCCACCATGGAACAGATCTCCTTCATGGAACACTCCGTTGTGGTAAGCAGTTCCTTGGCCTTGTCCATACGGATTTTTGTCAGGTATTCCACAAAGCCCTCCCCCACGTCCTCCTTGAAAATTTTGCTGAAATAGTAAGGGCTGATATTGACCGTGTGGGATACCTCATCCAGTGAAATATCCCTGCTGTAATTATTTTGAATATAGGATTTCGCCGCCTCCACCGCGCCCAAAGACTTCTCCGACGCCTTTGTATTCACATTGCGGCAGGCTTCCCCAATCTTATCCGTAAACCATTTGCGCAGGGCAGGCAGTTCTTCCATACCCATCACCGTGGGCAGATAATCCGCCCTGTCCCGAAACTCGTAAACCATGCCCCCGGAATTATAGGCGATATACTCCGCATAAAGCACAAACTCCAGAACTTTCAGACGGATGTTCATAAGATACTCCCCGTGCAGGCCCGCAATCAGATCAAAATAAGTCTCCGCCGTAGCCATGGCATGATCCTTTTCCCCGTTTTTCACCTCTGCAAAAAGCTTCTTCTCCATATCTACGGGATAGGTTTCCTCATGGGTACAGCCGATGGGCAGATCATCCACATGAGCCACGCTGCCCGTCGTCATGATCAAGGCGTTTATGGCTTCTTTGTAGGATTCCCTTGCCTCCTCCAGCGGCGCGATGGCGCTGATGCCGATGCGGAAGCTGATCTGCGTCCGCTTTTTTAGCTCTCTGACAAGTTCTCTTGATTTCTCAATCAGGGCGATTCTCTCCTCGTAGGTCATCTGCGCTTCCTCGCAGGGCATCAGTCCCGGCAGCTTATTGGCCATGGGCATACCCAAAATCACGCCGGGGTACGCCTCCTTTAAATATTCTCTGAGCAGATCGCCGTATTGCTGCATTTTCACGCTGCTGCCCACGGCATTGGTCATATGGTTTCCTTCCTGACTTTCCCCACAGATCACCGCCAGCATATAGGCATGATTCCGGCCGATTCCGAGAAGCTGCTTGTAATTTTCGATATCTTCCTGAAAATGCTCCTGAAAAAGAAGATTATAGAGAAGGCCGTTTTCTATAATCGGCATGACGGTCTCAAGCTTTTCCCGGATTAACAGATCGTTGCTGCGCTTATCCCTCTCTTTGTCGATCTGGGCCATGGCCTTTTTCAGGGCGGCAATGATTCTGGTCTTCTCCATAGGCTTGGTGATATATTCCAGAACGCCCAGCTTGATAGCCTCCTTGGCATAATCAAACTTGTCATACGCGCTCATGACAATAAAAACCACGCTCTGATTTGTCCCGCGGATTTCCCGCATAGCCTCAATCCCGTTGATGCCGGGCATCTGAATATCCATGATGGCGATATCCGGCCTGTACCTCTCGGCCAGCTCAATGACGCTTCTCCCGGTTTTTGCAAACTCAACGGTACAGGTATCCCCAAATTCCTTCTCTATGATAAATTTCAGGGAATCTATTACAATTCCCTCATCATCCGCCAGCATAATTTTATAGTGGCCCATCGTTACCCCCTTTTTCCGGCTGCCCGGTCCTTTGCAGATAGAAGCACACTTCCGTACCTTTTCCTTCTTCGCTCCTGACGGTAATCACATTCTCGTCGTCCGTAAAAAGCTTCATGCGGGAAATCACATTATCCATACCCACGCCGTTTCCGCCGGACGCCATGTCCTCCTCCCGGTATGTCCCGCAAAGTACTTTCTGGATGGTCTCTTCGCTCATGCCCACGCCGTTATCCTTCACACTGATGCATACCCGTCCTTCTTTCTCATAAAGAGACAGCACAATCACACCCTTGTCTCCCATCTCCCGTATGCCGTGATTGACACAGTTTTCCACGATGGGCTGTAAAATCATACCGGGCATTTCCACCGACAGAAGGGCTTCGTCGATATGCTTTTCATAATGAATGTCTCCGGCAAACCGCACGTTCAGAATATAAATGTAGGAATCCACCATTTCCACTTCTTCCGCTATGGTCACCGTCTCCTCGCTTTTTTTCATATTATATCTGTAAAACTGCGCCACCTTCTGAATGTATTCATAGGTTCTGTCCGCGCCCTCCATCATGGAAAGCTGCGCGCCTGCGTTTAGCGTATTAAAAAGAAAATGGGGATTGATCTGCGCCTGCAGATATTTAAGCCTTGCGTCCTTCAAATGGCCCTCCATCAGAAGCTCCCGCTCCTTTAAGGCCCGCTCCGCTTCCATGCTCTCCCGCAGTTTTTCGATATATCTGCCGATACTCACCACCATGGAATTGAACGCCCCTGTCACGACGCCAACCTCATCCTGGGATTCCACGGGAAGAAGCTCAATGGCAAAGTTTCCCCTGGCTACCTCGTCCGCCTGCCCCGCCAGCTTTTTCACAGGCCGGATCAGCGCGCCCACAAATCGGATAATAATACCCACATTGCAGAACATCACCAGAACGATCGTAATGACGGACACCGCCTCAAACAGTCGGAACCGCTGCAAAAGATCGCTGTAACGCTCGGTATTGCTGCGAAACTGCTCCATGTTCAGATTGGAGAGATAGGCGCCGATATAGCCATACATTCTGGCCGCGTTCTCGTAATGGAATCGGTATTTTTCCACGTTACGGCCACGCTTGGCCTCCACCGCCTGCGCCACCTCCTCCAGATAGTGCTCGCTCATATGCCGGATATTTCTCTCCATACGGTCGAAAGAGCGGCCCGTCACCTCCTCGTTTAAATCCGCCACCATATTTCTGCAAAGAGCTTCGCTCCGATAATAGTTTTCCAGCGAATGGCTGGTTTTCGCGTTCAGATAATCCGTCATGCTGCTTTGCAGCGCGTCCACGGCATCGGAAAAATCGTTCAGATGGCGGTTTCCCTGATACACCATATCCAGCCGGCCGGACATGCTGTTGATGCCGATGATCAGAAAAATATTTACCATCACCACGAGCAGATTCGTAAAGATATAAATGCTGCTGATTTTTACCTGCAGGGAGAGATTTCGTATTTTATTCATCGCTTTCCGGCTCCTCTCCCCTCAGATACTCGTCCACATTGTCTTTGGTAATCAGACTGATATCCGCCGTAAAATACTGGCTTGTATAGCCAAGATCATGATATTCCTGCAAAGCGTCGATACAAAAGCCGCCCATCTGCGGCGTGTCAATATTTACGGTGGCGTAAATCACGTTCCTGTCTATGGCGTTTAATATGGTGTCCGAGGTGTACTGTCCCAGAATACTGACCACGCCCACCTTGTTATAGTCCACCACCGCCTGATAGGCGCAGGTGGTATTCAGCTCGTTGAGGCAGATCAGAATATCCGGCACGTTCCCGCCCATGAAAATATCACGGACAGACTCCTCCACCGAAAAGGCGTTGGTATCGTCCACGGACTGTAAGGATATCTCGATCACCGCGTCCCCCCGCTCCTGCTCTATGGCCTCCTGAATGCCGGAATAGATAATATTCTGATCCAAACTGTTCGCATAGGAATTGACCAAAAGAGTCACTCTTATAGGGCGCTCCGTCATATCGGCAAGCCGCTCCTGCACGATTTTTAACGCCTGCCTCCCGTACTCTCTTCCCAGATTATAGCCGCCCACACCCACAAAGCTGCAGCGGGCGCTCTGAGTATTATCCCCGTAAAGCGTTACTACGGGAATCCCGTTTTCCGCCGCCCGGTCGATCAGCTTTCGCAGCGTCTCATTCTCATCGGCTGTCACAATAATCCCGTCCACCCCGGAAGCAATGGCTATTTCCATCTGCTCTTCCACGCTGTATCCCTGCAGCTGGTCGCTGCCCAGCCAGTCCACATAAACGTTCTCCTCAAGCGCCCTCTCGCAGGCTCCCTGATAAACGGACTGCCAAAAGGCGGATTTCCCTTCTCGGGTAATCATGATATAGTATCTGTCATACGTTTCTCCCGCCGTCTCTTCCTCATATCCTCCCTGATAAAACCACAGGACATATCCCGCCATCATCACCGTAAATACGACGCAGACTACGGAAAATAGCAAGGGGAGAAGCGTAAGCCCCGAAAAATTGCTTTTCGGGGCCTGGGTCTTTCTATTCAGTTGCTCATTCTTTCGATCACTGTTCATCACTGTTTGTAGTATGTATCATAATTCACAAGCTCATCCAGAAGCTTCGGAAGCTTTTCATCCATCACCTCGTCCGAAAACTGACAGGTTCCCACCGCCATATGGCCTCCGCCGCCATATTTCAGCATCAGGCTTCCCACATTTACATGAGAGGTGCGGTTTAAAACGCTGTAGCCCACCGCCGCTGAACAGCCTTTTCCGCCGCGGCCGTTGACAATCCAGACGGAAATGTTCTGCTCAGGATACATGCTGTAAATCAGGAAACGGTTGCCGGAATAGATCGGATCAACGCCCCGCAGGTCGGAGATAATCACATCTTTTTCCACCCGCGTATGGGCCTTTACCATCTCCTTGAACTTCTGATCCTGCTCGTGATAGATTTCAATGCGCTCCTGCACGTCGGGCAGGGCAAGAATCTCTTCCGTGCTCATGGTGCGGCAGCACTCCATCAACTTCTCCATCAGTTGATAGTTGGAAATCGTGAAGTTACGCCATCTGCCGAGGCCTGTGCGGGGATCCATAAGAAAGCCCACCAGAATCCAGCCTTCGGGATTCTGAATCTCGTCTATGGTCAGGTTGCCGGAATCCACCTTGTCCACAGCCACCATCATGTCGTCAAAATGGGAAAACCGCTCCTCTCCGCCGTAATATTCGTAAATAATACGCGCACAGGAAGGCGTGATCCGGCTCTCGCCTTTATACTTCCCCTTAAGCTCGTTGCGCTCGTGCTCGCTGGAATGATGGTCAAACCAGAGACCGCACCCCTCTACAAAGGGAACGTTTGCCAGCACATCGTTCTCGTTAATCTCCACAAGTCCGTCCTGCAGATCCTTTGGATGCGCAAATTTCCAACTGTCAATCAGGCCGACTTCCTTTAAAAGCGCACCGCAGGCCAGCCCGTCAAAATCCGATCGTGTTACTAATCTCATCGTTTCTTCTCCTTTTATTCCGAAATTTAGTACCCATGCTCCGAATTATCTCACTATTTAAAATTATATAGGAAGCGTACCCGCATTTCAAGAAAAAGTTCAAAGGAGAACAGATGTCCGGCCGGCCTTTTCCGGTATCACCGTGATCTCCCGCCCCAGCTTGAAGGAATAGAGAATCCGCTCCTTCACGGGTTTCGACCCCTTTTCCAAGGGATAACCCGAGATCTGCTCCAGCGCTTCACTGTAATAGTCAAGCTGTACCTGATACCGTTTCACAAGCTCCTCCGGCGTTGACACGGCGTCCGTCTTGTAATCCAGCACCACAAAGCCGTCCTCCTCCTCGAAAAACACGTCGATAATACCCTGAATCAGTACCATCTCCTCCGACGGGAAGGCGTCCCCCAGCCGGCTGGCGGGAAGCCCCATCACAAAGGGCTGCTCCTTGTAAAGCTTCCCCGCCCGGGCAGCCTCCGCCATACGAAGCGCCGCCCTGCCGGTCAGAAACGCCACAAGCTTAGGCACGGACACCGTCTCATAATATTCCTGCGACAGTCTGCCCGACCGCAGCATTTCTTCCATCTGCTCCCGCAAATACGTCTCCGCGGACGCGGCATCAGCATTGACCTCTTTAGTCAGTTTTGTGAAATCAATGAGCTCCATCACCTTGTGAAAGGCGCTGCCGCGCATGGAACCGCTGACACGCTCGTCGCCTTTTAAAAATTTGGGCAGATAGGGAGCCACCGGTTTCTCTTCGAAAAGTCTGGCCGAAGCCTCGTCCTTCTCATGCATCCCGGCCATCTTTAATTCCGAAACGGTAGTCTTTGTGTAGAGATTCTTCAAATTCTGATGGGGATACTCATAGGCAAAACGATCTGACAGTTTTGTCATGAGATTTGCGTCCGCCAGTCTCTTTACCTCATCCGAAAAGAGCTTCCTCTTCGCCTCCATCCCCGAAATCGTCTCCTCTATCTTTTTTTCCACCGTGTAATCCCAGCCGGTCAATTTCACACAAAACCCCAGATCTTCCGCATATTCCGGGCTTCCCGCATCGGTGTCCATGCCGCAGGCTTCATAGAGTTCGTCCAGACATCGGTTTCCGGCAAGCGCGGAGAGCAGAAGCGTCATAAAGCTGTCCTGTTCCATAAGCACATCGTAGGTGAGGAGCTTTTGCCTTCGCCGCCGCAGGGGAAGCAGGGCCGCAGCCGTCTTTTGCAAGTCTTTGACCATTCCGGTCATAATCAGTTTTTCCTCCGCTCTGGTCATGGCGACGTAGAGAATGCGCAGTTCCTCCGCCAGACTGTCCCGTTTCAGTTTAACCGCTATGGTATTCTTTCTGAGGTTCTTACTCTTCACCCTTCCTTCGGGATCGACATAATCCACGCCCACTCCCGCATCCACGTCCGCCACCAGCGTGCCGCCGCTCTCCTTTTTGCCAAAGCTCTGCGCCAGTCCCGACACAAAACAGATCGGGAACTCCAGCCCCTTGCTCTTGTGGATGCTCATAATCCGCACCACATCCGCATTCTCATCCTGCACGGCGGCCTCTCCGTAATCCACTTCATATTTTTCCAGCTGTTCCATGTAGCGCAGAAAATGATAAAGTCCGAAATAACTTGTCTTTTCATAATCCGCCGCCTTCACCAGAAGCATATCCACATTAGCCCGCCGTCTGCTTCCCTCAGGTCTTGCCGCCACATGATACAGATAGCCGGTTTCCCGCAGAATCGTCTGTAAAAGCTCATGGACGGAAAGGTAGACGGCAAGCTCCCTGTATCTTGTTATCCTGCCGAGAAAATCTGAAATTTTATCCCGCAGCCGGGCGTCAATCAACCGAACTGTGCAGTCCGCCTGCCCTTCCGCTTCTGCCCCCGCTGTCGTCTCTGTCTGCCCTGACACTTCCGCCTGTCCTGCTTCTTCTGTCTGCGCATTTTCCCCGCTGCAGGCTTTCAGCGCGTCGTAGAGGTATTTGTTCTTCGGACAGGCCGCCCGCACCAGCGCGATTTCCTCTTCCGAGAAGCCTCCCAGATACGCGTGCAGCACGCCGTAAAGCGGAATGTCCTGCAGGGGGTTATCCAAAATGCGCAGAAAATGCAGCAGCTCCTGTACCTCCGGGGCCGCAAAGTACCCTGTTCTGGACGTTACATGGACGGGAATCCCCTCCTCCTCCAGCACCCGCTTGAATACCTCGTCCCAGCCGGAAAGAGTCCGCAGTAAGATCACAATGTCCCGGCAGGCGGCACGACGCATTTTTCCTGTCTCCCTGTCCGTAACCTGAAAATCACGCAGCAGCTTTTTAATCCGGGCGGCCACGCCGTAGGCCTCCTGCTCCTTTGGCGACACTCCCGCAAGATCCTTCTGCTCCTGAAACAAAAGCAGCTCCGTCCCGTTTAAGACGTCCGAAGGAAGTCCTGCTTCTCTGCCCGGATAGGCCGCACCGGGATGCAGGGCCGCGCGCTCATCGTAAACAATCCCCCCCGCTTCCTTTCCCATAATTCGGGAAAAGACGGCGTTCACACTGTTTAAAACCTCCACACGGCTTCTGAAATTCTGGTGGAGGTCAATGCGCATGGCGTTTTCTCCCGCCTGCCCGTAAGCCTCGTGCTTTTCCAGAAACAGCTCCGGCCTTGCCAGCCGGAATTTATAAATGCTCTGCTTCACGTCGCCCACCATAAAGCGGTTAAAACGGCCTTCCGCTTCCCCGCTGATACAGGACAGCAAATACTCCTGCACCAGATTGCTGTCCTGATACTCGTCAATCAGAATCTCATGAAAACGGCTCCTGTAAGCAAGAGCGGTTTCCGTCGGCACATAATTTCCCTCTTCCTCACGCAAAAGCACCTGTAAGGCAAAATGTTCGATATCGTCAAAATCCAGAATATTTCTCTCCCGCTTGGCCGCGTCAAAAGCCTCCTTAAAGGCCAGCGTCAGATCAACCAGCGCGGACACCGCCGCTTGACATCTTCCCATCTGTCTGCACACCTGCTCTGACGAACCGTTAAAGAAAAGCGTCCGCAGCTTTGTAAGTGTTTCCTTCACACTGTCCCGCAGCCCCTTTGCCGCTTCCCGTCTGGCAGGAGAAACCGCGCTGTCCCGTTTTGAAGGCAGCCTGTCAAAGGCCGCCGCCCCAAAGGCGCCGCAAATCGCGTCGTAGCTGAGGGCGTACGCCGCCCCACCGCTGTCAGCGCAGGATCCGCCATCCGCTGCCCCGCCGCAGGCGCGCAAAAGCTCTTCCGCCATTTCCCGCTCCTTTTCCAGAAGCGGGGCGTAAAAATAAGGGCCGTCCGGCTCCTCGCAAAGCTTCACCGCCGCGGACAGCTTCTCCACACAGCCGGAAAGCATAAGCCGCACATGTTCCAGAAATACAGCCGTCCAGGGAAGGCGCAGAATCTCACAGGCCGTCTCAGCCGACGCATCCTCTCCCGTCTCAGCCTGCGCGCCTTTTTCCTCCTCAGCCTGCGCGCCTTCTTCCTCCTTTTCCTCCGTCCCCGGCAGATAATCCTGTTTTCTCCGGGCCAGCCACCGCTCCGGAAAGGGCATGCTCATGGCGAAGTCATAAAGCTTCATCACCTCTTTTTCCACAGCCTCATCCCTGCTGCCCGGACTGAAATACTCCATACAATGCAAAAACGCCGGATCTTCCTTCTCGTAAGCCTCCTCCATAACCCCGGCCAGCACGTCCCCCCTGAGAAGCCGCACCTCTCCCTCCTCCGCTATCCGAAAACCGGGATCAAGCCCGATGGTATGAAACTGATTGCGCAGAATAAAAAGGCAGAAGCTGTCTATGGTGGTAATCTGCGCATTGTAAAGCAGGGTCATCTGCCTTTGTAAATGCTCGTTTGCCGGATCAAGAGAAATCCGCTCGCTCAGGGCACGGCCCACCTTCTCCCGCATCTGCGCCGCCGCCGCGTTGGTGAAAGTCACCACCAGCAGCCTGTCGATATCCACAGGATTCTCCCCCTCGCACACCATCTTTACAATCCGCTCCACCAGAACCGCCGTCTTGCCGGAACCGGCCGCAGCGGAGACCAGCAGATTACAGCCGCGCTGTTCTATCACCTGTCGCTGTGTTTCCGTAAAAGTAATTCCCATGTTTTATCCTCATCTTCCGCTCTGACTTCTCTGATCTTTTCCAGCGCCTCCTGGGCTTTCAGCTTTTCAAGCCGCCTTGGCTGATACCCTTCTGTCCCGGCGTCAAAACCACAGACCTGCCTGTATGCGCAGTAGGTGCACGCCTTTTCCGAACCCAGCTCACAGGGATTGACCGATATGGTTCCATCCAGAATTTCCCTGCCCAGACTGCGGATCTTATAGTTTACATAATTCGAAACCATATGTATGTCTTCTTCGGATATGACACTGGAGACAGCAGAGAGGCTTCCGTCCTTTTTCCGCTCCAACGGCAGAATGTCGGATTTATCCGTAAACTCTCCATCCAGCATTGTGACGGCTTCGTCATTTCTATTGACTATTCCGGTCATCTTTAATTCCTGTAAAATCTGCGCATTAATTTCCTCCGGCGTCAGATTATCTCCCTCCGCCACAGGATCGCTTACCCGATAGTAAAGCATGGCCGCGGGAACTACATCCTTGTCGGGATGCTTTTTCTGCACAAGCTCCACCGCCGCATTCATATAAACCACAAGCTGGAGCTGCAACCCATAGTAAAGCGCCGCCAGATCGAACCGCCTCTGACCCGATTTATAGTCGATTACCTTCACATATACCCGATCCTCGGTCTCGGCGATATCCACCCGGTCGATCCTGCCCCGCAGGCGCACCTTCTCCTTCTCGCTCAGCGCAATGTTTAAGGCGTCCAGATCTTCCAGCACATCGAAGGAAACCTCGAAAGCCTCCGGAAGAAACTGCCCCTTTTGCAGCTGGGTCTGCAAAGTCTGTACGGTACGGTTCAGAATGCGCTCGATCCGTTTCAGCAAATGCTGGTTTCTGGCGTTGCTGTAAAGAATAGTCTCCCCATAGGCCGCCGCGCAGGCGGTAAGCGCCTCCGCCACCAGCCTGCGTCCCTCTTCCTTTGGAAAGTCAAACCAGGTATAGCCGCCTTCCGCCAGCTTATCCGAAAAAGTCTCCAATACGCCGTGAAAAAGATTACCCATATCCGCCGCCTCGAAGCTGTACTCTCCCCGCTCCCGCAGGCGCAGGCCGTACTGCAGAAAATGCGCGTAGGCGCAGGCCGCGTACTTTTCCAGCCGGCTCACGCTGTTTAAAAGCGACGCGCCGTAGAGGGCTGTAGCCGCCGCTCTTGACAACGGCCTGTCCTCATGCCTTGCAAAAGCCGTCTCTACAAGCCCGGAAATCCGCTCCCGATACTGCGGATTCTCCTCGTAACAACGGTAAAAGGTATAAAACGTCCTTCGTCCTTCCGTATCCAGCCGCCCCGCCGCATACTCCCGTAAAATATCCGTGAAAAAGCCGATTCCGTCCGCTCCGCTCATAATCTGTTCCTGCGCAGGCGCTCCCTCCGGCCGCTCCGGCGTCAAGGCCGGAAACAGCCCTTTCACCATGTCCACCAGATAGGCGGGGCGCAGCGCCCTGCCGTCCTCCCCCACTCTGGCCCAGGAAAGATAAAGAGCCTGCGAAGGCTTCGTCATATTCAGGTAAAGATAAAGCCGCTGGATATACATCTGTTCTCTGGGGGAGGGCGCCAGCTCAATTTGCGACTCCCGCAAAAATTCCCTGTCGATATCTGAAATAATGCCGCCGCCGGAACCTTTCGGGATATTGCCGTCGTTCACGCCGAGAAAGAAAAGCACCCTGACCTGTTTGAGCCGGGTTCTCTCAATATCACCCACCTGAATACGGTCCACATTCTGGGGAATCGTCCCCACCGTAATCTCCATCAGCCCAGAATCCAAAATATCCGCAAACTCTTTCAGGGTCATTTCCTCCCCGGTAAGCAGCCCCTCCATCTGATCCAGCAGATCAACCACCAGCGGATAAATCTGCCCGTACTCTTTAGCCCTTGCCAGGTCTCCCGCCTCCTGAAAGACATTCTCACAGGCGGCCAGTTTTTGCTGTATCTCATTTAGCACAAGAAATTCATAGAGAGCATGCACCATATCGTCCGCCCTTTTTAAAGGTACCAGGAACGGGGTAAGCTGTTTCATCAGACGCTCCCGCATGACGTTGCAGGCGTCCAGCCACTCTGACGACGTGTCCTCCCCTTCCGGCGTTTCTTCCCGGTAGGTAAAGGCTTCACTCCAGCGTTTCCGTCCTCTGATGCCAAAACGGCGAATATAATTTTCCAGCCTGTCCACCTCTTCCCTCTCAAAATCCGCAAGCCCTGTGCGAAGATAGTGAAAGACTGCGTCAAAGCTGAAATCCTCCAGAAGAATCCGAAGCGCGCTTCGCAGATAAGACGTAAAGGGATTTCCCAAAATCCCTCGCGTGTGATCAATATAAACGGGAATGTCAAACCGGGCAAACACTTCCTGCGCTTCCCTGCCGTACACCTCCATGTTTCCCGTCACTACCGCGATATCACGGTAGCATAAATCCTCGGATTCCATGAGCAGCCTGCGAATTTCGATACAGGTCTGGCGCAGCTCCTGCGCAGGCGTCGATGCTTCCACGAGATGAATCTTTTCAGCCGCCCCTCCGTAGGCCTGCGGCGGATATCGGAACAGATTGCGCTCCAGATGGGCCAGCTCCGCATTACAGGCAAACCGCGGCAGTCTTCCCTCTTTCTTTTCCAGACACCAGACAGCCTCCTCTTCCAGAATCCCGGCTTCCTTCGCCAGTCTGCACAGAGCTGCCGTCGTCTTCTGGCTCAGATAAAAAAGCTTCTGCTCCCCCTCCGGGCGATAAGGGTTCTCCCTCTCGTCCATGGTAAGCGTGACAATCACCTTCTCAGTCAGTTTCAATAAGTCCGAAATCACCTGATTCTGAATCGGCGTAAAACCCGTGAAACCGTCGAAGGCGATCACACTGCCCTTCACAATTTCAGATTTTGGCAGCGCGGCGCGCAGTCTGTCAAGGGTTCCTTCCGTGGTGATAAAGCGGCCGCTTATATATTCCCGAAAAGCCCGGTACAAAAACTGCAAATCCTGCAATTTGTAGTAAAGGGCGCCTCTGTCCCTGGCGTATGCCATCAGCGTTTCCAGTTCCTTCTCCCCAACGCCGTACTGCATAAATTCAGAAAGGGCGGATTTCACTTCATGAATATAGCCGATTTTATGCAGATGGCTTCCGAGCGCCTTAAGATTTTCCCGCTCTCTTCCCGCCACCTTGCGAAGCACCAGACTCTTTCCCGTATCATCCAGAATCGGCAGATCCTCTCCGCCCACTTCTTCCAGAACGCGATGGGTCAGTCTTCCAAAGCTTAAAACGTCAATATTCATAATCGCATGGCGGGGATGCTCCACCACCAGATCCATCTGCGTCTGCATGGTAAACTGATCCGGCACAATCAGCAGATAGTTTTTTTCCGGATGGCGAAGGGATTCCTCAATGATATCATCATGCAGCTTTTTGCTCTTTCCCGCGCCCGAAGCGCCAAAATAAAATTGCAGGGACATATGTGTTCCTTTCCAAAAAAGACGCCTCCCACAGGAAACGTCTTTTTACAGTCAGTATCTCCAGGCCGGCATGCTTTCGCTTCCTCTTTTATTCAAAGGGAATCACGCCGCCGTCGTAGGTATTGTTTATGTATTCTTTAACCGCATCGGATTTGAGAGCATCCACCAGCGCCTTGATCGCTTCGTTGTTCTCGCTGCCTTCCTTAACCGCAATCACATTCACGTAGGTCTTTGCCGCCTCGGAATCGGACTGCTCGTAAGCCACCGCATCCTTCGCAACGGAAAAGCCCGCCTCCATCGCATAGTTTCCGTTTAACACCACAAAGGCAACCTCATCCTTTACGCGGGGCACCTGCGCCGCTTCCAGCTCCTGAATCTCCAAGTTGTGAGGGTTCTCCTCGATATCGCGCACGGTGGCCTCAAGGCCTACGCCGTCTTTCAGAGTCAGGATGCCGTTGTCCTGTAAAAGAAGAAGAGCTCTCGCCTCATTGGTGGTATCGTTGGGAACCGCAATGGTGTCTCCCTCCGCGATCTGAGAAAGATCACTCTTGGTTCCGGGATAAATCCCAAAGGGCTCATAGTGGATGCCGCCCGCATTTACAAGGTGGGTGCCCTGCTCCTCATTAAAGGAATCCAGATAAGGAATATGCTGGAAATAGTTGGCGTCAAATTCGCCGCTTTCCACTACCTGATTGGGCTGTACATAGTCGTTAAAAACCGTTACCTCCAGAGTATAGCCCTGCTCTGCGAGAATCGGCTTCACCTGCTCCAGAATCTCCGCATGAGGCGTAGCGGAAGCCGCCACCGTGATTGTGCCGTCGTCCTTCTTTCCGCCGCAGCCCGTAAGCGCACCCAATGCGAGCGCCGCCGTTACTACAGTTACGATCCATTTCTTTTTCATAATTTTTCCTCCTCCCTCTATTAAAACCGGCGCTTTGGCACGGTTTTTATCACTCCTGCACGTGCTACTTTCTCTTATCCAGCCGGACGGACAGCCGCATCCCCAGCGTCTGAAAAATCTGTACCAATATCACCAGAAGCACCACCGAGACAATCATGATCAGCGTTTCATAGCGGTAATAGCCGTACCGCATGGCAATATCGCCCAGTCCGCCGCCGCCGACTACGCCTGCCATGGCGGAATAGCCGAGTATCGTGCCGATGGCAATGGTAACGCCCACCAGAATCGACGTCCTTGCCTCCACCAACAGCACCTTCCATATGATGGTAAATGTACCCGCCCCCATACTCTGGGCAGCCTCCACCACGCCATGATCCACTTCCTTAATGGAAGACTCGATCATACGCCCGATAAAAGGCGCCGCCGCCAGCGTAAGCGGCACAATCGTCGCAGCCGATCCGGTTGTCTTGCCAACGATGGCCCTGGTAATGGGCATCACCAGAATTAACAGAATCAAAAACGGAATACTCCGCATAATGTTGGCCACCACATCCAGTATTTTATAGATAACGGCATTTGGCCTGATTCCCGACTTGTCCGTTACCGCCAGCACAATCCCCCAGGGCAGTCCCAGCAGATAGCCGAATAAAGTTGACATTAATGTCATAAGCAGCGTGTCACGCACGCCCTCCAGCATCATCAAGGTCAGATCACTGGTCCACATAGCCGTTCACCTCCTCTACCGCCAGTCCCCTCTCTGTCAGATAGGACTTCATCTTCTCCTGTATCTCATGATCGTCGGGCAGACTCAAAATCATCTCGCCTCTGGCAATCCCTTCCACGTTTTTGGTGTCCGCCCGCAGAATATTGATGGGCTGCCCAAACTTAAGCACCATGTTTGCAATCACCGGCTCAAAGGAAGAATTGACGGAAAAAACGATGCGGACGCAGCATTTCCCCTTCATCAGTTCTTTCTGCCGGTCCTCCAGCGTACGTCTGTCCGTTCCGCTTCCTTTTAAGATAAGCTCCTTCGCCTCCGGCGTCTTCGGGTGGGCAAAAATTTCGGAGACACGCCCCTGCTCCACCAACCGGCCCTCGCCGATAATGGCCACATGAGAACAGATTTCCCTGACCACCGACATTTCATGGGTGATAATGACAATGGTAATACCATAATTTCTATTTATATCTTTTAACAGCTGCAAAATGGACTGTGTCGTACGCGGATCAAGCGCGCTTGTGGCCTCGTCGCAAAGCAGAATCTTCGGATTCGCCGCAAGGGCTCTGGCAATAGCCACCCGCTGCTTCTGACCGCCGGAAAGCTGGGAAGGATAAGCCGTCGCTTTCTCCGACAGTTCCACGATCTTCAAAAGCTCCTCCGCCCTCTTTTTCGCGTCCTTTTTCTTCATGCCGCCGATCACCAGCGGAAAACAGATATTGTCTATCACGCTTTTCTGCATCAACAGATTAAAATGCTGGAAAATCATGGAGATGTCTCTTCTGGTTTCCCGAAGCTGGCTCTCCGTCAACGCTCCCAGCGCTCTGCCTTCGATCTCCACCGTGCCGGAGGTAGGTCTCTCAAGATAGTTCAGACAGCGCACCAGCGTACTCTTGCCCGCTCCCGACATGCCGATAATGCCATAGATATCGCCCGCCTGAACAGACAGTGAAATATTCTGCAGCGCCTCCACCTTACCGTCGTCGGTCTCAAAGGTTTTGCTTAAATCCCGCACCTCAATTATTCCCGCCATCTCGTTTATCCTTTCGTTTCCTGTATCCCGCTCCGCTTGTTTTTCTCTGCGGCTATTATAGTATGATTCCAGTTAAATAGCAAGGTCTGCACGCAATTAGATACACTTCGGTTTCATCAAATTCTCATCTGTAAAACCTTCCCTGCTTTTGTAAATGCCCAGGCTTTGTGTTAGAATATACACAAAACACCCAAGGGAAGGAGCAATCATGAAAATACTTTTTATTGAATGGGCAAGCTTCGGCAACGCCGACATGAAAGACGCTTTTACCGAAGAAGGGCACGAAGTCGTCTGTTTCCCTTTCTCCAATAAAGACGCCCGAAGAGACGAAGAAATTGAGAAGGCTCTCGCCTCCAGACTGCATGAGACCGTACCCGACGCCGTCTTCTCCTTTAACTATTTTCCTCTGGTTTCCAACGTGTGCAAACGCGAAGGACTGCCCTATATCTCCTGGATTTATGACAGCCCCTACGTGATGCTCTATTCCTACACGGCCATCAATCCCTGTAACGCCATCCATGTATTTGACCGGGCGCTGTGCCGGGAATTTAATGCAGCCGGCATCAAAACCGTTCACTATCTGCCCATGGCGGCAAATACAAATCGTCTTGACGCCCTCGGCTCTCCCGCCTCTGCCTATGATATCTCTTTTGTTGGCTCGCTCTACACCGAGTCCCATAATTTCTTTGACCGTATGGAGAACCTTTCTCCCTACGCTAAGGGGTATCTGGAAGGACTGATGCAGGCCCAGATGAATGTACAGGGCTGCAATTTCATTCAGGAGTCATTGTCTCCCATTATGGAAGAGTTGTATCGCGCCCTGCCGATGGATCCCAACCCCGACGGCGTGGAAACAAGAGAATATCTCTACGCCCAATATGTGATCAACCGCAAGCTCACCGGTCTGGAACGGCTCCGCCTGCTGACCGGAATTACCCAAAAATATACTCTGGATCTTTTTACCCTTGATCCGGCTTTCTCACTGCCGAATCTGCGCAATCACGGCACCGCAGACTACTACTCTGAGATGCCTCTTGTTTTTAAGAAAAGCCGCATAAACCTGAATATCTCCCTGCGCAGCATTAAAAGCGGCATACCGCTTCGGGCCTTCGACATCATGGGCAGCGGCGGTTTTCTGCTTAGCAATTATCAGGAGGATTTTCTCGAAAACTTTACCCCTGGGGTAGACTTTGAATACTATGAAAGCGAGCGGGATCTGCTTCAAAAAATAGAATATTACCTGACGCATGAGGAAGAAAGACTGGCCATCGCTAAAAACGGCCACGATCAGGTAGCCGCAACGCACACCTATCGGGACCGTGTCAGAGAAATGCTCGCCGGACTGCCGGGCTGATTGACCCACAAGCCGGTCAGAGGATATTTCCCCTCTCATCCACCTTACCGCATACCTTAGCCGGTATCCCCTTTACCAGACAATAATCCGGCACATCCTTTGTCACCACGGAACCGGCCGCTACCATGGCGTATCTGCCAACCGTATGGCCGCACACGATTGTCGCATTGGCTCCTATGCTGGCGCCTTTCTTTATCAGCGTTTTTTTATAGTTTTCCCGCCCTTTCGGATAGGCTGCACGGGGCGTCAGATCATTGGTGAAAACGCAGGAAGGGCCGCAGAACACATCATCCTCCAGCTCCACTCCTTCATAGAGGGAAACGTTGTTCTGAATTTTAACGCCGTTTCCGATTTTTACATGGTTGGAGACATTCACATTCTGCCCCAGCACACAACCGCTTCCGATCTCCGCGCCCGACTGTACATGACAGAAATGCCATATCTTCGTGCCTTCACCGATCTTTACATTCTCGTCTATATAACTGCTCTCGTGAACAAAATAGGACATCTTAAAATCTCCCCTTAAAATCTGTCGTCGCGCATTCCTCCAGCGGAAATTTCACGCTGCCCCCCTGCGCCGCCGACTTATATATGGCAAGCACAAGCTCCAGCGCCCGCTTTCCATCCATCGCCGTGACATACGGCTGCCTGTCCTGCGTGATGGCGTTGATCACATCCGCATACAACGGCGTATGGCCATAGCCGTATACATTGGGCGGATTCTCATGGAATTTCTGTTTCACCTGCTCAGGATCGTCCAGAAGATCCGAGAATCTCCACTCCTCGATCACATTGACCGACTGGCCGCCCGCCTTGACCGTTCCCTTTTCTCCGAAAATATACAGTGTCTCCTCCAAATTGCTCGGGTAAATGTCCGTAGTGCCCTCCACAATACCGTAGCTTCCGTTTTTAAATTTAATCAGCGCAATGCCCATATCTTCGGCTTCGATATAGTCATGGTTCAGCCGGTCCGTCATGCCGACCACCTCTTCGATCTCGCCGCCCATCATCCAACGGAGCAGATCAATATTGTGAATACACTGGTTCATCAGCGCACCGCCGTCCTGCTCCCATGTGCCGCGCCAGGACGCCCTGTCGTAGTATTCGTGGTTTCTGCACCATCTGATATGAGCCGTCCCATAAAACAGTCTCCCGAACCGATTCATATCAATGGCTTCCCGTATGATCTGCACCGATTTATTAAACCTGTTCTGGTGACAGGCGCTGACCTTCACATGATGCTTGATGGATGCCGATATGATGGCGTCTGCGTCTGCAATGGAAAGCGCAATGGGTTTTTCTATAATACAGTTACAGCCATGCTCGATGCAAAACAGCGCAATCTGCGCATGCTTCCCGCTCTCCGTACAGATGGCCACAAGCTCCGGCTTCTCCTTTTCTATCATTTCCTGATAATCCGTATACCGCTTCACGCTCTCATCCAGCTTAAATTTGCGTACTTTATCTTCCATACATGCGGGATCAGTATCGCAGATCGCCACCAGCTCCAATTTATTGTTCTGTGCCGCCGCTATATGATTTGGTGAAATGCGGCCGCAGCCAATCAATGCATATTTCATTTCTGTCTCCCTCTTTTTTCTTTTTCTATAATATCTTACCACAAATCAGACCTTACAGCCAAAGAAAATATAGAAAAGAATCCTGCTCCTGTTTTTTACTCCCTTTTTACTGTTTTTTCAGGCGCTCGATCTCCTCAGAAAGCCGGCGAATCTGTTCGGCCTGCTCCCTGAGTGCCGTTTCATATTTCATCCGCTCCTGTTCGTGCTCCAATCTCTCCAACTCGCGCTTCTTTTCCCCTTCCTCTATCGCGCGCTCATAGTTGCGCAGGTCCTGCTCATGCTCCAATCTCTCCAACTCGCGCTTCTTTTCCCCTTCCTCTATCGCGCGCTCATAGTTGCGCAGGTCCTGATAATACTCCTCCCGATCCCGGCACCGCTTTCGCACCAAATCATCTGCACTCATTCGAAACATAGTCTGCGACGCCTCCTCCAGATATTTGTCTTTTGATGCAATCATCCTGATTTCCTCCCAGGTATCCGCCTTAAAAAGCATTGCCCATTCATGAATATGATACTTCCTGTCTTCCTCCGACGCCAGCTCTATATGCGACAGGTCTATCACATGCAGCGTAAGACTGTCAGTGTATTCCCGATTGCTTTTCACATTTATCAGCTTGTATGTGGTGTAAAATTCCGGCGTATCCTCAAACAGTGTATAATTTAAAAACCCAATATGTACAACAGGTTTCACTTCCGAATAGTCCTGTCCGTGGTTCAACTGGTCAAAGGAACGGCACAGATACATGACAGAGCGTTCCCGCCAGTTTAATTTATTGGCAATCTGCATTTCCAGATTAATCAGGGTATTGTTATTTAAAACTACATTGATGTCCAGTCGAAATTCCTTATTCCTGACAGCCTCTCCCAATACAATGGGGTTCGCTATTTCGACAGAATGTACCTCCTTTTCAGACAGATGCAGCAAAGAACATACCAATCCCCTGAGTGCTTTGTTGTTTGACTGTAAAACAGCCCGAAACAAATAATCATTGGTCATGTGGTAGGGAATCCTTCCACTGGCGTTTCTAAATTCCTGATTTGATTTTTCATTCATAGATATGCTTTCCTTTCTGAAATTAAAAGAATTAATAGAATAAAAGATGTGCCTATATAAAAGCCATGAAAAAGATATACCACAAATTTCCTGCCGCCGCAATTCTTTTGCAAATTCTCATTATAGAAAATGAACTGACGAAATTTCGTGTTCCATCTGTCCTTAGACAAAATATAGTATCCAACGGGGTAAAATAAGACAAAAAATACAAAATATGGTATTGTGCATATTTTCTGTTATCACAAAATCCGTTCCCGCATTCCTCACCGCTCTTCCCCAAATATTCTTCACTACGGTTTCCATTCATGATATAATATCCGCAGAGGAAAAGGAAGCGGCGGCGAAGCCGACATTTACTTTTCCTGCGAGTTTCATTGACGCGAGCCCAACAGCTTGCGTCGCAAGGATTAAAAGAACGTAACTGTAAAGGAGACCTTCATGCATCCCATATCCGTATGCATTATCGCTAAAAATGAAGAAGCCCGCATCGAAAAATGCCTGGCTTCCATCAAGCCCTATGGTTTTGAAATTGTGGTAGTGGACACCGGCTCCACGGACCGCACGAAGGAAATTGCCTCCAAATATGCAGATAAGGTGCTCGACTTTGCGTGGTGTGACGATTTCTCGGCCGCCAGGAATTTTTCCCTGCGAAATGCCTCCAATAACTGGATCTTTATGATCGACTGCGACGAGGTTATCAAGGAAATTAATGTGGAAGAACTTAACTATTTTCGCAAGCATCTGGCTGAAAACGTTGGCAGTGTGTCACGGGAAAATCTGACTACGGAAAACGGCGTTCTGACCCTTAATAACATTGATTACACGGAACGTTTTTTTAACAGAAAACTCTATCACTATACAGGCATTATCCACGAGCAGCTTACGCCCATCCGCGGACATGAGATCCCGGCGCTTCTGCTTCATACAACCCTGCTCCACACAGGCTACGACATGACGCCCGAGGAGCGGACTGCCAAATTCAGGCGCAATTTCACTCTCCTTGAAAAGCAGGCCGATACAGATCCGGATAATCCGTATCTCTACTATCAGCTCGGAAAAACCTGCGAAATGCTGGAGGATTTTGCCCGTGCCTGCACCTACTATGACAGGGGGCTGGAATTTGATCTGGACCCGGAACTTGCCTATGTGCAGGCTATGGTGGTTTCCTACGGCAATGCGCTGTTACGGACAGGGCAGGCCGATATCGCACTTGGCTTTGAAGGAATTTATGATGAATTTTCTTCCGTCACGGACTTTATCTATCTGATGGGCAATATTTATAAACAGAACGCCATGTATGAACCGGCTCTGGAGCAATATCAGAAAGCGCTGCAAATGTCCCCCGGCCGATTAAACGGCGTTAATTCCTTTCTGCCCCTTTACCAGTCGGGCCTGATCTTTGAAACGCTGGGCAACCGGGAGGCTGCCGCTTCCCTCTATCAAAAATGCGGAGATTTCAGCCCTGCCCTGCAGCGGCTGGCCATATTGCAAACATAAACACCCAATTCCCATATCCGTAAAATATAGAAGAACAAAAACGACGAACGGAGGGCCAGACAGGAAATCCGCTCTCCAAAAGCCTTAATTAACTATAAAAAGGAGCTTACCATGATCCCCCTTTCAGTCTGTATCATCGGAAAAAATGAAGAAAACAACATTGAGAAATGTCTTGCGCCGCTTGTACCCTACGGCTTTGAGATCATCTATGTAGACACGGGCTCCACCGACCGTACCAAGGAGCTGGCCGCCAAATACACCGACCATATTTACGATTTCGAGTGGATCGGCGATTTTTCCGCCGCCAGAAATTTTTCCCTGCAAAAAGCGTCCCACAACTATGTTCTTGTTTTGGACTGTGATGAATTTCTGACTGAAATCGACCTTGACGGCATCGAACAGGCTGTAAACGCCCATCCCAATGGCGTCGGTCTGCTTCTTCGGATTAATTACTGCGACTCCAACCGCAAAAAGACCTCCTCGCCGGATCGTGTAGAGCGTCTGTTCCACAAACGCCGTTATCACTATTGCTTCACCATACACGAGCAGGTAGCCGATATCAACACAAACAGTACCTATTACGACCGCTATGAGATTCCCCTCACCGTGGACCATATCGGTTATGCAGGCAATATGGATGAAAAACGTCTGAAAGCAGAGCGCAATAACGAGCTTCTCTTTAAAGAGATCGAAAAACACCCGGACAATCCCTATTTCTATTTCCAGATAGGGCAGTCCTACAACCTGATCAGCGACTATGAAAACTCTTATATTTACTATAAAAAGGCGTTTGAACTGCCCCTCGATCCGAAAGAGCTCTGGGTACAGGTCATGGCAGTCGCCTTTATTAACGCCATGACGCATACCGGCCGTTCTGAGGAGGCCCTTGCAATTTTTGAACCTATTGCCCACTTGTTTGCCGACACCGCAGATTTCCATTGCAGTATGGGCAATATTTATCTTAACCAGAAACCGCCCCAGCCTTTAAAGGCGATGATGGAGTATGTGAAGGCGTCTCAGTCCCCCAATCACCGCGAAGAGGGCTCCAATACCTATATTCCTTACTATAATATGGGGCTTGTCAACGAAATGCTGGGCAATGCAGAGGCCGCCATCAGTTTTCATCAAAAATCAGCAGCATACGACTATCCGCTTGCCATAGAACGGCTTGCGGCGCTGGGTGTGAAAAACTTATAATATTGATTTCCTGAGATCTCACCCTGAAATACCAAACAATTCATTAAAAGCAAAAGAGACATCAAAAAAAGACCCCATCCTTTCGGATGAGGTCTTTGATCGTTACTGTGTAATTTCCATTTACAGCTAACCTGATTAGCCCAGTAAGGACAGTGCCAGCTGATTGCCCTGGTTTGCCTGGGACAGCATGGACGTACCAGCCTGCTGAAGGATATTGTTGTTGGAGAACTGAACCATCTCTGTAGCAATATCCGTATCGCGGATAGCAGCCTCTGCGGACTGAGTATTCTCCGTGATGTTGTTCAGGTTGTTGATCGTGTGCTCCAGTCTGTTCTGGATTGCACCGAGATCAGATCTCTGCATGGATACAAGAGTGATAGCGCCCTTGATGAATGCATTGAGGGAGTTGAAGTCTTTCTGAGTCAGAACAGTGTCAACCTCACCGCCCTGCAACTTCATGGTCTTCTCATAGATATCCTTAGCCATAGTCTTGGTGAGCTCAGTCTCTTCGCCAGCCAGAGCCGTAGCGTAAGACTTAGTCGTATCGGAAGCAACCGTACCGATTACCGCACCGGAAGTAGCATCCTTATCATATGTGGTCTTGTCGTACTTCGCATTTTCCTCGGACAATGCGCTGAACTTAACCGGATCGTAGAGAGTCTCAACCTTGCTTGCCAGACCTGCCATACTCATGTTACGGATGGAGATGTCGATGTGCTGACCAGCCTCTGCACCTACCTGTAAGCCTTTGATGAACTTACCGTCGAGAAGGTTCATCTCGTTGAAGGTGGTTGTGCTCTGTACACGGTCAACCTCGCTCATCAGCTGTTTGATCTCAGACTGGATGGAAGAACGCTCGGTGGTGGTCAGGGTACCATTCTCACCCTTAACAGCCAGCTCGTTCATTCTCTGTAACATATCCTCAACTTCGTTCAGAGCGCCCTCAGCGGTCTGTACTACGCTGATACCATCCTGTGCGTTTGCAGCAGCCTGGGTAAGACCTCTTACCTGTCTGCGCATCTTCTCGGAAATGGAAAGGCCTGCTGCATCGTCAGCTGCACGGTTGATCTTGTAACCGGAAGACAGCTTCTCTGTAGACTTAGCCTGAGAAGAAGTGGTGAGACCTAACATTCTGTTAGAGTTCATAGCTGTAATATTGTGTTTTACGATCATGGTATATTCCTCCTTGAATTTATTGCGGCATCCTTGCCGCTAACTTTGTTTTTGTAAAGATCCCTCAGCCCCGTCCGCTGACCTTGTTCTCTTTACGGTTGCAAGTAAATGTTTTCCTTTACTTGTATTATATATCGGTGGATCACCGATTTACTTTAGGGCTGATTTAAAATTTTTTGAAAAAAATTTTTCCCGCCCGCAAGCGCTACTTTTTGCTGTCATAAAACTGGGGTGAAACATAATGCAGGTTATTCATGCTGTTATAGTAGTTCTTGCTCACCTTCATTTTAGACGATGCCCGGCCTATCTGTTCCCGGCTCTTTTTAAACTGCTGATCCGCCCGCAGCTTATTGCGCATTCTGGCGGCGTTGATACGCACCACCTTATCGGTGATTTCCCCGATCAGCTTCTGCATCCGGGCGATCTCGCCGCGGTATGCCGCCTTGTTTGCAATCAGTTCCTCTCTGGTGCGGTCATACACCGCCTCAAAGCCGTCGTCCAGCTTCTCCAGCGCTTCCGTCAGAGAACCGATTTTGTCCGTGGATGCGTTCAGCGCGTCCAGATCCAGCTCCTCCTGTTTCAGAATATCTTCCTGCGTATCGTTTTCCCGCATGATATCCTCCAGAAGACGGCTTTTTTTCTCAAGGCTCTCTACCAGCACCTGTATACTGCTCTGATTCATACCCGCACAACCTTTCTATGACGATTTCCTGTTACGCTTCATGACTTCCTTCCAGGTGTCCCTGACGCTTCGAAGATGCACATTGATCTCCTCCAGTATCGCCGCGTCCTTTTTCATATTTGCCTCAAAAAGTCTTTGCAGAAGATAAACGTAAATTCTGTCAAAGTCCTCCGCCACCGGATATTTGTGATCCAGCGTATTGCGGAACTCCTCGATAATGCGCTGCGTCTTCTTAATATTAATATGCGCCTTTTCTATCTCGCCATGCTCGATCGCCACAATGGCGATATTGCAAAACTTGATGGCGCCCTCGTAAAGCATCAGGGTAATCTCCGCCGGGGATGCTGTCAAAATCTTATTCTGGGTATATTCCGCAAAGGGATTGTGTGCCGGCATAACTCTTCTCCTCCTTGATCCAATCTGCCACTTTTCTTAAGCGAATCAACCGCCGAACAGACTTGAGAGCGAATTGTTCTTGGACTCGAGCTTCGCCATGGCGGTCTCCATCGCCGAGAACTTCGCATACCACTTATCCATCAAAGCGTTCAGTTTGTCTTCTTCTTTCTTGATCTTTTCCGTGTAGCTGTCGTACTCTTCCTTCATCTGCTTATCGTTGTAAACGGTAAGCGCGCTGCTTAACTTGGTAGCAGACATCTTCTTGAACAGCTCGTCGTGCATATTGTTGGCCAACCCTGTGAAGAAGCTTACTACCGTATCCGGGTCCTTAGCGATCATGCTGCGCAGATCAGGAGCCCCCTCCTCAGGATTCCAGCTGAGCGGATCGTCCTTGTCCCCAAGAATGTGATAAGCGTTTCTTTCATTTTCCTTGGCCTTGAAATAGCTCTGCGTCTCAATGCCGAAATCGGAAAGATACATGGTTCTGCCGTTTACATCCACGCCCTTGAGCATAACGTTTCTTATGGCGCTGGAAACGTTGCCCAAAGTCGAATCCCGGCGGAGCAGGGAGTCCTTAATCTTCTTCTCCCACTCCTCGATCTCGTCGTCGCTGAGCGCACTCTTCTCCTCCGCCGTCAGCGGATCATACCCCGTCGAAGACTCTGCGTTATACAGGGAATCCATCTCATTGACCAGGGCATTATACTCCGTAAACAGTCCCTTGATCATGTCAAAGATGCCGTCCGTATCCGTGGAAGTGGAGATGGTAACCTCCTCCTCGCCCGTCTCCTCCATGGCGGTAATCGTCATGCCGTTTACGGACAGGGAGTTATTATAGGAAGTATATTTCACACCGTTTAAGGTAATCACGGAGTCCTGCCCCTCAATCTTATGGGCAAGCTTATCCTTATTCACCGTGCCGTCGGGGTTCTTCGGCAGATAGGCGCCGTTTATCGCCGCATGCGCCGCCGCTGCCTTCGTGTCAACCTCGGTCGTGATGGTGGCCTTGAGAGCCGCCGTTCCTTCTACCTTATCGCCGTTTACCGTATAGGTTCCGGCATGGGAGTCTATGGTAGCCTGATTCTGCGCCTTCTTCTCTTCATTCGTGGCGATGGCGTTCACAAAGCTGTAGCAGTCCTTCGCCTGTGCAAGCTCCTTCTCCGCATCCTTTACCGCGTTCTCGGCCGCCTCGATCTGCGCCGCCGTCGCGCCGGAGCCTTCCTTCTTCAGATTCGCCAGCGCTTCCTTTTTATCCGCCAGATCCTTGGTCAGTCCGCCGTTACGCTCCATGACCGTATTGCCTTTGTCATCCTTAACGTCATTGCCGTCTTTGTCCTTCTTAGGCTGCTCCTTACCATAGATCTTATCCAGGAGCGCATCCCGCATATCGGCATAGGTGCTGACGGAATTACCATCTTCGTCCTTAAAGGTGGAAATATCGCCGTACTTGCTATAACCGTCAAGCTTGGCAAGCTCCTCCTTATTATAGACGTTGGCCTTATCCAGCTCTTCGTTATTTTTCTTAAGGGTGTCGTCCTGCTTCTTGTAGGCGGCGGCTCTCTGTGCCAGCAAATCTTCAATCAGCTTATCCTTCTCCGCCTGCTTTTCAGGCGACAGGCCTGAACCTGTTGAATCATAATAAGACGCCCACTTTGCATTCTCCTGCGCGGCCGCGCTGGTCGTATCCGAAGTAAAGTCGGTCATAAGACCCAATGCCGCCAAAGCCTTGAAACCGCCCGCATCATTGGCCGTAATGGAGAAATTCGCATCCTTGCCCGTATCCCTGGAGCTGATATAAAAACGCTGGTTCTCCTCATCAAAGCTTGCGTTCAGGCCTGTTTTCTGCAGCTTACTGACGAAATCGTTAATGGTCATGTCTCCGTCTACTTCGATTTCCACAGTCTGCCCAAGCGCGCCGTTTACGCTGATCTTACCGTCGGTAAAGTCTTTCATTCCTTCCAGCTGGGATAATTTCGCGCCGCTTCTGAAGTGTGTTCCGTTCGCGGTCACCAGACTGCCGCTTGTCAGGTACGCTCTCTTCGCCAGCTGATTTACGCTCAGCGTGTGTACGCCGTCCACCGTATCCGCCCCGCTCACAACCTGTACCGCGCTGGGCCTGGATACCACAGACTTCTTCTTCAGGTAAGAGCTCTGCAGACACAGATCGTCAAGCTTCTGATAAAAGCTGTAAACCTTGGTATTCAGCGCCTTCCATGCGTCCTGTTTCCAGGAAAACTTCTTCTGCGCCTTCACCAGCTTGGTCTTCTTATGGCTCTGCGCCGAAGCCAATTCGTTGATAATACTCTCAGTGTCAAGTCCTGAGTACATACCTGTAATTCTGATAGCCATTGTCGTCTCCTCCTAACTGCCTATCTCTTTTCGTCCACAAGGATGCCGGCCATTTCCCAAATTCTGGCAATCATATCCAGCGTCTTTTCCGGCGGGAATTCCTTGATTACCTCCTTGGTTTCCTTATCCATGATCTTAATCATGATCCGATTGGTGTCCTCGTGCACGCCAAAAACAGCCTCTTCATTACTATTATTGATCCTTCTGTTCATCTCCGCAATCGCTTTTTTCAACTGCTCGGATTTCTGTTGCTGCTGTGCCTGCCTGGCGCTTAGCTGCTGCATCTGATTGGCGCCCGCCTGCTGCTGGCTGCCGGCCCCCTCGCTGCCGCCGCCCTTGTCGTCCTCCGCCTGAGCTCTCGTCACAGCCGCGGTCGTCTCATCGACGTTGACCGTCTGCCCATCCTCCGGAACTTCCGTGTTCACCGGCGTCGCTGACTGCGGTCTTTCAACTGCCTGTGCCTGATAAGTCATGACACTGTTTAATGGTTCGATTGTTGCCATCGTCAATCACCTCCGTGTGATATTTGTAAAAAAGATTAATGGAATCGTCTCACGATAACGTCCGCCGCAGGCGTGCTGACAGACGCAATCTCTTGTAATCTATATCGGAAAAAACTGATAAATATTTAGTAGAAAAAGAAAAATTCTTCCGCTTTACTTCCCGTTCCTTTTTCAGTATACTGCTTTTATGTAGGAAAACCGTAAAAAAGCGAAGGGACCACATTTGTAATGGAAATTTTATTTTACCGCTACAACAGCATCTGCGAGCCTGATATCCTGCAGGTTTTCACGGATTTTGGCATCACGGTGCACGTGGAAGAGCAGGAAATGCACAATAAAAGCATCACTCCCCGGGAATGCGCAGGGAAGGTTTCCGAGTGGATTTTACAAAAACCCCTTTCCTTCGTATTCAGCATCAATTTCTTTCCGGCCATCTCCTATACCTGCGAGAGATTAAAGGTGCCCTATGTGTGCTGGAGCGTAGATTCTCCTGTGCCGGAGCTTTTCTCAAACGCCCTGAAAAACCGTTACAACCGAATCTTTTTATTTGACAGGGCGCAGTATGAATTTTTCTCCCCCGTCAATCCCGACTGCATTTACCATCTGCCGCTGGCTTCCAATGTGAAACGCTGGGAGCAGATCGTGCTTGGCATGACGGACACGGACTTTATAACCTACGGTGCGGACCTCTCCTTTGTAGGCTCCCTGTATACGGAAAAGTGCAAATACGACAGGCTTTCCCTCTCCCCTCATACACGTGGTTTCGTGGACGGCTTAATGGAAGCCCAGCTTAAGGTTTTCGGCTGCAATTTTATTCCCGAAAGCCTGACCGAAGAGGTAATCCGGGAGATTGCGGACGCCGATCCCGATTTCTATAAAAGCGAAGATGCGTATACGGATATGTCCCGCTATCTTGTGGCGCATCAGTATATCGGCATGAAGCTGGCCGCCGTGGAGCGGGCACGCACGCTGCGGTTTCTCTCCGAACAGTTTCCCCTTGCTCTCTATACGCGGAGCGATGCTTCCAAACTGCCAAAGGCAGACTGCCGCGGCGGGGTCAGTACCCTTACGGAAATGCCCAAGGTCTTCCATGCAAGCCGGATTAACCTGAATATTACCATGCGGCCCATCGAAAGCGGCCTGTCTTTGCGCGTCTGGGACGTTCTTGGCTGCGGCGGCTTTCTCATGACAAATTATCAGGCCGAGCTCCCCGAATACTTTGAAATCGGAAAAGATCTGGAAGCCTATGAGTCTCTGCCGGAGCTTTCCGAAAAGATCAGATATTATTTATCTCACGAGGAAGAACGAGTGGAAATCGCCATCCGGGGATATGAGAAAGCGGCGAAATATCATTCTTACGAAACAAGGCTTGCCCAGATGATAAAAATATTAACCGACAGCCTGGAACAAACGTGAGCTCCGCACACTCCCGCGGCCTGACTGCTCTGGCAAGCGCATCGCTTCCTGTCCGTATCACAAAAAGGCATACATGACGCTTCTGTCATATATGCCTTCTCTTTTTATTTCTCACAGCTGCTTTTTACAATCCGTCAGCCTAACAGATTCCTGAGCGCCTCCATGCCGTCCACGTCGCCGGCTTCCTTATTGGCATCCTGAATCTGCACGTAAACCTCCTTACGGTACACAGGCACTTCCCTTGGTGCGCTAATGCCAAGCTTCACCTGCTCGCCTTTGATCTCAAGAATTGTAATCTCCACATTATTATTGATCACAAGCGCTTCATTTTTCTTTCTGGATAAAGCTAACATTTACTCACCCGCCTTTTTCTTATTCTGATTTAAAATGTCGTAGATGGGATATTTAACAACATACTCATCCCCTTCCACAATTACCTGTACCGCCAACCTTTCCGCCGCATTAATTACAATGGGGCCTTTCAGATTCACTGTCATTTTTTCAATCTCTTTCGGCACAGTCACCGTAACCATGACCAAAAGCTCATCCGGTACTATCTCCCCGATATTATTGAGAAGTTCGTCGTCCACCTCGGGATTATAGTCGGGACGCACAATCAGCGGATCCATTACCGGCATCGCAAAAGCGGGCTCCTGCAAAGACTGCAGCCAATGAATCGTATCCGTGCCCTTCTCCTCATCGTGAATCAGCGCAAAATCCTGAAGCTCCGGAAATCCTATGATTCCGCCGGGAAAATGTATAGTCTTCTCATCATCAATCGTAACTTCGCCGAATACTCTTGTCTTTATCTGCATTCCCTTCACCCTTTCTGTTGCTTATCAAATATAATTCATCAAATTGGTCTGCATGATCTTACCTGTGGCCATAAGAGCCGCATTGTAAGTCAGATCCGCACTGGTCATTTCAATCGCCACTTCTGTGATATCAATTCCCTCGTTGTCCTGCTGCAGCTCCTTATAGGTAGCCTGCTGGTTCGTCAGCCTGGTCTTAACCAGCGTCAGACGGCTTCCTCTGGTGGCATTATCGGTCATGGCCACTCTGGAATCATCCATATATTTCTGGTATTTTGAAATCTGATTTTCAAACTTCGTATGGATATTGTCACGGATATAGCTTTTCGCCTTCTCCACACCCTTGAGTCGTTCGGCATAATCCTTATATTCCTGGCTGTCCTCCGGCCAGTCCTTCTGCTTTGTCGTCAAATCCTTTTCCAGCGTTTCAACATCTTCATACTGCTTTAAATAGTGCTCGAAATCATCCATATCACGCTGCACGTCGTGGGTAAAAATCTCGTCCGCACGGCTGTTGACCTGAATCTGCTGGTTGTAGCCCACATCATAATAGATGTCCTGATTTCTTCCCTCGTCCCGCTGGGTATTATAGGCGGTATTACGGTACTCCGGCGGATTCTCGTCAGGGCCTGTGGTTCTGAGCGTTTCCGTACAGTTAAAATAATGCACCGGATTGATATCGCCTTCCTTCCAGCTGGATTTGTCATAATTTACATGGAAAGAATCTTCTCCGCCAAAGGTCGCCTCGCTGAAATTCGCCTCATAGAAATCCTTCGAGAAAACCAGCTCACCGCTTGTGGGAATGTAAGCAATTCCTGAAAAAGTGCCGTCTGCAATCGCTTTGTAGGCCTGCTCCTGATCCGTAAATTCCGCGATCTGAGGCGCTCCCGCAACCGGATTGCCCGACTGGTCGGTTACTGTCGTTTGAAGCATCCCGTTAGCATCGGGCGTACCGTTAGCAGCCACATTCAGCGTGGTAGCCGTCCCGCCGTTTGCAACCGGCATGGTAATGGATAATTTCCCGCCGCCCGCCAGAGAATCCAGATTATTATAAGAGATTCGGAAGCTGTAAAGCGTAGTGTTCGCCACGTTCTGCTCGTAAGAATTTACATCGTCGAGATCACCGGGCGTTGACGGTCCGTTCGCCCCTCCAAGCCCTTCCCGCAGCTTATCATAATCGGTATAATTGATCCGATTGATATCCTGAAAGCCAAAGCTTTCGTTAATATTATAGGATACCGGGTGATCGTCCATCTGCTTCTTATCCTCTGCGGTAAAAGTAACAGGAAGATCCGTCCTGTAGCCGGAGAACACATAACGTCCCGCATAATCCACATTCGCGCAGGAATAAAACTCCTTCGTCAGCTGCTTCATCTGAGACATCAGAATCCGCAGATCGTCTGCCGTCTGATATTTGTTTGCGGAAGTCGTTGCCTGTTTGTAAAGGTCGGTCAGTACGTCATCCACCGTCTTCATGGCGTCCGCCGTCAGGTCAAGCCACTGCTTCGCATCCTCCGCATTCTTTTCATTATACTGAGTAATGGCGCTCACATTACTTCTTAAACGAAGCGCCCTGATCGCCACCACGGGATCGTCGGAGGGACGCGCAATTTTACTCTGGTTCGTCATCTGGTTCGTCAGCTTATCCTGCAATATCTTATTCTGATTCACATTGTATGCGGCATTGTTGCGCATAATCTTGTTCGTCATTCTCATAATCTGTTTCCCTCTTTCTTTCATATTGGGCCGTGCGCCGATTGCACGAAGCGCATTCGGCAGCGCCGCCGGGGCCACGAAGCGAATCCTGTGACCAAGCTCTGCTCAATCAGTTATACGCCGGTCTGCAGAATCAGTCTGTCATACACTTCGGTCAGCACGTTAATCATCTTGGAGGCCAACGTGTAGGAGTTCTCGTATTTCACCAGATTCATGGCTTCCTCGTCCTCGTCCACGCCGGAGATGGAAGTTCTCTGGTTTTCTATATTTGTCTCCAGACTGTAATAAGTCTTGTAGAAATTCTCCGCATTGCTTGCATTCAGTAATGCATCCGAAAGAACGCACTCCAGAAAACCGCCCGCGTCTCTGCCGCGGAAGCTGAACTGGTTCTTATCACCCAGCATGGAGATCACTGCCCAGACCTGATCGCACTGCTCCTTACCCTCGGTCTCATCCACGTCGTCGTCGGGATCCTTGTCAATGTCTTTTCTGGTTCCCAGAAGATCGGGATTTTTAACCACCGCATCCAGAAGCGTCACATTACCGGCTGTCAGGTTGTAGTAACCGGTATTTTCGCCGTTTGCCGTAGCGGTATCCAGCTGGCTCTGCTTATACTGGCCGTCCAGTCTGACATAATCCGCCGTAAATAAAATATCCGCTTTCTTTGGCGGATCCTCCGCCGTAAGTCCCTCCTTAAAGATATCGTTTACCTTTTTGGAGAAATCACGCACCCACTCGTTCATCTGTTTCAGATAGTAGGGCACGCCCTGATAATGAATCTCAGCGCCTATAGAAACGTTCGCCCCTGTTTTTGACTGGGTAAGCGGCATATCGCTCTTCTCATTATCTATGGTAAAGCTGTATTCGCCGTTTCCTTTATAAGTCCACTGTGTATAGTAGTAAAGCTGGTCTCCCACATTGATCACGCCGCCGGTATCGGAAAGATTACACTTCGCCATATTCTGTAAATGGGAATCCGTGGTCTTTATGGTCACCGTGGAAAAATGCTTGTGATAGGATACGTTTGTGGCGGTTCCGTTGAAGTATTCGCCGTTGTTTCCGTCGCGCATCTCAATCAGCCCGCGCAGGATACCGCCCATGGAGGAGTTATACAGACTGAATTTCAGTCCGTTGCTCCACTGAAGGTCGTAAAGTCCGTCCACATCGGTCTGATTCACCTTCTCCTCATCCGTGCGCGCCACGCAGATCAGAGTCTTGTAATCATCCATATCCACCAGCGTCTGTCCGCCCGCAATCTTTACCATAAATCTGTGGGCCGCCGTCTCATTTCCCTGTTCGTCCAAAATGGGCAGCTCCTGCGTCTGCACATCCACAATGGCGGAAAGCTCGTCGAGCAAAAGATCTCTCTTATCACGCAGCTCGTTTGCCCGGCTGCCTGTCAGCTCAATGGTATTAATCTGCTTATTGACCGTAGCCAGATCCTGCGCGATGGAATTGATCTGATCCGCGCGAATCTTAATCTCGTCGTTTATGTCCGCCTGCAAATCTCTCAGGTCGCCGTACATATTATTAAAATAATCGGTCAGCGCCTTCGCCGTGCCTAAAAACTCGGCCTTCACATCGGTGCTGCTGGCGTTTTTCGTAATCTCCTGCAAAGCCGCGCTCATCTTATTAAAGAGCGTCTTAAAGCCGGTCTTGTTATCGTCCTTTAAGTACTCCTCGATCATTTTGCAATAGTAAACTTTTGCGTCGTACTCGCCGAGCTTGGTCTCGTTAGCCCAGTATTTATTGTCATAAAACTGATCTCTGACACGCTCAATTGCCAGTGTCTCCACACCCGCGCCCGCACAGCCGTAGGTCGCAAATACGCGCAACGCGTTGGCCGCCTCCGACTTCACTTCCTGTCTGCTGTAGCCGGCAGTGTTTACATTGCTGACATTATTGCCTGTCGTGTTCAAAGCGGCGTTGGCCGCCTTGAGTCCTGATGATGCGATTGTAAGTCCGAAAAAAGTTGATGACATATTCTCACCTCTCTATCAGCGTCCCAGCGTAGTAAGCAGATGGTCCAGCATCTCGCTGACTACATTGATATATCTGCTGGATGCGTTATAAGCGTTCTGGTACATAATCATGTTGGTCAGCTCCTCGTCGGAGGAAACGCCTACAATTTCTTCCCTCGCATAGGCCAGCGCATCCGTTGCCACCATCTGGTTATCCTGCACCGCCCTGAGCACCTGCCCCGTATTCGCCAGCTGGGATACCAGATTCTTGTAATAATCCTTGAAGCAGACAGGCGTCGCCACATTGGGATTCAGTGTATATACGGTTTCCTCGAAAGCCTTTTTCAAGGCCTCCATGGTCTCGTGATCTTCCGAGTGCTCGCCCAGTCTGAATGTCAGCAGAGATGGATTCTGGCGCAGTTCCGGATTCACCAGCATGTTTCTCACCGTCCATCCCGTCTCGGGCTTTCCTTCCACCTCGTCTACTGCAAGCTGGAACAGCTGATAGGGATTGCCGTCCTTATCCCGCAGATAATCGGAATCCGGGTTCTGTGCGGTAGCCCTTTCGGCCGCCTCCGCCAGCACGTCGTTTATCTTCGTGCAGACAATATGCACCAGTTTATCAAATTCCGCCTGAATGTTCATCACCAGCGAATCGGCTACGTGAACGTTGTACCAGTTCTCCTCATACTCACCGTCCGGATTGATATTGTCAATCTCGCTGTAGGTCGCCCTGTGGTCGCCTCTGGCAAGCAGGGTGCTTTTCAGGGAGCCGATATCCGTATTAAACTCGGAGGATACCTTCTGCTCCAGCTTAAACACCTTCGCCCCTTCTATGTTTTCTTTGGAAACAATGGGGTTGCCGTCCTTATCAAACCTGTCATATCTGGCAAGCATCTTCCAGTAGGGTGTGTAAAAGCCGGTCTGGGGATCCTGATAAAGCTTCATTTCATTGACCAAACTGCCTTTTACCAGATCCACCTGCTCAAAGCGGACGCTCACATATCCCCTGATATCCTCAGAATAGGAAATGCTTCCCAGCTTGCCCAGCTCGTCCAGAAGATAATTTCTGCGGTCCCTCAAGTCGTTGGCCTGCTCCGGGCCGCCCTCGACCCGCACAATCGCCCGGTTCAGAAGCTCGATTTCCTGGGCATATGCATTAATGCGGTCAACGTCCCGCTTAACATCTTTATTTAAATTATCCTGATATTCGCAGAGGCTGTCGTAAACCTTCTGCGCCTTCGTGATAAATTCATAGGCTTTCGTCACAAACAGGTTCTGATTCACTGAGGCAGTCGGATCCTTAGCCAGCTCCTGCACTGCGCCCCAGAGTCCGTCTTCCGCGTTCGCGCCGTCGTGATCACCTGTCAGCGCAATGGAAAACTCATGCCCCTCGTTGGACTCTCCGAGAATGTACTCCATCTCCTCAATCGCATATGCGGAAACCTCATAAAAAGACCTCCGCCCCGTCTCGCGGCGATAGTTTTTGTCCAGTATGGCATCTCTTTCCTGTCTTGTTCGGGTATAATTGACACCAAGACCCGTCTGGATCCAGTTCTTGGTAGCGCTTTTGGAATGAGTCACATAGTTTCTGGTTCCCTGCGCTACCTGCTGTCTGGTATATCCTGTGGTGTCTAAGTTAGACATGTTATGCGCTGTCGTATTCAGCGCATTATTTGATGTTCTAAGTCCTGATACGCCTGTATAAAGGCTTCCCATTAATGACATATTTTACCGTCCTCAACAATTATTGTCTGGCGTCAAAAGCCTTGTTGACCGTTCCGATCACATCACCGGTATTGTAAGCTCCCTTGTTATAATTCGCCGTCTCCGGCGCCTTATTCATGGACTGCAAAACCTGCATGTTGAGCTGCACAAGCTCCAGCGCGTTCTCAATCAGTTCACGGTTCTGTTCGTTGATCCGTTTCACTGCCCGCACGTTTCTGCGCAGATCGTCAAATACCGATGCCAGTTTGGCCTGTTCCTGTGGCCTTGCCGCCAGCATATCAATTAAATCGACAATTTTCAGTTTCGTAACATCCTTGTTAAGTACGTTCGCAATATCATTAACAGCTTCATTTCTCTGATGATCCAGATGATTGATTCTGCTTACGATGATTTGCTCCTCATCCGTGATTTCCGCTAATGTTTTAATGTCGTCAGACACAATGGCAGGCGTTTTTTTCATGGACAATTCCAACAGATTCCCGTATTCCAGATTTTCCTTTTCCAAAACCTCGATTAAGGTTTCCATCAAACTTGCCACGGTATCCCTCCCGCCCTGTAAATTTACTTACAAATTCTCAATCTCCTCATACTGCTTCATCAGTTTCTCCGCAAAGCTCTCGCCGCTCACATGATATGTGCCGTTTGCAATGCCTGCTTTGATGGGAGCTGTCAACTCGCTTCTGATGTCATCAGCGGCGGCAACTGCGTTTTTCGCAATCTGAATATCCTTGCCGATGCTGGAGATCTGAATCCGATCAGAATTCGCACTTTTTGCGGTATTCTGTGTTCTGGCCTTATTCTTCGTGCCATAGATCTGCTGTATCTGTGTATAAGCTTCGATACGCATATAGGATTCCTCCTTCCTCCCGAGGCTCCATTCCCAAAAAGAAATTCACCCCATTTCAATGTCTTACACTATAAGTATCGGCCTTTTTCCGTAAGACTTTAGAGGTGAATTTATTTTTCTGTATACAGCCCGCCTAATGCTTCCCCGCCGACTTCTTTTTTACCTTTTTCTTCCGCTTATCAGTTTTTACTGTTTTGTTCGCTTTTTCATCCTGTTCTTCCTTTTCCAGATGAACGCAGCTTTCGATATCGTCGATTTCCTGATTTTCCACGCCCATCTCCAGCTCCTCGAAGTGTTCCACCAGGGAAATGTCCGTGGTTTCTTCGTCCGCTTCTGTTTCCTGTGCTGTTTCTTCCTCAGAAAGCTGCCCGTAATCCGTCTGTCCCTCTGCAAAGATACCGGCTTCCCCATCCGCCGTTTCCCTGGTTTCTTCGGTTTTCGCCCCGGTCTCCCCGGTTTCTCCCGTTCCTGCCCCGATCGGCGCGGTTTCCCCCGTTCCTGCCCCGACTTGGGCGGTTTCCACGGCTTCCGCTCCGGTCCGGGCGATTTCCTCCAGCTCGCCCATCTCCGCGTTCACGGCGTTTTCCAGCGTGATACAGCCCGAAAAGATCAGCGCCAGCTTGGCGCAGATGGGACCTACCATCTCATAGAGAACGGAAGAGGAAAGAATAATGGTAAGCAAAAGCTGTCCGCGCTCCCCCGGAAGCAGCCGCTCTCCCAGAAAAGCCAGTCCAATGGCCACCCCCGCCTGCGGCACCAGCGCAAGCCCCATATATTTTCTTGCTTCCCTGCTCATGCCGGTAATCGCGCAGCCCACATATGTACCCACATATTTCCCGATGATGCGGACAAGGAAGTAGCACAGGCCGATCACGCCCACCGTCGACAGGGCGCCGATATCCAGCTTCATGCCGGAGACGATAAAAAACAAGGACATGACAGGAGGCGTAAAATTGTTAAGCTGCCTGTAAAGCTTCTTGTCTCTGGTCAGATTGATGTAGGAAGCCCCGAACACCATACAGGAGAGCAGCGGCGAAATATTTAAGGAGGTACAGATTCCCGATATTCCTGTCAGCATGGCAATGGCAAGAATCAGCCGGTTATCCTTGCTTCTGGCCGGAATCAGCAGCCTGCTCAGAAAATAGCCGCAGAAAAAACCCAGAAACAGGGCGAAAACATTATAAATAACGGGCAGAAGGATTTCCTGCGCCGCCACGCCTCCGCCGCCCGCAGCCCCCGCCACGGCCCCCACGATACTGAACGCCAGCAGACAGACCACATCGTCCAGCGCCACAATCTGCAAAAGGGTATTGACAAATTCTCCCTTGGCCTTGTACTGGTTAATGGTCATCATGGTGCTGGCGGGAGCCGTTGCCGTCGCTATGGCTCCCAGAATCAGCGCAAAGTCCAGATCCAGTCGAAAGACCGTCCGACAGACCACCGTCACCAGCACGCCGGCCGTCAGCGCTTCAAAGAAGGTCACGATCAAAACCTTGCTGCCGGTCTTTTTGATTACTTCCTTTTTAAAGAACTTCCCCACGCCAAAGGCGATGAACGCCAGCGCAAGATCGCTGACAAAGCTCAGGTTTTCGATCATGTCCGCCGGTATCATATTCAGTCCGCAGGGCCCGATCAGAATACCCGCCAGAATATAACCGCTGACCTTGGGCAGGTTCAGGGTATTTGTCAGTCTGGTCATGATAAATCCGGCAAACAGTATGATAGATAAAACCAGTAAAATTCTTGTCTCCGCGCTAACCGCTGCCAAATATCCCTGCATAATACTACCCGTTTCCTTTCAAAAGTCCATGCGCAAAATGCTTCTTTTTACTCTGTTTTCAGAAGATGGCTGTCGCAGGCGTTGAATTTCACATACGCCTGATCCCCCACCTGAAAGATCTTTTTATAACGGGGATTGAAGTCCGTTATCTGTACCACCACATTCCCGACCTTTACCTGATAATGCTGGTAGGATCCCATAAAGCAGCTCATAATTACCTCACAGGGAAGCTGCCCTTCACTTTCAAGCACAGCCGACTCCGGGCGCAGCACAAGCGTGCAGTCCTCGTTCAGCGCAAAATCTCCTGCGTTCTCCACATCCACTTTATGATCGTAAATGCTCATGACGCCTTTATCACCTTCTTTGGAGACAAGCTTTCCCTGAAGGAAATTGGCCTCGCCGATGAAATTCGCCACGAAAGTATTCCCGGGCCGGTAATAAATTTCCTGAGGCGTCCCGATCTGCGCCACCACACCTTTGTTCATAATAATGATCTGATCGGAAAGGGCCATAGCCTCACTCTGGTCATGGGTCACATACACCGCCGTAATCCCCACGCGCTGCTGGATATTACGAATCTCGGTACGCATGGAAACACGCAGCTTCGCGTCCAGATTGGACAGGGGCTCATCAAACAGAAGGACGCTCGGTTCCACCACAAGCGCTCTGGCAAGCGCCACTCTCTGCTGCTGGCCGCCGGAAAGCTGATTGGTCATGCGCGCTTCCATGCCGCCAAGCTCCACCAGTTCCAGAATATCCATAACTTTTTTGCGGATCGTGTCTTTATCCATCTTACGCAGTTTCAGACCGTAAGCCACATTGTCAAACACATTATAATGGGGGAACAGCGCATAGCTCTGAAATACCATTGCCGTATCCCTCTTGTTTGGCGTCAGCTCGTTGATGGGCTGGTCTCCCAGATAAATCTCTCCCTCGTCCGGGCTTTCAAAACCGGCGATCATTCTGAGCGTCGTTGTCTTTCCGCAGCCGGAAGGGCCAAGCAGGGTCACAAAACTTCCCGGCTCAATGATCAGGTTGGCGTCGTCCACTGCCTTAAAATCCTTACCTGTCTTGGGGTCCTGATATATTTTTGAAATATGGTCCAAACGAATTCCCTTTGACTCCATCATCTTATTCTTCCTCCTTTATCTTTCTGCTCGTTCCAAAGAAACGGATAAACAAATTCATCAAAAGCACCGAGAAGTAAACAATCAGGATCAGGATTGTCGCATAGGCGCAGGCCACACCGTAATATCCCTTCTCTGCAAATTCATTGATCTGGCAGGTAATCAGCAAGAACTGCGGCGTCACCAGCAGAATAATCGCGCTGATCGCCGTGATGCTGCGCACAAAGGATGTTACCAGACCGCTGAAAAACGAATCCTTAATCAAAGGCAGCGTCACCGTTATGAATACCTTGCCGCTTCCCGCTCCCAGATCGTAGGCGGACTCCTCGATGGATCTGTCAATCTGACGCAGGGCGGAAATACCGCTTCTGGTTCCTACCGGAAGACTTCGAATAATAAATACGATAATGAGAATCAGTCCCGTCCCGTACAGGCCGCTCAGAATGCCCGTATGGAAAATACCGTTGGCGTAACCGCGGATATATCCGATACCAAGCACCGTTCCGGGCACTGCCATAGCCAGCATGGATACAAATTCAATAAAGCCCTTTGACTTAAACTTCTTCTTTACCACCAGATAGGATATCACCATGGAAAGCAGCGCCGTAATGGGCGCGGCAATGATGGAAAGAAGGAAGGAATCCTTAAACGCCTTAAATCCGCTGTACTTAAACAGATAATCAAACCATTTCCAGGAAAGGGAGTAGTCCCGTCCCCACAGCTTAAACAGCGCGCCGAAGGGAATCATGATATACATGACAATAACAAACACCGCCACCAGAGAGCAGAAAATGGTAAGAGGAACGGTCACGCTCTTATCCTCAATCAGCATTCTGGCTCTGGAAGCCTTACCCGTAAGGGTCGCCGCCGTTTTTCTCTCCAGATAATATTTCTGGATAAAGAACAGGATCAGCGTCAGCGACAGGAGCACCACGGACATGGCCGCCGCGCCGGTAGAATCGTAGGAGCCTGTCACCTGTAAATAAATCGTTGTTGCCAGCGTGTCATAGTCTCCGCCAATCAGCATCGGATTCGCGAAATCCGCCACCGATTCAATAAACGTCACCAAAAATGCATTGCCGATGCCCGGCAAAAGCAGCGGCAGCGTCACCGTGCCAAATACCTTCATTCTGGATGCGCCGATATCCCGCGCCGCCTCCTCCAGCGAGGGATCAATGTTCTTTAAAAGTCCTTTTAACATCATATAGCATACAGGGAAGAAGGTCAGCGTCTGCACTACCACAATTCCCTTCAAGCCGTATACGTTAGAATCATATATATGTAATAAAGACCGTGTGATAATACCGCTTCGCCCAAACAGCATAATCGTTGACAGCGATAACACAAAGGGCGGTGAAACCACCGGCAGAAGCGATACAATATTAAAAAGCCTCCCCACTGTCTTATTTTTCACCTTCACATAAACGTCCACATAGGCAAACAGCAGCCCAATCAGGGTGGACAACGTACTTGTAAGTAATCCCAACACCACCGTATTCGCAAATGCCTGACGGAATCTCTGCATACTTAAGACCCGTCTGAAAACATCCAATGTGGCCTGCCCTTCCGTATACACGCTGTCGATTAGCAGTACAAACAGCGGGTAACAGATAAACAGGGTCAGAAAAACAAGAAGAATCACGATCATCCCCACCATCACCGGGTCCGAAAGCAGCTTCCTGCGGTCCAGACTCGCACTCTTGCTTTTAGATGCCATCCCCACTTCCTCCTTCTCTTAATGAATGGGAGATGGTATGTATACCATCTCCCAACGCCGCATATCACAGCGCAAACCTTCTTCTCACGCAGTTATTCTGTAAGGAATCTGCTGCCGTCCGCGGCATCCGCAGAACCATTGGTCACAGCCGTGAAGAAATCTTCTACATACTGCGCCGTATTCTGTTTTGCATCCTCAAAGTCATAATCAATTACATTGTCGGGATCCAGGCCGAACTGTGCTGCCTCTTCCGGCTGCTTTGCATTGTCCAGTACAAGGAACTGATAAGACTCATTCTCCTTTGCAATGTCCACGCAGTCAGGAGAAAGCGCGTACTCGATCCAGAGCTTGGACGCATTGGGGTGCTTACATCCCTTAAAGATAGCGGTTGCACCGATCTCGAAGCTGGTTCCCGACGCAGGAATTACCAGTTCGATATTGTCGTAGCCTGACAGGATCTGGGTAATGCCGTCATGCAGGAAACCGATACCGATTACGCACTCGCCGGGGCCAACCATCTTGGACGGGCCGGAACCGCTCTTAGTGTACTGATATACGTTCTTGTCAAGTTCCTGGAAATACTTCATCGCCTCGTCATGTCCCTTTGTCTGTACCATAGTGTTGATGACAAGCTTTGCAGTACCTGCCGTGGAGGGATTGGACATACCGATCAGTCCCTTGTACTCGGGCTTTAACAGATCGTCCCAATCCTGCGGAACTTCCAGACCGAGACGGTCGAGCTCTTCCTTATTAACCATAAATCCAAGAATACCCTTATAGATGCCGTACCAGTTGCCGTCTGCATCCTTGTACATGTCGCCCAGCAGATGGGAAGCATTTTCCGCCGCATAAGGCTCTAACAGACCTGCTGCCACCGCCTCATTGTAAGGATCGGTTGTGCCGCCGAACCACACGTCGCCGGAAGGATTACCTGCCTCTTCCTCGATCTTGGTATACACTTCACCTGTGGAAAGTCTCTGATAATCCACCTTAATGCCGTACATCTCTTCAAATTTCTGACATGCCGCAGACAGGTACGCCTCCTCACAGGAACCGTAAACCACCAAAGATCCTTCTGCCTGTGCCGCCGCTACCAGATCGTCTGCTCCGGAAGCCGCCTCGTCCGCCGCGGGAGCTTCCGTCTCCGCTGCATCCTCAGCCGCAGGCTCTTCTGCCGCAGGCGCCTCTGCCGCCGGTTCGTCTATCCCGGGCGTCATCGCCGGTTCGTCGGAACCGCCGCAGGCTGCCAGCGAAAAGGCCATCGACGCTGCCAGAATGGCTGCTGTCACTTTTTTCATGACATTCTTTCTCATAACTTTTTCCTCCTTCACTTTTTCACTGCATTCTCACACGCTTATTATCCTCTGCCGGATTCTGTGAAAATTTGCAGTTTTTCCATATACTACAATAAAAATTATATACAACATGCACAAATCCGTCTACTACACAATACGACGATATGTTTCACAATTCTGACATTCTCGCATACTTATTCCGGGCTGTAGCGATCCTGATATTCCGACGGGGAAACACCCACATATTTTTTAAAGGTTGCACTGAAATAGGTAATGTTACGGTATCCCACTTCCTCCGCCACCTCGTACACTTTATGTCTGTAATCCTGCAATAATGTCATGGCCGCCCGCATCCGCCTTTTCGTCACAAAGGTCATCAGTGTGGAATCCGTCTCCTTGCGGAACAGATGGCTCAGGTGTCCCTCGCTGATTCCCAGACTGTCCGCCACCGCCTTAACGGAAATATCGGGATTGGCATAGTTTTCATCCACATAGGCAACGGCGTCCATAATGTATTTGCTCTTATCCCCCAGATCCAGCCGAAGCTCCTGATTCTGCTGTTCCCTGCGCTCGCAGTCGCGGCGGTTCTTCTCGATAATCCTGCCAATGGTGTTTTCCAGTTCCCCGTCCTTAAAGGGCTTTAACAGATAATCGGCCACGCCCAGCTTGATGGCCTGCTGTGCATAGGCAAAATCATCATAGGCCGTGAGAAAAATCACATACGGCTCCAGTCCGTCCTCATATACATTCTCTATCATCTCAATACCCATCATTTTGGGCATGCGGATATCCGTAATCACAATATCCGGCCTGCACTTGCGGATCATCTCGACGCCTTCCTCACCGTTGGCGGCTTCTCCCATAACGACACAGTTGATCTTCGACCAGTCCGTACCCATGATAATCCCCTGCCGCACCCGTTTTTCATCCTCCACTACCACTACTTTGTACATGGTTTCTCCTTTTACCCTCCAGTCCTCGCCTTATGGCCGCCGCTCCTTTGCTGTCCGGCCTTTTGCCATCTGCCCGCTCTTTGTCCGACGTCGCCTGTATCTGTCACTTCCTGTTCAACGGAAGCGTCAGGTACACGCCTGTGCCGACGCCCCACTCCGATTCCGCATACAGTCCGTAGGGCTCTCCGTAATGCAGTCTGATGATCGCATCCACATTGTTATAACCGATACTCTCATGACCGGCCGTTCTCTCCCTGGCCGTCTGCCCCTGCTCGTTCAGCCTCTCCACTTCCTCCGCCGTCATGCCGACCCCGTCATCCTGCACAAGAATCTGCAACGCCTCTTCTGTGATCTGTGTCAAACCGTCCCGGCGGCCGGGCCTGCGCAGTCCCTCCGGCAGTTTTACCACCGCCGCCTGCACAAGAACCATCCCAGTCTCACAGTCCGCCAGTCCATGAATAATGGCATTCTCCACAAGGGGCTGCAGGGTCAGCTTCGGCAGCGTGCAGTTTTCCAGCTCTGCCGGGATATCCACGATCAGGTCAAACTTATCCTCAAAGCGGATCTTCTGAACCTCCGTATACGCCTCCACCAGCGCAATCTCCTCGAACAGGCGGATAATGGGTTTGGCGGAAATGCTCATTCTTAAAATCTGCGCCAGATTGGAAGCCATGGACACCAGCTCCGGCATCTCGTTCTCCTTTGCCATCCACTTCATTGTATCCAGCGTATTATACAAAAAATGGGGATTCAGCTGGGCCTGCATCATTTTGATATTGCTGTCGCTAAGTTCCCTCTCCCGCTGAATCAGCCGCTCCGTATTATCAATCAGGTGCCTGGACATCACGTTAAAGCTCTCCGACAACTGCCCCAGCTCATCGTCTCCGTTTACTTCAATCTGAACCTCATAATTCCCCCGCTTGATCTCACCGATTGCATGCTGCATCCTCTGAATCGGCTGATAAATCAGACGGCTGAAATAGCCGGACAGAAAAAGACAGGCAAAAATACTGAATATTCCGGAAATCACGGCAATCCCCAGCACATCCCCCTTCATATGGTTTAAAAACCCTGTAGGCTGGCGGTACATGATATAAAGGCTGCATGCGTCGTTATAGTCCAGATAATAGAAGCTGTCCTTCTCCATGCTCATGCGGGGTTCTTCCATGTCAAGCAGCGCCTTTCCCGCGTTCAAAACCTCCTCCGAATAACTCTCACCGGAAAAATAGACGATTTCACGAAAGTCGTCCATCACATAAATGACGCCTTCCTTTTCCTTCCCCAGTCCCTTGAAAATATTGTCAAAATTATCCTTAACTATAGTGGCAATCACATAACCCGCAATCTCTCCGCGCTCATCTGACACCGTCCGGCCCACGCGCAGATACTCCACCCGTTTTTCGCCTTCATAGAGTCTGGCATTACAGACCACATACTCTCCCGGATGCCTGTCCGCCCGGTATAATATGTTCCAGTTCAAAGACAGCTTTCGACTGACATACTTGTTATCGGAAATGGTCATTTTCCTATATCCTTCTCTGTCATAAACGGAAAAGCTGGCATAACTGCCGCACTTCACAGTGGCGGCGTACAGCTTCCTGTACAAATCCTCCGCGTATTTTCTGTCCTCATCTGAAAGGAACTGTCTGACAGTCTCATCCTCACTCAGACCGCCAATGGCATCAAAAACATTGGAAAAAGCTGCCTCCAGAGATTCCTCCGCCTGGGCAAGCGTACTCTCCGCCTCACTGTTTAAATAATTCTGATAGGTCATGTTCAGCACCTGGAGAAGCAGCAAATAGCCCGCCAGCATCGGTATAATGGATGTGATCGTCATTCCTGTAAAAATCTTTCCCAGAAAGGACAGTTTTTTAAAGATTTTCATATCGTCCCCCTTCGTCAGGAAACCCGTAAAGAAAACGAGAGGAAACGCCTTAAATATCAACGTTTCCTCTCATTTTTAGGTAGTGCCGGCGACCGGAATCGAACCGGTACGGGGGATTAGCCCCGCAGGATTTTAAGTCCTGTGCGTCTGCCAGTTCCGCCACGCCGGCAAATGAAATACCCTATTCAAATTACAATCTGTCCGTCAGAACAGAAACGACCCGGATGGGATTCGAACCCACGACCTCCGCCGTGACAGGGCGGCGCTCTAACCAACTGAGCCACCGGGCCGTATTATAGTTACACCAGCAAACCCGCGCTGACGCGCTGACCGTCCGACTTCATAGGACGTTTGCCCGTTAACGCCGCAAGAAAAACAAATGTCTGCTTCGCGGTCGCCTGTTTTCTCCTGCGACAGCTAAATGGACCTTCGGGGACTCGAACCCGGGACCGACCGGTTATGAGCCGGTTGCTCTAACCAACTGAGCTAAAGGTCCATAATGACTCCAACGGGAATCGAACCCGTGTTACCGCCGTGAAAGGGCGATGTCTTAACCGCTTGACCATGGAGCCCCAACGACGATATGATACCATACTCCCGGCCATTTGGCAAGGAGTTTTCTTACTCCGGCGCATCTTTTCTTATTCCGGCTTATCCCTTCGCTTTCTCGTCCCACACCGGCACATCCACCCCGGCAATCTCAGAGGTAAAGGGCGTGCCGTCCTTCTTCTCAAAATGCCCTGTGGCCCGTTTCACATAGGCAAATCCCAAATATAAAAGCGGGATGTTGCAATAAGCAATCAGAATATTTGCAAAATCCGAAAGATCCCACAAAGACCCGAGATCCATGCCCGCAATACTGGTCAGTACGCCAAACGATACCACCACCATGCAGAGAATCCGAATCACCAGAAGAAAGGACTTCTTCGTGGAAATCCGGCTTGCGCAGATTTCCGTGAAAGAAATAAAACCCAACAGGCAGGTAAAGGCAAACAGACCGAAGCATACGGAAATCAACAGAGACACAAGAGTATTAAAAGCCGTTCCCGGAGCCAGCTCCGTGGCCGAAGCCAGATACTTTGGCAGCTTGCCCAAATCAAACCAGGCCGCCGCCGCGTCCGTCTGCCAGACCCGTCCCATAATCACTACAAATCCCGTCAGGGTACAAATGACAATCGTGTCAAGAAACACACCGATGGCCTGCACGCATCCCTGACTGCACGGATGATCCGCATCCGCCGCCGCTGCGGGCATGGTGATGGTACCCTGCCCGGCTTCATTGGACATCAGTCCCCGTTTCACACCCTGAATCAGCGCTACGCCGAAGGCCCCGCCAAACACCGCCTCCGGTTTAAATGCCTCCGTAAACACCGCATAGAAAAACCAGGGAATGCGGTTAACATTCACGACAATCAATATCAGCACCGTCGCCACATAAATGACCGCCATAATGGGAACAAGCACATCCGTCACCTTTGTCACCTTACGGATGCCGCCCCATGCAATCATAATCATTGCCACAAGCAGCGCCGCAAAAGAGATCCAGTAAAGCGCTGAATCGGTGGGAATGCTGCGACCCGTAATCACCTCCGCAATCTGCCCCACCGAGGAAACCGCATTAAATCCCTGCGCGGGGAAGCACAGCAGCGCATAGATAATATACATTACCGACAAAACGACCCCGGCCGCCGCCGACCCTTTTAAAAGGCGTTTGCCATAAAAAGCAAGGCCGCCCACATACTCGTCGCCTTTCTTTTCCTTAAATATCTGCGCAAGGGTGGATTCCGTAAAAGCCGTCGCCATGCCAAAAAAGGCGGAAACCCACATCCAGAACAGGGCGCCCGGCCCGCCAATGGAGATAGCTCCCGTTACGCCCAGAATATTACCCGGCCCCACACGCATGGCCGTCGACAGGAAAAAGGCCGCCAGCGACGAAATCCCGATCCGCGCCGATTTGCTGTTCTTTAACACTCGGATTCCGTGGCCAAAATAGCGTACCTGAATAAAACGCAGCTTACAGGTAAAATAAATGCCCGATCCCAGCAAAAGGATAATCGCCAGAGAAAAATTCCCCAGAATCGGTATCGAACTGTACCATGAAAAGTTCGCCGGAAAGTTCCAAAACAGGTCCGAAACAACCTGAATTTTCGCACAAACCGCATTGATCGCGTCAAACAGCGCCTGCATATGTATACGTCCCCCTCTTCCTCAGATACTATAAGTATACTATGCTTATACGCGAAATACTACAAAAAAGATCAAAATCCCCAATAGCTGTCCGGCGCGTAATGATTTTCGCAGGCTTTCGGAATGACACTTAAAAAAGGTAAACATTTTGCCACCCCTGTTTCGTTATATACTTATGAAGGGACTTCCCCGGAAAAGCCGGAAGGAATAAAATCACTTCGGCATGGAGGTAATTTTGAAACGCGAAGAGGAATTACTACAAAGAATGGCACAGGGAGATATCCACGCGGCAGATGAGCTGATCAAAATGTTCTATCCTGAAATTCTGCGCTACTGTCTCTGGCACGCTCCCAATAAGTCTCTTGCAGAAGATGCCGTACAGGAAACATTTCTGAAAATGATCCGCTATTTTGACCGCTATACGCACAAGGGCAGATTCAAAGCCTTTCTCTATCGGATTGCCGCAAACACCTGTATCGACATGCAGCGAAAAAGCCGGTCTGCCGACGTATCGCTGGAGGAATCGGGCATCGAACCCGCCTGCGCGGAACCGGCATTCGAAACCGTCCACTCCGACATGACATTGAAGCAACTTGTGGCGTGTCTGCCAAAAGAGTCGCGGGAAATCGTCCTGCTGCGATACGGACAGGAGCTGACCATACGTGAAATTGCAGAGATTCTGAAACTCCCCCTCGGAACCGTACAATCCAGACTGCGCGCGGCCTTAAAAAAACTGAAAGCAGAAATTGCCCCATCGGAAATGAAATCCGCCCGCAAAAAGAAAGGAGGACTATTGTGAAAAAGAAACTTCTGGAAGGACAGCTAAAACAAATTTTACAGGAATCTCCCGTCCCATCCAATGAAACGCTTTTGGCAAGCACGCTTTTGCTTGCCGAAAAAGAACTGTCAAAAAAGCAAAGTCGAAAACGGATTTCGTTCCCACGTTTTTTGCAAAAGCAGATTATTTATATCGGCTGGAAAATCTGGAGCATACAGGGACTCTTTTTGTTGGCGGCAGTCAGCATCCTTTCCGATTTTTCCGATTATATGAAAAATCCACGCCATCTGGCCCGGCTGCTGTTGTGTCTGTCCGTCGCGGTTTGTATGACAGCGCTGCCCATGCTCTATCGTTGTGCCCGTTACCGAATGCAGGAAATAGAAGCGGCGGCACGTTTTTCCTCCGTTAAGCTGCTGCTGGCAAGACTGATCGTCATTGGCGCCGGAGATCTCTGTCTGCTGACAGGTATTTTTCTTACCACAATTATAAAAACCGCTTTACCGGCAGACAGCGCCATTTTATGTTTATGCGTTCCTTTCCTGTCAGCCTGCGGCGGCTGCCTGTTTATGCTTGGCCACCTTCCGCCCGGACAGTTTTTCAGGGGAAGTCTCCTTTTCTGTTCCCTGTTGATACTGCTGTCTTCGGTTTTCACCGAACAGTATGCATTTTTCTTTCAACCGCTGCCTTGGGCGGCCTGGATGGCGATATGCGCCCTTCTTTTGATTTTCTGCGCGGGACAGCTCCGCTATGTTATGCACGCGTCCTCTTATACGGAAACGCAGATCGCCTGACCATACCTGCTGCCGGAAGACATTCCCACAGCATAGGAAACGATATCATGCCGCAGCTCCAAAAACGGCCATTAATTACGGAGGAGTCAGACCATGGAATTATATATGGAACACGTTTCAAAACAATTTAAGGACTTAACCGCAGTAGACGACATTTCCCTGCGGATCACCCCCGGCGTATGGGGGCTTCTGGGCGCAAACGGCGCCGGAAAAACTACCCTTATGCGGATGATTGCCGGCATCATGAAACCCACTGCCGGACAAATCCTCTACGACGGCATCCCCATAAATGAACTGAAAGAAAGCTATCGGGACATATTCGGCTATCTTCCTCAGGAATTTGGCTTCTATCCTGAATTTACCGTAAAAGATTATCTGGAATATGTTGCGGTTCTGAAAGGCCTTACCGCCAGAGACAGTAAACGCCGCATCAGTAAACTGCTTGAGCAGCTTACGCTGTCCCATGTACGAAACAAAAAAATAGCAAAGCTGTCCGGCGGCATGAAACGACGGGTGGGCATTGCACAGGCTCTGCTGAACGAGCCGGAGGTTTTAATTCTGGACGAACCTACCAGCGGACTTGATCCCGGAGAACGAGTCAGATTCCGCAAGCTGCTCTCTGAATTTGCCCATGACCGCATTGTCTTAATTTCCACGCATATTGTTTCCGATGTGGAATATATCGCCATGCAAAACGCAGTTATGAAGGAGGGCAGGCTTCTCGCAAAGGGATCTACCGAAGAGCTGGTAAAACTGGTGGCGGGAAAAGTCTGGACTGCCCGGATACCTATGAACCGTCTTTCGTCCTATGAGGAAAAACTGCCGATTGTCAATATCCGCAACGAAGAAAACGGTCTTGTTTCCATCCGTTATCTGGCCGACGCTCCTTGTACCGAAGGGAGTAAAACCCAGCCGCCCCATCTGGAAGATTTGTATTTATGGCTGTTTCCACAGGAAACGTCGACAGAAAGGAGTTTCTCATGCGTTTATTAAAAGTGGAATTAAAAAGAATCCTGAAAACAAGGCTGACTGTAATTTTGCTGTCCGCCGCCCTGCTGCTTTCTTTCCTTCTGGCGTGGCTGCCCGTTACCTTTTCCTTAAACAGCTATATCGACACAGAAGGCAAAACAGTTACCCTTAAGGGATTGCCATCCATTGCCTATGAGAAGCAGCTGCAGGCGGATATTGCCGGAACCGTCACATCTGAAAAAGTACGGGCAGCCCTGGAAGAGTATCAGGCCTGTCTATCACGATACGGCGTGGATACTTCCTATGATCTGCCCGACGGTGTTTACGAATCGGAAATCCTTCCCTATGCGCCGCTTCTGCATGGGATCAGAGAAGCCTTTGCCGATCCGAATACCGGAGTTGCACCGGGCATGATGGAAATAGTTCCTGAAAAAGTGGACGACTATTACAGCGTATGCGGGGAACGGATCGTATCTTTGATGAAACAGGAACAAAAGGATCATCCGGCTGCCAGGCAGGCCGCTGTTGACTCGTACAATCAGGTGGAAAAGCCCTATCAGTTTTTTCCGGGATACAGCACAAACGCCATGGATTATGAGATTTTCCTTGCCTTTTTTATTGTGCTTTTCTGTACCGTCATCGCCGCGCCTCTTTTCACATCCGATTATCAGACCGGCGCGGACGATATCTTCCGCTGCACCAAATACGGAAAAACAAAATTTGCCTGCATCAAAATTCTGGCTGCGTTTTTGATCTGTGGAACCGCATACTGTCTTTGCGCCGCTGTGTACATCCTTGTATCAAACAGTCTCTGGGGCTGGGAATGCACCGGGACTTCCATGCAGATGCTGTATTCCATTATCAATCTGCCAGACTGGAACATCGGACAGTTGCAGAATTTTGTCGCCGTTTCCGGGCTGCTCAGTCTTTTGGCCGTGGTCAGCCTTACCGCGTTCCTTTCATCGAGATTCAGAAACATCGCAGCCTGCCTGTCCACCGCGCTTCTGTTCTGCATTATGCCGATCATTATTTACATGGCTCTGCCAAAAGAGACCGGCCTCTGGATTTACAGCATCCTGCCCGCCAGCGCCGTCAGTTTGCAGACCAGCATACTGTATGCCGCCGCTGATTTTAATTTCTGGAACATCGGCTCTGCCGCCATCTGGCTGCCACACGTAATGCTCTGCGCATATGCAGTGGAAATCCCGCTGTTTGCAGGACTGGCGGTTTATTCTTATGCAAAATACCGGACAAAATAAAGAAATATGTTCAGCTTTGAATGGCGGTATGCTATTCAAAGCTGAACATGGGGTAGTTTCCTTCTATATGCAAATAATAAAACAAAAATGTTAATTATTTATAATTCCAGACGAAATTTGTACCTGTCCTGTCAAGATGCATAAAATCCATAAACCGTATGTCGGATAAATCAAACTCCCTCGCATCATACCCACCATGAACTTCTAAATTTCTGTTTCTGGCAAAATTAATGATATAATCATATGCCAATAAAAATCCCGGGTTCAGATTATCATCAAAAGAATATTTACACTGGGTCACGCTAAACGGCGACATATAGATGATTACTTCTGTTCCATTGTTTTGAAGATAATCAATTAAATTTTCATATCCAAATGATTTCTCAGGATCTATTTCCATCATGTCGTTACTATTTTGATATGTACAGGCGCCGCTTGTAGATAATACCTTATTTAGTCTATCCTTGCTTTCATTCTCTGATGACGCTTGATATCTTCTTGTTCCATCCGGATAATCGGCCGCCTCTGTAACGTCAATGCTGATTCTTGCGTCTTCCTTTAAAAGCTTATACCCCTGTTCCTTCCACTGTGCAATGTTATATCTAAAGTACGAAAGTGAAATATACGGATTTTCAGCGTCTGTATTACTGTTTTCTATCAGTTCTTCTCCATTAACTCTTTCAAAAAATGAACAGGCTGAATCATAATATCTACTATCCTCCCGCCACCTTCCTTCGGGGTTGCCCGCATAAAATACCCAAGGTGAAGTTTCAATAATCACTCTTTTGGGCAAAACATGAAATTTGTCATAGTATAACCCTAATAATGCATAATAGTCCTCCAGACATGCTCCAGAAACGCAATTATTATATATATTGTTATAGCCGGTTACTTCCTCCCCAATAAACATTCCTCTGCTGCTGCCGATTACAACGGTTTCAGGAATCTCTCCAAAATTATTTACAATGCACATCTGATAAACTCGCTCATTATAATTTTCCGGTACGGCAACTATGTTTCCCGCAAGAGAAAGCTTTGCCATCTGCGTATGCTGTGGTCTGATTACAGATGCGGCGTCAACCGCATAATTCACACCGATTATAAGCGACAATATCGCTATTCCATAGACAAGCGCCTTTAAAAGGAGTTTACAAAAATCTTTTTTACTCATTGTAGTCATCCTAAAACTGAAAATACACGAAAGTTGATTCTCCCACATAACAATAAAACAACAGCAGGAGTATAATAATTACCATATAACCGTGCCGCACTATTGCTCCCTTTGTGCCAATCCATGCAATTACATCCTTTTTCAGAGAAACAAAATCAAATACAAATAAAGGAACTAAATACAATTCCAGATACGGCAAAAAATCCCTGTGAAGCCCCATTGCCTGGAAACCTTCACGCAAATAGCCAATAGGATGATCTATCCCCTCCAGTATGGAAAACGCGGCATAGAATCCCTCGCGTATATTATCAACTCTGAAAAATATCCAGGCAAATGACACAAATGCAAATACAACCATCCTTCTGATAAAAACAAATATATCATTACCTTCCGTTTTTTTAATCCCAAAGGCATTTTCATACACCTGCGCCAAACCATGTATTCCACCCCAGACGACAAAGTTCCAGCTTGCCCCATGCCAGAGACCGCTAACCAGAAAGATAATCATTACATTTATGCAGTTTCTTATTTTTGTAACTCGATTTCCACCTAAAGGAATATACAAATAATCCTTAAACCAGCTTGAAAGGGAAATATGCCATCTTCCCCAGAAATCCTTTACACTGGTCGAAAAGTAGGGGCTCTTAAAGTTCTCCATCAGCTCTATTCCGAACATTTTTGCAGAGCCTCTTGCTATATCTGAATATCCTGAAAAATCACAGTATATCTGAACAGTAAAAAATACAGTGGCAATTAATATTGTCCCACCAGTATAGCTATATATATCACCATAAACAAGATCAACAAATACCGCCAAATTATCTGCAATAAGCATCTTTTTAAAAAGGCCCCATACAATTAAACGAATGCCGTAGTATATGTTATCAGCGTCAAATTCATGCTTTTTGTTTATCTGTGGCAACAGATTTGATGAACGTTCAATTGGGCCTGCCACCAATTGTGGAAAGAATGAAACAAATGTTGCGTATTTACCAAAGTGCTTTTCAGCGGATATCTCTCCTCTATAAACATCAATAACATAGCTTAGTGTCTGAAAAGTGTAAAACGAAATACCAACAGGTAACAATAAATCCAGATATCGCGGCTCAAATAAAGAAAAATGAGCAATTGTATCCATTGCAAAGTTGTAGTACTTGAACACAAATAAGACACCGAGGCATAGTACCAGAGAGCTCATTACAATCACATGCTTCCCGGCTTTCTTCTTCGTTCGTTCCAAGAGCAATGAGGCAGAATAACTGACAATCGTTGTAAATAGAATCAACACAACATACTTGTAATTCCAGCTCATATAAAAATAATAACTGGCTATTAATAATAATACCCAGCGATACTTGGTTGGTATAACCCAATATAGAATAAATACAACAGGCAAAAAAACGGCATAAGCCAAAGAATTAAACAGCATCTTACATCCATTCCGAATCATATGTATATGCTGACAACTGATCCTCCCGTATTCAGCAATTCTGATTCACAATCTGACTGCCGGAAGAACTGATGCCGCTTCCATACACTTCTTTTTCTTAGCAACTGCATCTGTCTGTAATTTGAGATAATGCACTGTATATACGATGCCTCCGCTACATCATCTGTTTCAAAAAGTAGACTTTTTGAAACAGATGAAATATAATAAATCTGTTGGTTTATGTATCGCAAAATATTAATCTTTTTACCTGTACCACATTGTCTACTTTTTGTTACAAAATTCTTCATTCATTTCCATCAATTGTCATTATCCCCTTTTCGCGCTCTTTGCATCTGCGATAAAACGTTGAATGACTCATACGCAGTTCCTCCGCCGCCTGTCTTGTAGATATTTTGCCTTCTCTCCACAACAGATAATGCTGTTCAAATGCTTCCGGCGTCTCCTTTTTCCGACAGCCAAACTTAACGCCCTTCGCCTTTGCCACTGCGATTCCCTCCGCCTGCCGGCTCTTAATAAAATTTCTCTCCGTCTCCGCCACATAAGCCAAAATCTGTAAAACCAGATCGGCAATGAAAATGCCGGTCAGATCATCCTCCCGTGACCGCGTATTTAACAACGGCATATCAACCACTTCTATATCAGCCCCAATATCTCTTGTGATTTTTCTCCACTCCTTCATAATGTCATCATAATTACGCCCCAGTCTGTCAATGCTCTTAACAATAATCAGATCGCCTCTTTTCACATTCCTTATCATTTTCTGATAGGCCTTGCGCTGAAAATCTCTGCCTGACATTTTATCCACATAAATGTTCTTCTTCGGTATTTCATATGAAGCCAATGCCGCATATTGCCGATCCAGATTCTGGTCTTTTGATGAGACTCTCAGATAACCGTATTTTTCCATAGCAGCCCCCTTTTAAATGTTAGTTACAGTATCATATTTTGGTCATCCTGCCATTAATTAAAAAAAAGCATTCAAAATTATGAAGAAAGAACACTTTCATAGTGTAATGAATACTTTCAATAAAGCAATTGTTATGGCAATTCTGTTATGAAAAACTTCTTCGAACTAATGAAGGAGACACTGAGATGGCTGAGTCCTATGCAATACGACCTCAATCTCGCGACTACATAAAATTTGATTTCAGTTACTTTTGCCATATATTATTTACGGAGCGGCAAAATACAAAAAACCTGCAAACAATACGTCTACAGGTTTTCTGACCGGACTATTCACTTCCAGCTCCCCGAGTAGGGCTCGAACCTACAACCCCGCGGTTAACAGCCGCGTGCTCTACCATTGAGCTATCGAGG
>VSNG01000029.1 GCA_009774175.1 Lachnospiraceae bacterium | reverse complement strand
GCGATAAATTGGCGATATATAGCAAAATAAACATAAAATATTATAGAAAATTGCAAAAACATGGCAAAATGTTCATTGGCAAAATTAGAATAAAAGCAATTTTCGACACATACTAAGCAATTATTATAAAGATAAACAACCCCTGATTTGCTATACTGAACCTGTAACAGAGATCCCCATGATCAATCTGAGGATCAAAATTTGAAAGCAAAATCATTATTTAGAGGGAGGGCTAAAACATGAAGAAGAAAGTGTTATCAGTGATACTGAGCACAGCTATGATTGCATCTGTGTTGGCAGGCTGTGGCGGCGGCAGCGAAGCGCCGGCGGCGGACGGCGGCAGCGCAGCGCCGGCAGCAGACAGCGGCAGCGAAGCGCCGGCAGCAGACAGCGGCAGCGCAGAGGCAGAAGCGCCGGCAGCAGATTCTGCGGCAGGCGGTGCGGAAGAGATTACCTGGATGTTCTGGGATGATCTGAACGCGACGGAAGATCTGATTTCCTTAGGATATAAGGATACCGTGGAGCGGTTTAACAAGGACTATGAAGGCAAGTACCATGTAAATGTGGTAACGACCAATCTGGAAGAATATTACGCGAAGCTGAACGCTTTGGTAGCGGCAGGCGAAACGCCCGACTGCTTTATCGTAAGCCCGGGACCGAACCTTGACGTTTATGTTGATCCCGGTATAGCGGCTGATCTGACAGATTACATTAAAGCTGACGGCTGGATTGATACCTTTAACGGCGGCGAGGGCGCATTCTCCCAGCAGACCTATGACGGCAAGATTTACGCAGTGCCTTTGAACATTGCGGCGGCATGCGTATTCTACAATACGGAAATGTTTGAAACGGCCGGTATCACCACCATGCCTACAGACTGGAACGGCATGCTGGACGCCTGCGAGAAGCTGCAGAGCGCCGGATACACACCCCTTACCATCTCCGCAGGTACGGCTTGGTGCTTATCCATGCTGGCTGGTTACATCTGCGACAGCGAAGGCGTTGACCTTGCGGCAATCGACGGCGGTACGGCTTCTTGGCTTGATGCGAATGTGGTAAATGCAACCAATAAGCTGGTTGAGATTTCCAAGTATTTCCAGCCTACGGCTGCAGGCGATACCAACGATGTTGCTACGGCGAACTTCTACAATGAAGAGGCGGCTATGCTGATTCAGGGCTCTTGGGCGATTGCACAGATCAACGGCGCTAACCCTGACTTTGAGAGCAAGTGCGGCGTGTTCGCATTCCCCGGCACCGACGGCAGAGTTATTGCGAAGTCCGACAGCCTGGCAATGAGCGCAAACACAGCGCATCCCGAAGCGGTAATCGCATTCATGAAGTATTTTACAGATGATACGGCTCAGAAATACACCGCAGAGGTAGGCGGTAAGATTCCTGTAACGACGGTTGAGTACGATGCTTCCAAGGCTCCTGCACAGCTGGAGTATGTAATGGACGTATTCGGAAATGCAAAGTCAACCTTCGGTTTCTACAATGAGTCCATGGCTACCACAGAGGCGGGCGCATTCTTTGACGACACGATGGTATCCATCTATCTGGGTACGCCCGTGGAGGAAGGTCTTGCATCACTGGAAGATTTCTACAAGAATAACGTCTGGAATAAGTAACGTGACGGCATGAACTGTTTTTACGCAGGATTGGAGCAATCCAATCCTGCATTTTTCTAAAATTCGGAGGTGTGTATGGATAAATTATTACGGGATAAAAAAGCGATTATCATATTTGTTGCACCGGCGTTTCTGTTGTTTACATTCGTTTTGTTTATTCCGATCTGTCAATCGGTCTATTATTCGTTTTGCAACTATGATGCGTTGACAAAGCCGGAATTTATTGGGTTTGAAAATTACAGGCAATTGTTTACCATAGACAGAACCATGAAGATTGCAGTGAAAAACTCCATGTTTTTCCTGATTTTTTCTGTAGTGACACAGCTGATTGCAGGCTTGATTTTGGCGGCGCTTCTGACCAATATTAAAAAGGGCCGTGATTTTTACAAGAATGTATATTATCTGCCCTGCGTGCTTTCTTCTGCGGCTTTGGGACTTTTGTGGATGTTCATCTTCACGCCGAAGCTTGGAATCAACCAGATTTTGGCGCAGTTTGATATAAAAGGGCCTCTTTGGCTGATGGATACCAAGGGCTTTATCATTCTTCCCATGTGGGTGATTGCATCGGTTTCCCTGTGGCAGTATGTGGGACAGTCCATGATGCTTTATATGGCGCAGATTTCGGGAATCAGCCCCGCTTTGTATGAGGCGTCCTACATAGACGGCTGTACGAAGGCGCAATCCTTCCGTTACATTACCCTGCCGCTGATCCGCCCCATGGTGGCGACAGCCATGTCCTTAAACGCTATCGGTTCGTTGAAGTTCTTTGACCTGATCTTTAATATGACTGAGGGCGGGCCGAACCACATGACGGACGTGCTGGCGACCCATCTTTACCAGCAGGGTTTCAAGTACTTTAAATACGGTTATGCCAGCGCCATCGGCACGATTCTGCTGGTGCTCTGCCTGATCGTAACGTTTATTATCAACAAGTTTGTCAAAGTTGACAATTACGAGATGTAAGGAGGCGGGACGGAATGAATAATACGAGAAAAAAGAAAGCAAAAATTTCTACGAAAGTGATCTATGTATTCCTGTCAATTTTAGCGGTAATCTATCTGCTGCCGCTTTTATGGGTAATCTATGTTTCGCTGAAAGACGATAAGACGCTCTTTGTTTCGCCCTGGGCGATGCCGGAACATCTGATGATTGAAAATTACAGCTTTGCGTGGACGGCGGGAAGACTCGGCGTTGCAACCTTAAATTCCGCGATTGTCTGCGGCGTTACGCTGATACTTTGTCTGCTTGTGGGCTCCATGGCGGCTTTTGCCATCGGCAGAATGCGGTGGAAGCTGTCGGGAGCGATGATGACGTATTTCCTGACGGGCATGATGATCCCCGTGCATTGTATTCTGATTCCCGTGTTTACCAGATTCTCAAAAATGCACCTGACAAACAGTCTGACCGGGCTGATTCTTCCCTATCTGACATTGTCGCTGCCTATTACCATTTTTATCATGACGGGGTTTTTCCAGAGCCTGCCAAACGAGCTGTTTGAGTCGGCGTGCATCGACGGCTGTTCCATCTATCGGTCGTTTACCCATATTGCGCTGCCTCTTTCCAGAACCGGACTTTTTGTGACCGGCCTGATGACCTTTGTGGCAAACTGGAACGAACTGCTTCTGGCGATGGTATTCATTTCAGACGATGGGAAAAAGACGCTGCCGGTATCCCTGTCAAAATTTGTCGGCCCATATAATACGAATTATTCGCAGATGTTTGCGGCCATTGTCATTGCAATTATACCAACGATTGTTGTATACTGTATGTTTAGCAATCAAATTGTAGACGGTTTGACGGCGGGCGCGGTAAAAGGTTAAACGGCTGCGGAATGACTTTTGGTCGGCAGGACGATGATAATTGACAATAGCAGAAGCGGGAAGGAAACGAAAAGATGGTGAATCGAGAGAAAGCCAGAGCAAAGGCAAGAGAGCGGGCAAAAGAGTTAGTAAACCAAATGACAATAGAGGAGAGGGCTTCTCAGCTGCGTTACGACGCTCCGGCTATAGAGAGACTGGGAATCCCGGCTTATAACTGGTGGGGAGAGGCGCTGCACGGCGTGGCCAGAGCCGGAACGGCTACAAGTTTTCCGCAGGCAATCGGCATGGCGGCCACTTTTGATACGGAACTGGTACATAAGGCCGGCGACGTGGCGGCAACGGAAGGACGAGCGAAATACAATGCCCTTTCTGCGGAAAATGACAGAGATATTTATAAGGGACTGACCTTCTGGTCTCCCAATGTGAATATATTCAGAGACCCCAGGTGGGGCAGGGGGCAGGAGACCTACGGTGAGGATCCCTATCTGACTTCAAGACTGGGCGTGGCCTATGTGGAGGGCCTGCAGGGAGACGGTGAGGACGTCATGAAATCCGCTGCCTGCGCGAAGCACTTTGCGGTGCATTCCGGCCCGGAAGCAGTGCGGCATGAGTTTAATGCGACAGCCACGAAAAAGGATATGGCGGAGACTTATCTGCCGGCGTTTAAGGCCTGTGTGCAGGAGGCGGGTGTGGAGGCAGTGATGGGTGCCTACAATCGTACCAACGGAGAGCCCTGCTGCGGCAGCAGGACATTAATAAAGGAAATACTCAGAGACCAGTGGGGATTTAAGGGACATTTTGTGTCAGACTGCTGGGCCATCAAGGATTTTCATGAGAATCATATGGTGACTCATACGCCGGAGGAATCGGCTGCTCTGGCCATAAAGAACGGATGCGACATTAACTGCGGCGTGACCTATCTGCATTTGTTAAAGGCATATCAGGAAGGGCTTGTTACGGAAGAAGAGATTACGGAGGCGGCAGTGCGGGCGTTTACCGCCAGATACCTCCTTGGTTTGTTTGACGGGAGCGGATACGACGATATTCCCTATGAAAAGGTGGAGTGCAGCGAGCATCTGGAGGTAGCGCAGCAGATGGCAAGGGAGGCGGTGGTGCTTCTTAAAAATGACGGCGTTCTTCCTTTGAAAGTTTCGGCGGGGCGGACGATCGGCGTGATCGGGCCGAACGCTAACAGCCGGGAGGCGTTAGTCGGAAATTACCACGGAACGGCATCCAGATATGTCACCATTTTAGAGGGAATACAGGATAAAGTCGGACATAATGGTAGAGTTTTGTACTCGGAGGGCTCCCATTTGTTTAAAGACCGGGTAGAGAATCTTGCATTGGCAAATGACCGTATTGCGGAGGCGGTTACGGTTGCAAAACACAGCGATGTGGTGGTGCTCTGCCTTGGCCTGAATGAGACGCTGGAGGGAGAGCAGGGCGATACGGGCAACAGCTATGCGGCGGGCGACAAGCCGGATCTCGGGCTTCCGCAGTGCCAGATTGATCTGATGGAGGCGGTGCTTGCCACAGGAAAGCCGGTCATTGTATGTCTGATGACGGGCAGCGCAATGGATTTGAACCTGGCTCAGGAAAAAGCGGCCGCAGTTTTACAGCTCTGGTATCCCGGGGCAGGGGGCGGAAAGGCGGTGGCGGATATTCTGTTTGGCGAATGCTCGCCTTCAGGTAAGCTTCCCGTTACCTTTTACCGTTCGCTTGCGGGACTGCCTGATTTTGAGGACTACAGCATGAAGGGAAGAACCTACCGTTACATGGAAGAGGAGGCCCTTTATCCCTTTGGATACGGGCTGACTTACGGCGATGTGGTAGTGGAAAGCGCCTCTCTTTCCTCGAAGGATGAAGCGTCCGGGGATGTGACGGTACATATGTCTGTTAAAAACAGAGGAAACGCTGCTACTGGCGATGTCGTCCAGATTTATGTGAAGGATCTGGAATCGCCGTTTGCCGTGGCGAACCACAGTCTCTGCGCTTTTGAAAGGATTTTTCTGGAAGCGGGGGAGAGCAGGGAGCTTACGGTGAGAGTGCCCGGCAGCGCCTTCCTTGTGGTAAATGACGAGGGAGAGTTTGTGCCCGGCAGCGGCAGATGTTTGCTTTATGCGGGAACGGGTCAGCCGGACGGACGGACGGCGGCGCTTTCCGGGAAGAAGTGTGTGGAAATAGCGCTGTAGACTGTTTGCAAAAGAGGGGGAGTTATAAAATGGTTCGTCCTGCATTGTGCGAGTTGTTGGCATGATGCAGGGCGCCTTTTTGTGTACGGGTTAAGGCCGGATTTGCCTAAAAGGCGCGCGGCGGAATCTTTAGGCCTGAGAATGCGGGTTTCCTTGACAAAATGCCATAAGTTGCATATTCTTAAATATGGTAGAAAATTTGCGGCGGCTTTGCCTGAAAGCCCTGTCTGGAAGAAAAGCCGCGTCAGCCGTAGAAGGGAAGCGTTTCAATGGGCTTAATCGGAAACATAAAGGAGGAAATCCGCATTATACGGGAAAGGGATCCGGCGATTCACTCCAATATGGAAGTTTTTCTTTATCCCAGTTTTAAGGTAATGTGTTACTACCGTCTGGCTCATAAGCTGTATCTGCGCCGTCACTATTTCTGGGCCCGGTGGGTTTCCCAGAAGGGGGCCCGCAGGACGGGCATTGAGATTCATCCGGGCGCCAAGATCGGCAAGGGGTTCTTTATCGACCACGGCCACGGCGTGATCATCGGAGAGACTACGGTGATCGGCGACAATGTGACCCTCTATCAGGGTGTGACTCTGGGAGGTACGGGTAAGGAACAGGGAAAGCGGCATCCGACCATCGGCAATAACGTGATGATCAGCACCGGGGCCAAAGTGCTCGGTTCTTTTAAGATCGGTGATAACAGTAAAATCGGAGCGGGAAGCGTGGTGCTTGCGGAAGTGCCGCCGGGCTCTACGGTGGTAGGCGTGCCGGGTCGCGTAGTCAGGCGCGACAATATGTCCCTGCCGCAGGAAGAGCTTGATCAGACCCATCTGCCCGACCCTGTGCGGGAGGATATTTCAGGCTTGCAGCGGGCCAATGCGGAGCTGACAAACCGGCTGCTGGATCTGGAGCGGGAGATGAAAAGCCTGCGAAAGGAAAGAATACAGGAGAAATAGGCAGCGCGCCGGACTATGGCGGAAATGGTTGACATAACTTAAAAGAAAGCTGAGGAAAAGAGTAGATTATGAAGGTTTATAATACGTTGTCTGGAAAGAAGGAAGAATTTACGCCCATAGAAGAGGGAAAGGTCAGGATGTATGTCTGCGGCCCTACCGTTTATAATCTGATCCATATCGGAAATGCCAGACCCATGATCGTGTTTGATACCGTGAGGCGGTATATGGAGCACAGGGGGTACGAGGTCAATTATGTGTCCAACTTCACGGATGTGGACGATAAGATCATTAAAAAGGCGAATGAGGAGGGAACAGACCCTTCCGTGATTTCCGAGCGTTATATTGCGGAGTGCAAAAAGGACATGGATTCTTTGCATGTGAAGCCTGCAACCACCCATCCCAAGGCCACCTGTGAGATTGGCGGAATGATAGAAATGATACAGACGCTGATTGATAAGGGGCACGCCTATGTGGCGGAGGATGGCACCGTCTATTTTAAGACCAGAAGCTTTTCCGGCTATGGGAAGCTTTCTCACAAGAATCTGGATGATTTGAGAAGCGGCGGCCGTTCCCTTCTGGTGTCCGGGGAAGAGCAGAAGCAGGATCCGCTGGATTTTGTCCTCTGGAAGCCGAAAAAGGAAGGAGAGCCTTTTTGGGAGTCGCCATGGTGTCAGGGGCGTCCCGGCTGGCATATCGAATGTTCGGTGATGAGTAAGAAATATCTGGGTGACGAGATCGACATCCACGCGGGCGGCGAGGATCTGATTTTTCCCCATCATGAAAACGAGATTGCCCAGTCAGAGGCGGCGAACGGAAAACAGTTTGCAAAATACTGGATGCACAACGGCTTTTTGAATATTGACAATAAAAAGATGTCCAAATCTCTGGGAAATTTCTTTACGGTGCGGGACATCGGGGAAAAATATGATTTGCAGGTACTGCGGTTCTTCATGCTTTCCGCCCATTACAGAAGCCCCCTGAATTTCAGCGCGGAGCTGATGGAGGCGGCAAAGAACGGGCTGGAGAGAATTATAACATGCGTGTCCAATTTAAACTTCCTGTTGGAAAAGGCGGGAACGGAAAAAATGAGTGTCGAAGAAGAGAAGCTGCTGGGACAGGCGGCGGCTTATGAAAAGAAATTCGACGAGGCCATGGATGATGATTTTAACACGGCGGATGCCATTTCCGCCATCTTTGAGCTGGTAAAATTTGCCAATACCAATGCCGATGAGAACTCAGGCGCGGCTTTTGTCAGGGCGCTAAAGGAAAAGATCACGGGGCTTGCGGATATCTGCGGTCTTGTGGTGGAGCGGAGCGAGGAAATACTGGATTCGGAAATCGAGTCGCTGATTGCACAGAGACAGGAAGCAAGAAAAGAAAAAGACTTTAAAAGAGCGGACGAGATTCGGGATATACTCGCAGGGAAGGGCATTATTCTGGAGGATACGCGAGAGGGTGTAAAATGGAAGAGGGCCTGACGATTCTTGAAGCGATCAAGAGAGACTTTGCCTGCGGAGAGATTGATATACGGACGTATTCGCCGTTAGCGCTGGCTTATATCGGAGATGCGATTTATGATTTGGTCATTCGTACCATTGTGGTGGAGCGGGGAAATACCTCCCCCAATAACCTGCACAAAAAGACGGTTCATTATGTGAATGCGCGTGTGCAGGCGCAGATGATCGAGGCGTTGATGGACGAGCTGACCGAGGAGGAAAAGAAAATTTATAAGCGGGGCAGAAACGCCAAATCCTATACCACGGCAAAAAACGCTTCGGTGATCGAATACCGAAAAGCCACGGGGTTTGAGGCGCTGTGCGGCTACCTGTATCTGACCGGGCAGCAGGAGAGGATGCTTGCGTTGATGAAAAAGGCGGTTGCGCTTGCCGGGATGAAGATATGACAGCCGCGCAGGAAAAACAAGCGACCGCGGAGCGGACATTTGTTTTTCGGCGGCGTCAACGAGCAAACGTCCGGCGAAGGCGGACAGAAAGCGCGGGAGCGCGGGTTTGCGAGTCTGTAGCCAAGCGCAGGAAAAACAAGCGGCGCGTAGCGACATTTGTTCTCACGGAAGAGAGGTTTACATAAATTGGAAGAAAATACAGGTATGATCGAGGGCAGAAACGCCGTAATCGAAGCGTTTCGGGCAGGCAGAACCATAGACAGGCTTTACGTGCTGGACGGCTGTAAAGATGGCCCCATAATGACCATAAAGCGGGAGGCCGCCAAACAGGGCAGCCAGATAAAATACGTGACGAAAGAACGTCTTGACCAGATGTCCGAAACGGGCAGGCATCAGGGCGTGATTGCCGACGTTACGGCATATGGTTATTCGGAGGTTTCGAATATTTTGCAGAAGGCGAAGGATAAGGGAGAGGAGCCCTTTCTTCTGCTTTTGGACGGGATAGAAGATCCGCACAATCTGGGCGCTATCATCCGCACGGCAAATCAGGCGGGCGCCCATGGCGTGGTGATTCCGAAAAACCGGGCGGTGGGACTGACGGCAACGGTGGCAAAGGCCTCGGCGGGCGCGCTGAACTATACGCCGGTAGCAAAGGTAACCAATCTGGGACAGACCATCGAGGAACTGAAAAAAGAAGGACTTTGGTTTGTGTGCGCGGATATGGACGGCACGTCCATGTATGAATTAAATTTGAAGGGACCCATTGGGCTTGTGATCGGTGCGGAAGGAAACGGCGTGAGCCGTCTGGTCAGGGAAAAATGCGATATGAATGCGCAGATTCCCATGCGCGGGGATATTGATTCCCTGAACGCTTCCGTAGCGGCGGGAATTTTAGCCTATGAGATAGTCAGACAGAGATTACAATGAAAAAGATAAACGAAATTCTGGCAGTTGTCATTTTATCGCTGATGGCGGTGCTTGTGGCGGCTGTGGGACTGAGAATATACGATACTTATATTACAAACAGCGAGATAGAAACGCAGATAAAAAAGCAGGAACAGGTTCTTGCCAGAAACCGGGAAGCAAACGACCGGGTTCAGGAGATGCGGCAGGAAATTCAGGAGCTGTCTGCCGACAGGGAAAGGCTGGAACAGTTTCTGGAGGAGCTGCGGCTTGAAAATCAGAAAGCGGTTCAGGCGGCGGCACAGGAACAGGAACCGGGAGAGGGCGGCATGTCCGGTAATGAGAGCATGTCGGATAATGGACTGAGCGTTTCGGGAGACGGTCTGGAATCTGGCATATCGGAGAATGCTGCCGTGGCTGGAGAGCCGGGGGACGGGAGCAGTCTGTCGGAGAACGGATATGGTGTGTCTGAAAACGACGCCATGCCGGGCAGCGGGTATGGCGTGTCTGGAAACGACGCCATGTCGGGCAGCGGGTATGGCGTGTCTGGAAACGATGCCATGTCGGGCAGCGGGTATGGCGTGTCTGGAAACGACACCATGTCGGGCAATGGATTTAGTATGTCAGGCAATGACAGTATGTCAGTCAACGGGTTTAGTATGTCTGGCAACGGCACTGTATCGGAGAATATGCCGGGTGCGCTGACAAAGCTCGTAAGGCCGGAGATCACGCTGGAAGAGCGCAGGCAGATCAGGAGCTCTCTGGAGGAAACCTTTGTGGTGAATGAGGAAGATCAGATTTGTCTGGAAAACCGGCGGACGGACTTTTCCGGCAAAAAGATTGCCTGTCTGGGAGACAGCATTACGGCGGCGGCCAATCTGGAGGATGAGGAAAATTATCTTTCCTATGCCTATCCTGCCGTGCTCGGTGAGATACTGGGGGCGGAGGAAGTATATAATCTGGGAATCGGCGGTTCCTCCATCGGCCGCTATTGGGCGGACGCCTTTGTGGAGCGCTATACGGATATTCCGGAGGATACGGACATTATCATTGTCATGGGAGGCACCAACGACGGTTTCTGTCTTTCGGAGGAAGAGTTTGGTACGCTTTCGGAGAGGACGCCGTGGACCTTTTGCGGTGATCTGGATGAGCTAATGCGGGGGCTTCGGGAAAATTATCCCGATGCGGAAATTTATTTCGTCACGCCCCTTCCGAATATTTTACAGGATTATCTGATGCGGGAACGCTCCTATCTGCTGCCGCAAAGAGATCTGGTGAACGTGATACTGACCCTGTCCGCAGAATATGATTTTCATGTAATAGACCTGTATAATTCCAATATACTGGACTCTCACGACGTTGACATTGTAACGGATTATGTGCCTGACGGCGTACATGCAAACAGGGAGGGGTATCGGATACTGGCGCAGCATATCGCGGCGGAGATGGTGCGAAACTGCGAGGAGGAGTGAGAGGGGATGCCGCTTGCGGCGAGCCTGCTAAGATGATATAATAGGCGCAAGCTTCTTAAAATATGATATAGTGTATACGGTGGTAATGAGAAGCGTACTGCGTAGTAAAAATGAAGGGAGAACATATGGATTTTTTTGAAAAATTAGGGGATACCATTACAACGAAGGGCAAAGAAGTGACGGGAAAGGCAAAGGATCTGGCGGAAATCGCGAATCTGAAAGGCCAGATCGGTACCTGTGAGGATGTCATAAAGAAAAATTATATTGAGATCGGCAGGCTGTACTATGAGAACCACGGACAGGAGCCGGACGAAGACTTCGATGAATTTTGCCGGGCAATCAGTAATGCGAAGGCAGGTATCGAGGATTTGGAAGAGAAGATAAAGCAGGTTAAGGGAATCTAAGCAGGTTAAGGGTAAAGCAGACCAATGTAAGCTGAATGATCGGCGCACAATAAAAATGGAGAGCAGGCACTCTCCATTTTTTGTTGCTTTATTTATTGAGCGGGCGGTTGTTCTGCGGGCGGCTGCTCTGCAGGAGGCTGTTCGCCTGCTTGTGCTGCCGCGGCTGCGGCTGCCGCTGCGGCCTCAGCGTTTCTCTGTGCAATCTCGGCCCGCTGGGCTTCGATGATACCTTCGTATCCCGGTGTGGCAAAAAAAGCTTCGTCGTGAGGACACAGATTGGTCTGAGGCGCAGGAACTGTGCTGACAGAGCCATCCTCGTTCACAACTTCTTCGGTGGCAGGAGCCGGAGCGACGTAGTTGGGAGAACCGCTTTGCAGGGCTGCGGGTTCAACCGGCGTCAGCTCGATCACGCCTTCTACCTTGAAGGGGCAGAACTCACGTGCCGGAAGATTGCTGTACTGGCAAATCTGACCTGCATAATGCACGTCGCAGGTTTCGGCGGGAATGGTGCCCTCCGAGAAGTATTCTGTGCGCAGCGTACCGTCGCAGAGGCCTGCGATAGGCTGTTTCCCGGAGCGTGAGCAGACGGTTGCCGTCACAATGCCGGAGGGAACGCTGAAAGACTCGCTGGGAAGCTCCTCGTGGATCTGGGACATTACGGCGCGCCACATTTTTTTTGCCAGATTCTTCTCTTCGCCCGAAAGCTTCACGTTATTGTCGAAACCGGCCCAGGTGGTGGCGGTATAGTAAGGCGTATAACCTGAAAACCATACGTCGTTATAGTCGGAGGTGGTTCCTGTCTTTCCCGCAATCGCCATGTTGCCGAAGTTTACGGCGCCGCCGGTGCCGCTGGTGACAACGTCCACCATGGCGTCCGTCAGCAGAAAAGCAGTGGTTTCCTTTATGACCTGCTTCGACTGGGGTGTGGTATTGTCCAGAATGATATTTCCGTCGTGATCCAGTACCTGTGTGTAAAGCTTTGGTTTAATGTAAGTGCCGCCGTTTGCGATGCAGGCATAAGCGGCGTTTAACTCCTCGTTTGTCACGCCATGGGTGAGACCGCCCAGGGCGGTGGTCTGCTGGATATCGGAGTAAATTTCTCCGTTGATTTCCTCGCGTTCCGCCAGCGTGGTAAAGCCGAAGCTTTTCAGATAATCAAAGCCAAGTTGCGGCGTGATCAGGGTTAATGTCTTTACGGTTACGATATTCATGGAATCGCGGATGCCGTCCCGCAGGGAGGAAAGTCCCCTGTATTGTTCGCCGTACCAGTTGGCTACCGGACGTCCGCCTGCATAGTTAAAGGGCGCGTCGTTTATCACCGTGGCCAGTGTCAGACCCGCGCTGTCAAGCGCCGGCGCATAGGAAGACACGATCTTGAAGGTAGAACCGGGCTGCCTCATGGTGTCGGTGGCGCGGTTCAGGGTACGGCTGGCGGTTTTTGCGCCGCGTCCCCCTTCCATGGCGACGATACAACCTGTTTTCTGGTCTTCCACAACCAGTGAAACCTGAGGCTGGGGCGTCAGGCTGACATTTTCGCCGTAGACCTCGTCGCCCGAGCCCATCACATCCGCTTTGTAGGCTTCGATATCCTGATAGGCCTCCTCCTGAGAGGCATAGATCAGATTGTAGCTGGAGGAACGGTTTTCCCTCCAGTAGCTGCGAAACATTTCCGTGCTGATATTTTCCCTGTCTCCGTTTGCACGGTCAATGGTCAGTTCGTAGTTCAGATACCATTTGGTATTGGCGGGGAAATTGCTTTCATCCGCAAAGGCGCTGTCGCAGATTGCCTGAATTTTCGGATCCTGCGTGGAATAAATTTTCAGGCCGCCGCTGTAAAGCAGGGTGTAGGCCTGCGTCTCGTTATAACCTGCGGCAATCAGATCTTCCATAACGTCGTCCGTCAGCGCATCCACAAAGTATGTATTGATGGCGTTGTCTTCATTTTCGGCGTCGGCAATCTGAATGCGGGAATAAACGTCGTCGGCAAGGGCTTCCTCATACTCCTCGTTTGTAATATAACCCTGATCCAGCATATTGTTCAGCACCTTTTCCCGGCGTTCCGCATTTTTCTCCGGGTGCGTGGTGGGATTAAACCGGGACGGATTCTGGGTAATGCCCGCGATCACTGCGCACTCGGACAGATTGAGCTCGTTCACATGCTTGCCAAAGTAACGTCTGGATGCGGCTTCCACGCCCAGCGTATTGGAGCCAAGGTTGATGGTGTTCATATAATTGATCAGGATGGTTTCCTTGTCCATGACCTTTTCCAGCTCAAGGGCAAGATACTGTTCCTGAAACTTTCTCTTGAACTTGTCGGCAAGGGAATCCTCGCTGGTCCAGTCCGTGAAGACGTTGTTTTTAAGGAGCTGCTGGGTGATGGTGCTGGCTCCTTCGGAAAAATGCCGGTTCTGAATGCCCACAACGCCCGCACGGATGATGCCCTTGATATCAATGCCGTTATGGTCGTAGAAGCGGGCGTCCTCGATGGCTACGAAGGCGTCCTTTAAATCCTGAGGCACTGTATCTATGGTAACGGGGATACGGTTTGCGTCTTTTGCAACAAGCTTCGCGGTCTGATTTCCCTCAATGTCGTACACGAAGGTGGAAAAGCCGGAAGGCGTCACGTCAATATTGCCAATTTCCGGCGCGGAGGCCAGAATCCCCCTGAAAGCGCCGATTCCCGCGCTTACGCCTATAATAGCCATGCCGACCATGCCGATCAGAAATACCTGTACAAAGGTAAAGGCAATCTTTCGGCTCCATTTTTTGCTTGTGGAATGCAGCGCCTGCTGTTTTTTGCGGACGCTCTTTTTACTGTAATTCATATGAAATATTATCTCCTCAACTTTCTATCATAATCCTAAATGCCGGGATAGTCAATTCATTAAGATAGATTACAGGTTGCCGGTTTGTGACGATTATAGCAAAATTTCAGGTCCAAAGAAAGGTTTTTATTCTTTCTTAAGAATTATTTGCGTTTCTTTGTACATTTATACTTGCACTGCGGGAAGAAATGTGTAAGGATTTATACATGGATAAGTATGCACCGTATAAAATTATTGAATATGGAGGCGGGGGAGAGATCGTGGAGAAAAAGTCCCGGTTTATTGCCCGTGTGCAGGCCACGGAATCGGAGGAGGAGGCTGCTGCGTTTATTGAGGCCGAAAAGAAGCGTTACTGGGATGCCAGACATCACTGCTATGCTTATATTCTGGGAGAGCAGGGACAGACGGTAAGATATTCTGACGACGGAGAGCCTTCCGGCACGGCGGGCAGGCCGATTCTGGAAGTGCTGACAGGTTCCGGCGTGCGCAATGTGACGCTGGTGGTTACCAGATATTTTGGCGGTACGCTTTTGGGAACGGGCGGGCTTGTGCGCGCCTATACGCAGGCGGCTCAGGCGGGACTTGCAGGCAGCCGTGTGGCTGTTATGCGGTACGGATATGCCCTTACGGTCGAAACAGATTATAACGGGATCGGAAAAATACAGTACTTACTTGGGCAGCGCAAAATTTCCATAGACGAATCCGTTTATGGGCAGCAGGTCTCTTTGGGATTTTGTGTGCCCTTTGAAGAAAAGGAAAGACTGATAAAGGATATTACGGAGGCCACCGCAGGCACAGCGCGGATAGGCGTGTCCGATCCTTCCTATTATAAAAGCACGGGAGAAAGCCCGGAAAACGCTTCACCCTGACAGGGGACGCCTGCCGGGAAGCGCTTTTACCGTGCGGAAAGGCGGCGTGAAATGGAAGAGAACAGAAAAGCGGAAGCGGCGGTTGAGGAGACAAAGAACGTTCTGGACTACAATGACTATGCTGATTTTGGCGTGGAACAGATCAGGGAACTGCTTGGAAAGGGGCATTATACCAGACTCAGACAGGTTATTACCGAGTTAAACGATGCAGATATCGCGGATTATCTGGAGGAGATGGAAGAGGAGGAAGTCATAAAGATTTTTCGCATTCTGCCAAAGGATAAGGCGGCGGACGTTTTTTCCTATCTGGAGATCGACCAGCAGCAGTCCGTTATCACATCCCTGTCGGATAAGGATGCGGGCCGTATCATTGATAACATGATGTCCGATGACGCCAAGGAGCTGATGGAGGAGATGCCTGCCAATGTGGTAAAGCGTCTGATTGCCAATACCAGCGCGGACACGAGAAAGGCAATTAATCACCTGATGCGCTATCCGGAGGACTCTGCGGGCAGCGTCATGACGGTGGAGTATATGGATCTGAAGGAGCACCAGACCGTGGCGGAGGCCATACAGCGGATCAGGAAGGTGGGTGTGGACAGCGAGACCATCAATATCTGCTATGTGCTGGACAATACGCGCACCCTCGTGGGCACCGTGGCTCTGCGCTATCTGCTTCTGAGCGAGCCGGACGCCATCATAGGCGACATCATGCACAGAAACGTGATTGCCATCCATACCCAGATGGATCAGGAGGAAGTTGCCAGACAGTTTAAAAAATATGAATTTACCGCCATGCCGGTGGTGGATAACGAGGACAGGCTTGTGGGAATCATCACCGTGGACGACGTGGTGGACATTCTGGAGGAGGAGACCACGGAGGATATCGAGAAGATGGCGGCTGTGATGCCTTCCGATAAGCCCTATCTGAAAATGACGGTATTCGACGCCTTTAAAAAGAGGATTCCGTGGCTTTTGCTTTTGATGATTTCCGCGACCTTTACAGGGAGCATCATCACTTCCTTTGAAAATGAACTGAGCAGATATGTAGTGCTGACGGCCTTTATTCCCATGCTCATGGATACGGGAGGAAATGCGGGCGGACAGGCCTCCGCCATTATCATCCGCGGTATTTCGCTGGATGAGATAGAATTCAGGGACTGGAGCCGCGTGATCTGGAAAGAGATCAGGACGGCGCTTTTGTGCGGCCTTACGCTGTCCGTCTGTAACTTTGGCAGACTGATGCTCTTTGACCAGGTGAGCGTTCGGGTGGCGCTGGTGGTCTGCATCACCCTGCTGATGGCTGTGATCGTGGCGAAGATGGTGGGATCGACCCTGCCCATGATTGCAAAAAAAATCGGGCTTGACCCGGCAGTAATGGCAAGCCCGTTTATCACAACGATTGTAGATGCGATATCTTTGCTTATTTATTTCCGCGTGGCGGAACTTGTGTTAAACATTTGATTATTTCTTTGCCGCTGCGGAAATCGCAGCCCGCTTTCGTAACGTCGGATCCAGAATTTTCTTGCGGATTCTGAGGCTTTTTGGCGTTACCTCCAGCAGTTCGTCGGTATCAATAAATTCCAGCGCCTGTTCCAGACTTAAAACCTTTGGCGGCGTGAGGCGCAGCGCTTCGTCTGCGCTGGAAGAACGGGTATTGGTGAGCTGTTTTTTCTTGCACACATTTAACTCGATGTCTTCCCCGCGTCCGTTCTGTCCGACTACCATGCCGGAGTAAACCTTCTCGCCGGGGCCGATAAACAATGTGCCCCGCTCCTGCGCGTTGTAAAGGCCGTAGGTGATGGCTTCGCCCGCCTCGAAGGCGATCAGGGAACCCTGTTTGCGGTACTGGATATCTCCCTTGTAGGGGCCGTAGCCGTCAAAAATGGTGTTCATGATACCGTTGCCTTTGGTGTCCGTCAAAAACTCGCCGCGGTAGCCGATCAGTCCCCGCGAAGGGATGGAAAACTCCAGACGCGTATAGCCGCCGGAGGCCATGCCCATATTTTTCAACTCGCCCTTCCGTTGGCTCAGTTTCTCAATGACAGTTCCGGAAAATTCTTCCGGCACGTCCACATAGCACAACTCCATAGGTTCTGTTTTTTTGCCGTTTTCATCTGTTTTGTAAAGCACTTCCGCTTTGCTTACCGCAAATTCGTAACCTTCCCTGCGCATATTTTCAATCAGCACGGACAGATGCAGTTCGCCGCGGCCGGATACCTTGAAGGCTTCCGTCGTGTCGGTTTCCTCCACCCGCAGGGATACGTCGGTGTTTAATTCCTTAAAAAGACGGTCGCGGATATGGCGGCTGGTGACATACTTGCCTTCCTTGCCCGCAAGGGGGGAATCGTTGATGATAAAGTGCATGGCAATTGTGGGCTCCGAAATTTTCTGGAAAGGAATGGGCTGCGGATTGTCGGGGGAACAGAGGGTGTCCCCGATATGGATGTCCGCAATGCCGGAGATCGCCACAATGGCGCCGATATTCGCTTCCTTTACTTCTACCTTATTTAAGCCGTCGTATTCGTACAGCTTGCTGATCTTTACCTTTTTCAGCTTGTCGGGGTCGTGGTGGTTTACAATGACCACTTCCTGATTGACCCTGACGCTGCCGTTGTCCACCTTACCCACGCCGATGCGGCCCACGTATTCGTTATAGTCGATGGTGCTGATCAAAACCTGGGTGCCTGCGTCGGGATCTCCCTGAGGCGCGGGAATGTGATCAATAATGGTGTCAAAGAGAGGGGTCATGTCTTTTCCCTTGACGGTAAGCTGTGTGGTGGCCGTGCCGGTTTTTGCAGAGGCATAGACGAAAGGACAGTCAAGCTGTTCGTCGTTGGCGTCCAGATCCATAAAAAGCTCCAGCACTTCATCCACAACCTGAATGGGCCTTGCTTCGGGCCGGTCGCATTTGTTGATGCAGACGATTACGGAAAGATTTAATTCCAGCGCCTTTTTCAATACAAATTTTGTCTGGGGCATGGGGCCTTCAAAGGCATCTACCACAAGAACCACGCCGTCCACCATTTTGAGAACCCGCTCTACCTCGCCGCCGAAATCGGCGTGGCCGGGTGTGTCGATGATGTTGATTTTGATTCCTCTGTAGGTGACGGCGGTGTTTTTGGAAAGAATCGTAATACCGCGCTCCTTTTCAATGTCGCCTGAGTCCATGACCCGTTCCGCCACTTCCTGATTTTCCCTGAAAACGCCGCTCTGCTTTAACAGCTCGTCCACCAGTGTGGTTTTGCCGTGGTCTACATGGGCGATAATCGCTATATTTCTTACATCTTCTCTTGTTTCTTTCATGTTGTACCGTGCCTTTCTAAAGTCTGCGACGATTATATCACTTGTATGGGGTTCTGGCAAGGGGAGCGGGGATTTTAAGCCATCCGGCGTTTTCTGCGCGACCCCTGACAGTTCTATTTTCCCTCCATATCTTATATATTGATAATACAATAACAGTTCAGGGCCAGAAAAAGATACGGCGTTGAAATACTTGAGCAGAATGGAGGAAAACATGACGGATAAGGTAATTGAAAACAACCAGGTGGCGGTGATGGGGGAGATTGTGAGCGATTTTACCTTCAGCCACGAGATTTTTGGAGAGGGCTTTTACATGGTGGATATCAGTGTGGACCGGCTTAGCGAATCGACGGATATTATACCGGTAATGGTGTCGGAACGACTGATTGATGTGAATGAGGATTATAAAGGCCTGAAGATCTGCATTACAGGTCAGTTTCGCTCTTACAACAGACATGAGGAGAGAAAAAACAAGCTGGTATTGTCCGTTTTTGCCCGTGAGATTGAGTTTGTGGACGAGATCGGGGAGGGCTCCAGGACAAATCAGATTTTTTTAGACGGATATATCTGCAAAGCGCCGATCTACCGCAAGACGCCGCTGGGAAGAGAGATCGCGGATCTGCTTCTGGCGGTAAACAGGCCTTACGGGAAATCGGATTACATACCCTGTATCTGCTGGGGACGGAACGCCAGATTTGCCAGCAATTTTGAGGTGGGAAGCCGGTGCGCGATCTGGGGCAGGATTCAGAGCCGCGAATATATGAAGAAATTGTCGGAGGAACAGCTGGAGAGAAGGATTGCCTATGAGGTTTCGGTGAGCAAGCTGGAACTTGTGGAGGATGAGTGAGGCTTGCATCCCCGCAGGTATTGTGCTATGATGTTCGCGATGGCAGTGAGCGGTACGCAGACATAAGAGGAAAAAGGGCAGCCGTCTGATCATTTTTCAGGCTGCGAAGGATTTACTATTGAAATGCGGGGTGCGGGGATGGAAAAGGGAAGGATTCAGATCTTTAGCGGAGAAGGCCATGGAAAATCACCGGCGGCTTTGGGACGCGCGATCCAGAAGGCCTGCGAAGGGGAATATGTCGTCATAATACAGTTTTTAAAAGGACGAGGACTGACGGAATCAGAGTTTTTAAAGCGGCTGGAACCGGAGATTAAGATATTCCGTTTTGAGAAGTCGGAGGAAGATTTTTCACAGCTGACCGATGAGTGCAAGGCGGAGGAGAGCCGGAACATTAAAAACGGTCTGAATTTTGCTAGGAAAATTCTGAACACCGGCGAATGCTCCCTGCTCATTCTGGATGAGGTGCTGGGGCTTATCGACAACGGCATAATTACGGTGGAGGAGCTTAAGGCGCTTCTTGCGGGAAAGCCGGATGAAATGGAAATTATCATGACGGGCATTGCCCTAAATGATAAGGTCTGTGCGCTGGCGGATCAGGTGACAAAAGTGGAAACCATGCATTTTAAGATATGGGATTGACAGAAAAGAAAGCGGATGCTATGATTGGTTTAACATTATAGAGTTTTGATAGAGGTTGCGTTTTTTATCAGTAGGGGTATGGATGCGGCAGGCGCAGACGATATGCCCGGAAAGGAAAAGACGCCGAAAGGAAAGGCGGCCTGAACGTTTTTACCTTGGGCATGCAGTTAAGAGCTGTATGACTGTCATCGGTACGATGGGGCGCTATCCGGAACAGAAACAGTAGATTTGTGGAGCTGACCCTGTGCGGTCAGCTTTCTTGTATGTATGCAAAGTCAGAGAGGAGAATATTATGGCAATTTTTAAGGGTGCAGGTGTGGCGATTGTGACTCCGTTTCATGAAGACGGCAGTATCAATTATGAGAAATTTGCAGAGCTTGTGGAGTTCCAGATTGCAGGCGGGACGGACGCCATTATTGTATGCGGGACGACAGGAGAATCCGCAACACTGACGCATGAGGAGCATTTGGATCTGATCCGCTTCTGTGCTGAGACGGTGAAGGGCCGGGTTCCTGTGGTGGCAGGAACCGGATCGAACTGTACGAAGACGGCGGTTTACCTCTCCACGGAAGCGGAAAAGTACGGTGTGGACGGTCTGCTTTTAGTGACGCCTTACTATAATAAAGCGACCCAGAACGGGCTGTATGCACATTTCAAGACAGTTGCCGATGCCGTAAAGTTGCCCATTATTCTCTACAACGTGCCCAGCCGCACAGGCTGTAATATTCAGCCCCAGACGGCGGCAAGACTGTGCACGGAGGTGGAAAATATAGTCGGGATCAAGGAGGCAAGCGGAGATATTTCCCAGATTGCCAAGCTGATGTCTCTGGCAGGAGATAAGATAGACCTGTATTCCGGCAACGACGACCAGATTGTGCCCATTCTTTCGCTTGGCGGTATAGGCGTGATTTCGGTTCTTTCCAATGTGGCGCCGAGGCAGACCCATGAGATTTGTCAGAAGTTTTTCGATGGGGATCTGGAAGGCAGCAGAAAGGAACAGCTTCGTGCCATTGAGCTGTGCGGCGCGCTTTTTAGCGAGGTGAATCCGATCCCGGTGAAGGCGGCTTTAAATCTGATGGGCAAAGAAGCGGGGATCTTACATATGCCTTTGTCTGAAATGGAGCCCCAGAATGTGGAACGGCTCAAAAAAGCCATGCAGGATTACGGAATTTTATAGAAGACGTCTGCCGGGGAAGCGCCTCGGCAGATATTTTCATCATAAGGGCAGATTTTCATGATCCAGGGAGAGGAGAAGAAAGAATGGTAAAAGTGATTATGCACGGCTGCAACGGCAAAATGGGGCAGACCATCGCAGGCCTGATTGCGGCGGATGAGGAGATAGAGATTGTGGCGGGTGTGGACGCCAGAGATGAGGGGAAGAACCTGTTTCCCGTTTTTTCCTCCATCAGGGACTGTACGGCGGAGGCGGACGCGGTTATTGATTTTTCCGTGGCAGCGGCGGTGGACGCCCTATTGGATTACTGTGTGGAGAAAAAGCTCCCCTGCGTCTTATGCACCACAGGGCTTTCGGAGGCCCAGCTTGAGAAGGCGGAGGCGGCGTCCAGGGAGGTAGCCGTTTTAAAATCCGCAAATATGTCTCTGGGTATCAATATGCTGTTAAAGCTTTTAAAAGAGGCGGCAGGGACATTGGCTCCTGCCGGCTTTGATATCGAGATTGTGGAGAAGCACCACAACCAGAAGCTGGACGCGCCAAGCGGTACGGCGCTTGCGCTTGCGGATTCCATCAATGAAAAGATGGGCGGGGCCTATGAGTACGTCTATGACAGGAGTCAGGTCAGACAGAAGCGGGACGCAAAGGAGATCGGCATCAGCGCAGTCAGAGGCGGCACCATTGTGGGCGACCACGATGTCATTTTCGCGGGAGCGGACGAGGTGGTCACTTTCTCCCACAGGGCATATTCCAAGGCGGTGTTTGGCAAGGGCGCCATTCAGGCGGCAAAGTTTTTAAAGGGCAGACCGGCAGGCATGTACGATATGGCGGATGTGATTGGATAAACTCTGTCATTGAGTTAGAGTTTTGCGCAAAAGGCAGCAAAACGGAATGGAGAAACAGATGGATGATTTGGAATTAAAATACCTGAAAAGTCTGGCGAAGCAGTATCCCACGATTGCGGCGGCATCCACGGAGATTATCAATCTGCAGGCGATCCTGAATCTGCCCAAGGGCACGGAACATTTTATGACGGATATCCACGGGGAGTATGAGCAGTTTAAGCATATTCTGAAAAACGGATCCGGGTCGGTGCGGCGAAAGATTGACGAGGAGTTTGGCAATACCCTGAGTATTAAGGACAAAAAGAGTCTGGCCACGCTGATATACTATCCCGAGGAGAAGCTGGATATTGTCATGCAGCAGGAGGATGACGCGTCCATAGAGGACTGGTATAAAATAACCCTGCACAGGCTTGTACAGATTACGAAGCGGGTTTCTTCAAAGTATACCCGTTCCAAGGTAAGGAAGGCTCTGCCGAAAGACTTTTCCTACATAATAGAGGAGCTGATTACGGAGAAGGCGGAGATACAAGACAAGGAAGCTTATTATAACGAAATTATCCATACCATTATCCGTATCGGCAGGGCGCCGGAATTTATCGTTGCCCTGAGCAATCTGATTCAGCGGCTGGTCATTGACCATCTGCACATCGTCGGAGATATTTTTGACAGGGGGCCCGGGCCTCATGTCATTCTGGATACGCTCTGCAGTTATCATTCGGTGGACATACAGTGGGGCAACCATGACATTGTCTGGATGGGGGCTGCCAGCGGCCATCTGGCCTGCATTGCGAATGTGGTGCGCATGGCTGCCAGATACGGAAATCTGGACACGCTGGAGGAAGGCTACGGCATCAATCTGATCCCGCTTGCCACTTTTGCGCTGGACGCATATAAGGATGCGGACTGCGAGGCGTTTGCCATCAAGTACAATACGGATTACGATACCAAGGATTTAAGTCTGGACATGAAGATGCATAAGGCCATCGCCGTTTTACAGTTTAAGCTGGAGGGACAGCTGATCAAGAGACGGCCTGAGTTTGGGATGCAGGACCGGCTGTTATTAGAGCATATTGATTATGAGAATAAGGCGCTTGTGCTTGACGGGGTATCCTATCCCATGAAGGATGTGGATTTCCCTACCGTAAACAGGAACAGACCCTATGAGCTTACGCCGGAGGAGGAGCAGGTGATGGAGCGTCTGCGTCAGGCCTTTGTCAAATGCGAGAAGCTGCAAAAGCATGTGCGGTTCCTCTTTTCCAAGGGCGGACTGTACAAGGTTTACAATTCCAATCTGCTCTATCACGGCTGCGTACCCATGGATGAGGAAGGGAACTTCAACAAGGTCAACGTTTACGGGGAGGAGTGCAGCGGCAAGGCGCTCTACGATGTTTTGGAGCACTATGCGAGAAAGGGATATTACGCCCATGATTTGCAGGAAAAACTAAAGGGGCAGGATATTATCTGGTATATCTGGGCCGGTCCCAATTCCCCGGTGTTCGGCAAAGATAAAATGGCTACCTTTGAGCGGTATTTTGTGACGGATAAGGCGCTTCATGTGGAAACGAAAAACGCCTATTACAGACTGCTTGACAGCGAGATGGTTGTAAACAGGATCTTGCAGGAGTTCGGGTTAAATGAAGAATGCTCCCATATCGTAAACGGTCATGTGCCGGTGGAGCGGAAAAAGGGAGAGACGCCCATTAAATGCGGCGGAAAGCTGTTGGTTATAGACGGCGGTTTTTCCAAGGCCTATCAGGATAAGACGGGAATCGCCGGATATACGCTGGTGGTAAATTCCTACGGGATGCGGCTGGTGGCCCATGAGCCCTTTGAGTCAACGGAGTCGGCTATTTTGCATGAATCGGATATTTTTTCGGATTCCTTTATTCTGGAAACCACGGCCAGACGGCAGAAGATTGCAGATACGGATATCGGTGCGGAGCTGCGGGAAAGCATTCATCAGCTGGAGGAGCTGCTGCAGGCATACAGAGACGGTATTTTAATAGAAAAGATAGTCTGAAATGAAAGAGATCCCGGAGGCTTTTGCCCCGGGAACTCTTTTTTTAACGTCAGCGTGTCCCGGAAGAATTGCCGGTTAAATCATCCACTGCGTTTTCAACGCCGGTTGCCGCGTCGTCAATGATATCGGAAGCCGCGTTTCCTGCATCGCCGATGGCATTTCCCACATCGTCAGCGATGGCGCCGCCGTCTGTGCCGTTTGTACCTGCGGTAGCGTCGTTTACATTGTCATTCAGGGTGTCGTTGTTGTCCGTGCCCATGCCGGTGCCATCAGTACCGTTAGTATCTGTGTTGTTGATACCGGCGCCGTTTGTATCTGTGCCGGTATTGTCTGTGCCGTCAACACCTGTGCCATTATCCGTTGTGCCGGCAGTGCCTGTTGTACCATTTGTGTTTCCTGCATCCGTGCCGTTTTCTGTTGTGGCGCCTGTATCGTTCTGAGTGGCGTTGCCATTGTCGCCGGCGTTTCTGCTGCCGCAGGCGGTCAGCGCGGCCATACTGAGCACCATGAGAGAGACGAACAGTAATGTTTTTATTCTTTTCATGATTTCACTCCTTTACTAGATTTAAAATCTCTTGTTTCTGTAAACAGAATGTTTGATAAACTCCCTGTTCTTATGTTATTATGTCAGTTAGATATTAAATTATACATCTGTAATTATGGAGGTAATTATGAAATTTCGGCCTTGTATTGACATTCATAACGGCAGTGTCAAGCAGATCGTGGGAGGAAGTCTTAAGGACGAAGGAGATCTGGCGCAGGAGAATTTTGTTGCGGCACAGGGCGCCGCTTTTTTTTCAAAATTTTATCGGGAACACGGACTTTCCGGGGGACATGTCATACTCCTGAATCCGGCGGCCTCTCCTCATTATGAGGAGACGAAGAAGCAGGCGCTTGCGGCGCTTTTGGCATATCCGGGAGGCCTTCAGGCAGGAGGAGGAATTACGCCGGAGAATGCCGCTGATTTTTTGGAGGCGGGCGCAAGCCATGTAATTGTCACCTCCTATGTTTTTTCCGGGGGAGAGATCCGATATGACAGGCTCCGTGCGCTTTTGCGGGAAACCGGAAAAGATAAGCTTACCCTTGATCTGAGCGTAAGAGGCAGAGAAGGCCGTTACTATATTGTGACCGACAGATGGCAGAAATATACCTCGGTGGAGCTGACATACCAGACGCTTGACGAGCTTTCCGGGTATTGTGATGAATTTTTGATACATGCGGTGGACGTGGAAGGAAAGAACGCCGGCATTGAGGAGGCTGTTGTGAAGCTTTTGGGAGACTGGGGGAAAATTCCCGTTACCTACGCCGGCGGCGTGCACAGCTTTGCAGATCTTGACAAGGTCAGGCAGCTTGGGAAAGGCAGGGTGGACGTGACAATCGGAAGCGCGCTCAGTCTTTTTGGCGGCGGCATGGACTTTTCGGATGTGCTGGCATATATGAAGGAGGATTGAAAAGAAAAAAACCTGTCGTATTGACAGGTTCTTTTTCTTCTCTAATCCGTTACAACAATAGCTGATTCTAAATAACAAAGTCTTACTCATTATTTCAGAACATTATATTTAAGAACAGGCACATCGTGATACTGATTATAGATGTTATAAGCAACGCAGCTCTTATAACTTTGTTACGTTTACGGCCTGAGGTCCCTTTTCACCATTAACTACCTCGTACTCAACCTCAGCGCCCTCTTCGAGAGACTTGAAGCCTTCCATGTTGAGCCCGGAGTAGTGAACGAATACATCGTTACCCTGCTCATCGGAGATGAAGCCGTAGCCCTTTTGGTTGTTAAACCATTTTACTGTACCTTTGTTCATTGTTGATACCTCCAAAAAATAAAAATAACATTGACAACATTGATAGGATAGCATACATTATATAAAATGTAAAGCTGTGTTTTTTCTTTTTTCGTTTATTTATTGCCTATAGTACAGTGTCGAGCGTCTCAAGTAATACCGACACGTCGATGGGTTTGGCAATGTGACCGTTCATGCCGCACTTGAGGGCCGCTTCTTTGTCTTCCGTGAAGGCGTTTGCGGTCATGGCTATGATCGGAATGGAAGCAAGTTCCGGGTTTTTGAGCTGCCGGATATGCTGCGTTGCCTCATAACCGTCCATGACGGGCATCTGCACATCCATCAGTACGGCCTGATAATAGCCGGCTTCCGATTGGCTGATCATATCAAGGGCCGCCCGGCCGTCTTCTGCGACGTCCACGCAAAAGCCCGCGTTTTCCAGAATGGCTACGGCAATTTCCTGATTCATTTCCACGTCCTCAGCTAACAGAATCCGACCGGTATGCCGGGTGGGCTTATCCTTTCCGGGGGTATCGTCATCCTGCGGCTTGGGCTGTAAAATGGACTGGAGACAGGAACTTAATTCTGACAGAAACAGCGGCTTACTGCAAAATGCCGTAACGCCGGCTTCCTTGGCCTCCTTCTCAATATCGGACCAGTCGTATGCGGTCAGAATAATGATGGGCACGTTATCGTCCGTTTCCTTTCGGATACGTCTTGTTACCTCTACGCCATTCATGTCGGGCAGCAGCCAGTCTACGATGTATACGGAGTAGTCCGTGTTGCGCATAACGGCCTGCTTGCTCCGAAGCACCGCTTCTTTGCCAGACAGCGTCCATTCCGCGTTCATGCCAAGCTGCCCCAGCATATAGGAAATACTGTCGCAGGTGTTGAAGTCGTCGTCAACCACCAGGGCCTTGCAGTTTTGCAGCTCAGGTATGGTGAGGGACTCCATTGTCTGTGAATGCAGACGGAAAGTAAAGGTAACCGTAAATTCGGTGCCCACGCCTTTTTCGCTTTTTACCCCAATGGTACCATTCATCATATCCACGATGTTTTTCGTGATGGACATGCCAAGCCCCGTTCCCTGGATTTTGCTGATTGTACTGTTGCGTTCCCGCTCGAAGGGCTCAAAAATATGCTCGACAAACTCAGGACTCATGCCGATGCCGTTATCCTTGATCAAAAATTCGTAGATGGCATAGCCTGAGGGGGCTCCTGATTTCTCCGTGATCCGCATGCTGACGGTTCCGCCCGCGCCCGTATATTTTACGGCATTGCTGAGCAGATTCAGAAGAACCTGGTTGAGCCGGAGCTTATCGCAGTATATATTTTCATCCAAGACGTCAACCGTGTCAATCTGTAGCTCCAGCTGCTTGGCGTGGATGTCCGCCTGCAGAATATTACGCAGACTGTATAAAATATCCGGAAGACGGCAGGGCTTCTCATCCAGATGAATCTTGCCGCTTTCAATATGGCTCATATCCAGTATATCATTGATCAGACTCAGCAGATGGTTTCCGGAGGTCTGGATCTTTCTCAGATATTCTTCCACCAGCTCCGGCTGGTTCTGGTGGGTGATGGCCAGATTGGTAAAGCCGACGATGGCGTTCATCGGGGTACGGATATCGTGGGACATATTGGACAGGAATACGCTTTTGGCCTTGCTGGCTCTGTTGGCCTGGGAAAGGGCGGACTCCAACAGGGTATTCTGCTCCATCTCCCTGCGGATATCCGCATCCACACTGCGAAAACCGAGCACGATGCCGAAACCGTCTTCGTTTGTCACTGCGCTTACGGCCTTCATCTGGAAATATACGATTTCTCCGTCCACATATTTGCGGTAATTGACGGAGAATATTTTGTCCCCGGTCAGTTTTTCTTTCAGGGCGTCCAGGGAAACAACCTGCCGCAGCATTTCCCGGTCTTCCTCATAGACTACGTTCTGTATGTATTTTTCCATGCTTTCCGTAAAGGAAATTGTACCTTCAAAAATATTGCCTGCGCCCTTGCTGCTGGCCCGTACAGGTACCATCGTGCCTGTCTCGGCTTCTATGAAGCAGACCAGACTGAAATCCCGGCTCAGCGCCTGAATCAGCTCCATCTGCCGTCTTTCGGTTTTCTTTTCCTGTAACTTCTGTTCCGTACAGTCTACCAGAAAACGCTGGCAGCAGAGCTCGCCGTTTTCCTCATAAAGCTTAATGTTTCCCAGCACGTGAAGAATTTCGCCATTTTTATGTTTGATACGATACTCAATGTTGACGGTATCTCCGGCGTTCTTTAACATTCTGATACTGTCGCGGAGCCTGTTTTTGTCTTCATCCAGAACAGAGCCGGCAATCAGATCAAAACCGTCCGCAAGCATTTCCTCCGAGGTTTCATATCCAAGGATCTTAAGAGCCGCGTTGTTGATATTGAGAATACGGGAATTATCGAGGGTATGACTCATTACGCCGCAGTCCATGGTGGCAAGAATGGTTTCCAGATCCCGGTTCTTTTTCATAATTTCCTGTTCATAGGCGCGTTCTTTAGTCACGTCAATGCCTACGCCCACGGTACCCATGACCGTCCCGTCAAGATTGTAGAGGGGAGACTTGTAACACATAAGTGTCCGCAGCTCGTCTCCGGCTTTAATGGTCTCTTCGGATATGAGGGTCTGCTGTTTGCTCATGACCTGGTGTTCCGATTCGATGCAGGAGGGATCGTCTTCCTCCACATCCCAGATATAGGCATGCCTGCGGCCCTGCACCTGCTGCTTGGTCTTATTAACAGCCCGGCAGAAGCAGTCGTTTACCTTTTCGTGAACGCCGTCCTTGTCCTTGTACCAGATCAGATTGGGAACATTATTAATCGTAGCTTCGAGATAATGATTGGTCTGCCAAAGATCCCGGCTCATCTTACAGGTCTCCTGCCAACGCAGGAAACGGAAACGGATTTCGTCGTCTGACATGGGCGTGATCCAGATATCCGTGATATCCTTTAAGCCCGGTTCGGAGCAGAGAAGCTGCAGCTGTTTTTTGTCCGCCAGCAGAATGATCTGCGCCTCGGCGCGGCGTTTTTGCAGCAAAATCTGCACAGCAGAAGGAAGATCTGCATTCGACAGATCGGCAATGATTAAATCCGCTTTTGCAGCCGGATCTTCTTCCGGCTCGTCGCTTTCAGAAAAAATGTGGGTGAAATTCACAAGAGAGGGCATCTTTTTTATGACATCCAGCGTATGGCTGGGATGCCCCGTGATATATATATGAAGACGACAAGTATACATATTTCCTCACCTCTCTCGATGAAAAATTTTAGTAATTATAACTAGTTTAACAAGTTCGTAAATCTGTGTCAATACGCGAGAGGTTTTGTAAAAAAACATGAAGGGAGCGCGTTTGTCTTTTATGAATTGAGACGGTTAAAAATCAGCTCATAGCCGTCGTTGCCATAATTCAGGGAACGGTTGACACGGCTGATGGTTGCGGTGGATGCGCCGGTTTTTTCGGCAATTTCCAGATAGGTTTTTTGCTGTTTGAGCATGGACGCCACCTCAAAACGCTGGGAGAGGGACAAAAGCTCGTTGACTGTGCAAAGATCTTCGAAAAAGTCATAGCATTCATCCTGGGTTTTCAGGCACAGGACAGCCTGAAACAGGTGGTCGACCGCATCGGTTTTGAGTTTCTTATTCATAGAGCCTCCATTCTGAAAGAACCGTATTGCTTTCACACGTTAATACTTTAGAGATGTTATGTATGAATATATCACAGACGCTCTTTTTTGTAAACTGTACTTGTCAGGTAATTGTGAAAACTATATAATAGGAAATAGAAAAACAGGAAAGGCGCAAAAAATGACAATTAACATAGAGGACCTGTTAAACAGCATTAAAGGAAGCGTAGACAGGATAGAATATATCAGGGCGATGGATATTCCGGATATCGGTCTCTATATGGATCAGGTGACGACATTTATGGACACCCATCTGAAAAATACTACCAGAGAGCCTGCCACAGATAAGATTCTGACGAAGACGATGATTAATAATTACGCAAAAAATAATCTGCTTCCGCCGCCGTCCAAAAAGAAATATTCAAGGGATCATGTCCTTCTTTTAATCTTTATCTACTATTACAAAGGGATTTTGTCAATCAGCGACATTCAGGAGCTCCTGCAGCCGATTACGCAGCGTTACTTCGAAAACGGGAAGACATATGATCTTACCCGCGTTTACGAGGAGGTTTTCAGTCTGGAACGGGAGCAGAAGGATGTTTTAAAAGCGGATGTGGAGGAAAAGTTTCAAATTGCCCAGAAAACCTTTGAGGATGCCCCCGAGGAGGAACGGGATTTTCTGAAAATTTACTCCTTTATCTGCATGTTAAGCTTTGACGTATATGTTAAAAAGCTGTTAATAGAAAAGATGATTGACGGCATTACGGATAAGCGCGGGGAAGAGAAAAGGAAAAAGGGAAAGATGCAGGAGGAAGAGTAAAATGGGAACGATTCGGTCATTTGAGGATCTGGTAATCAAGGGCTTTGATGTGGAAGAAGGCATCAGGCTTTGCGCCGGAGACGAGGCGATTTACATGGAGGTGCTGTGGGCCGCCATGGAGGAAGGACAGGAGAAGATTCCCCTGATCCGAAAGGCTTATGAGGAAAAGGATTATGAGCGCTACCGCATAGAAGTGCACGGACTCAAAAACGCCATGCGTTCCATTGGCGCAAACTATCTGTCCCAGCTTGCGGCGGAGCAGGAGCAGGCGGTGAAGGACGAGAATTACGCGGAGATGGAAGTGGGCGTTGAGGAAATGCTTACCCAGTACCGCTTTGTGGTGGACGCACTGAAGGAGCTGCTAGGAGAGTCGTAAAAAGGAGCCCGGCAAAATGCCGGGCTTTTCTAATGTCAGCCTGATGCGGGATCGAAATCAGGGAGCGGCCTTTTTTGCGAAAGTCGTGTCCACCAGATCCTCGTAGGGTACTCTGCCGTCCAGCTCGCCAGCCTCTTCCAGAATGTTTTCCAAAAGGGTGAAGCTTTCCTCAGTGAAAATCAGGTCGGTCTTCCATGTGTCCTGTGCGGCGTATCTGCCCACGATGGTCTCTATGGTGGAAAGCTCCGTTTCTTCAAACTGGGGCGCGATTACTTTGGCGATCTCCGCAGGGGTGTGGGTCTGCACATAATCCATCCCTTTTTGCAGCGCTCTTGTGAAAGCTTCTATAACAGCGGGATTTTTTTCAATATAGCTTTTTCTCGCGGAGAAGGCGGTGTAGGGGACATAGCCCGAATCTTCGCCGAGAGAAGCCACCACATAGCCGTCGCCCTTCGTCTCAAGGGAGGTTGCATGGGGCTCAAATTCCACGGAGAAATCCCCCTGACCGCCGGAGAAAGCTGCAGCAGTGGAACCAAAGTCGATGCTCTGGTCTATGGACAGATCGTTAGCAGGATCAATGTCGTTTTTCTTGAGAATATACTCGAATACCATTTCAGGCATACCGCCTGCCCGGCCGCCAAGGACATCCTTGCCGATCAGCATATCCCAGGTGAAATCCTCAATGGGTTCTCTGGATACCAGAAAGTTACCGGCCCGCTGGGTGAGCTGGGCAAAGTTTACCGCGTAGTCGGAGGCGCCTTCCTTGTAAGTGTAGATTGTGCTCTCGCTTCCCATAAAACCGATGTCGGCTTCTCCGGTCAACAGCGCCGTCATGGTTTTATCGGCGCCAAAGCCTGTGACAAGGGTGAGGTCGAGTCCCTCATCCGCAAAATAGCCTTCTTCGATAGCCACATACATGGGTGCGTAAAAGATGGAATGCGCTACCTCGTTTAATACCACGGGGGTTTTATCGGACGGGGCGGAGCCGCCGCGTTCGCCGGCTTTGCCTGCGCAGCCCCAGAGGACGCCCGCAAGGAGAAGCGCCGCCATTAATATACTGCCTGCTTTTTTCATGATCCTCCTCGGATTGCCCCAAACTTTACGGCAATCCCTAAAAGACATATTTAGTATAGCCTATGCGCAGGCCGGTGGAAGGTGAAGGCGGCTTAAAATTTAAATTTAAAAAAACGGCTTTTCTTTTTGGAAATAAGATGGTATACTAATTAAGTCGCAGACTTGCAGGCGTAGTTCATCGGTAGAATACAAGCTTCCCAAGCTTGGGAGGGGGGTTCGATTCCCCTCGCCTGCTTACCTGATCAGATGAGGAAAACCAGTAGAATTAATGGTTTTCCTTATTTTTTCTGGTTAATTACGACGGTACGTTCGGTACGATTCCTGCGGATATTTGGCACGACGGTAAGATGTGGAAAGGATACGAAAGAGATGTGGGTCTGGCTGGTGCTGTTGTACGGCGTCTTAAAGGGCGTGCGGGAGATTGTAAAGAAGAAAGCTTTGGAAAAAAACTCTACCATTGAGGTACTGTTTATGTACACTTTCCTGTCTTTTGTAATGGTTTTGCCATCCGCAGGAGCGGCGACGGGAGTGGAAATCCATTTCTTCTTTTATATTGCATTAAAATCCTTTGTCATTTTTCTGGCATGGATATGCAGCTTCCAGGCAATTAAAAGGATGCCCATCAGCCTCTACGGCGTGCTGGATTTGTCCAGAGTGCTGTTTGCCATGGTGCTTGGCGTGGCGGTATTGCAGGAAACTCTGGGCCCTTTTCAGGTGATCGGCCTCATCCTTGTATCGGCCGGACTCTTTTTCTTAAAGCACTGTCCCGGGCGGCAGCAAAAAGAAGCGGCAGGGGAGGCTGTGGAAGTAAAATATGTGGTGATGGCTTTTGCCGCCTGCCTGCTAAACGCGGTGTCGGGACTGCTTGATAAAATTCTCATGCAGGATATCACAAGCTCCCAGCTGCAATTTTGGTATCTGTTTTTCCTGACGCTGTTTTATCTGCTTTTTATCCTGCTTTCCCGTTCCCCCGTAAACTGGAGGCGGGCCTTTGGCAATAAATGGGTATGGCTTTTAAGTCTGTTAATCGTCATCGCTGACCGGGCGCTGTTTGTGGCTAACGGTATGGAGGCGAGCCGTATTACGGTGATGACCCTTTTAAAACAGGCGGGCTGTGTGGTGACGATACTGGCGGGACGGTTTCTGTTCAGGGAAAAAGAGACGTCCCACAGGCTGTTGTGCGCGGCGGTTATCATTGCCGGAATCGTGATGGGCGCCATGTAGCGGAATATGCCGTAAACAGTGCGAAATATACCATGAATCTGGGCGTGAACATATAAAAGTATTGTCTCCGTATGAGACGTTATGGTATACTAAACCATAATTTTGCATTTCATTATTACAAATGAAAGAGAGGGGACAAATATGGAAAAAGACAGTGTGTTTGACGGCGCCAGCGCCATGAACAGGGTGGCGGTTGCCTGCCACTTTGTGATCGTGGCCGTGCTGGAGCTGGCCTATCTCATGGAGGTGGTCAAAGGCAGCAGGACCGTAGTATATTATTTGGTATTTTCGCTTGTTGCGATAATGCCGGTAGCAATTGAGTTTGTCCTGTATCGGAAAGAGCCGGACAATCTGCGTCTCCGGCATGTGATAGGGGTCGCCTACTGCCTGTTTTATCTGTTCGTAGTGTTTACGACAGTCAATGTGATTGCCTTTACATATATTATACCGATTTGTCTGGTGCTGGTTCTTTACTCGGACATAAGGCTCTGTGCCTGGGTTTCCGGGGCCGGGCTTGCCATCAATATTGTATTTTTGGCATGGCAGGGCGTTACGGGAGGCATTCTCGCGGAGGATTTGGCGACTTATGAGATACGCGTGGCGCTTCTTGCGCTGGTAGCTGTATTTCTCTGCCTCTCCACGAAGACCCTTGCGAAGATCAACGCGTCCAAGCTGCAGGAGCTGGATCGGGAAAAGGAAAACGTCTCAGCCCTGCTTGATAAGGTGATGCGGATATCGGGACAGATGTCGGAGGGTATTCTGGATGTGGCTGAGAAGATGAAGCAGCTGGGAGAGGCGGTTTCAGAGACCAGAAACGCCATGCAGGAGGTTTCCTCGGGAACAAATGAGACGGCGCAGTCCATTCAGAACCAGCTTGGGAAAACAGAGGAGATTCAGAATCATATCGGCCAGATGGCGGATGTGATGGACGCCATTACCAAAAGCATGTCGGAAGCCAAGGACAGCGTGCGGCTCGGCAGGGAAAATCTGGATACCCTGGCAAAGCAGATGGAAAATTCCGAGAGAGCGGGAACGCAGGTAGCGAAGGATATGGAAGAGCTGGAGGAGTATACTTCCAACATGCAGACCATTATCGATATGATTACCAATGTGGCCAGCCAGACCAGCCTGCTTGCTCTAAATGCCAGCATTGAGGCGGCCCGTGCCGGAGAGGCGGGGAAAGGCTTTGCGGTGGTAGCTTCGGAGATTTCCAATCTGGCAAATCAGACCCAGGGCGCGACGGTGGATATTACAGATGTGATTCACAGCGTTTCCGAGAAACTGAAGATTGCTGTGAACGCTGTGGAGGAACTGATGGAGAGCAGCAGAAAGCAGAGCGAATCCGCCGTGCAGGCTGCGGAAAACTTTGAAAAAATAGCGGTGGGAACCGATCAGGTGGATGAGCAGAGCAGGCGGCTTGACAGATCTGTGCAGCAACTGGCGGACGCCAACAAGGTGATTGTGGAGAGCGTTCAGACGATCTCCGCAATTATGCAGGAAGTATCGGCGCATTCGCAGGAGACCTTCCGGGTGAGCGAGAACAATACCAATATTGTCTTTGCGGTTGACAGGCTGGTTGGGGATCTGAGCGATCAGGCGCAGCAGCTCAACAGGACGCAGGATGCGTAAAATTAACGACAGTATATAAACGGAAGCGGGAATGGAGGATAAAATGGGTTTTATAAAGAATCAGTTTTCCAGTGTAATCGAGTGGAACGAGAACGGTGCAGGCGTATTGTTTTATAAGTTTCAGAATCAGGAGATAAAGAAAGGTTCCCGTTTGATTATCCGTCCGGGACAGGACGCGATCTTTCTGTATAACGGAAGGGTGGAAGGGATTTTTGTAGAAGACGGCGACTATGACATCGAGTCGGATATCATTCCCTTCCTTACAACCTTAAAGAGCTTTAAATTCGGCTTCAGCACGCCGCTTCGCGCAGAAGTGCTGTTTATCAACACGAAGGAGCTTTTAGTCAAGTGGGGCACGAAGAACGCCATTAATCTGCCGGCGCCGGGACTTCCGGGCGGTATGCCCATTCGGGCGTTCGGTACCTTTAACTGCCGGGTGGCGGCTCACGAAGTGGTGATTGAGAAGCTGGCGGGCATCAGACAGACTTATACGGTTGGAGACGTGAAGGAGCGCATCATCGCAAGCCTTGACCAGCTGCTTATGAGCTGGATCAGCAAAGAAGGCCGTGATATGTTCAATTTGCAGGCGGATGCAAGGAATATTGCGAAGGGCATTGAGGGCGAGCTGGACGCGGATATGCGTACTCTCGGCATTGGCATTTCCGGCTTTAGAATTGAGAGCTTCTCCTATCCTGAAGAGATTCGGAAGATGCAGGAGAAGGCGGCTGCGCAGTCCATGGTGGGCGATATGAATAAGTACACCCAGATGGCGGCGGCGGACTCCTTGGGTAAGGGCGGCGCCGGCGCGGGTATGGTCTCCGATATGGTGGGTCTGCAAATGGGCATGGCTATCGGACAGCAGATGGTGAACCAGATGAACGCGGGCGGTGGAAATATGGCCGGACAGGCGCAGCCTGCCGCGCAGGGAGGCGCAGGCCCGAAATTCTGCCCCAACTGCGGCACGCCCACTACGGGATCCAAATTCTGCGGCAACTGCGGCACGCAGCTTTTATGATCCGGCGAAGGGAGCGTCGGATCCGGCAAAATAACGGATACAGAGAAATAAGGGTAAATTCACATGAGTATATATGATACATTGAATGAGAAGCAGAGGCAGGCCGTCGTACAGACGGAAGGGCCTGTGCTGATACTGGCGGGCGCCGGTTCCGGCAAAACCAGAGTTTTAACGCATAGGGTGGCATACCTGATTGACAGGGCGGGTGTGGCGCCCTATCATATTCTGGCGATTACGTTTACCAACAAGGCGGCGGGGGAAATGCGGGAGCGCGTGGATAAGATCGTAGGATTTGGCGCGGAACAGATCTGGGTTTCGACCTTTCATTCCACCTGCGTGCGGATACTGCGCCGCTACATAGACAGGCTGGGCTATGACAACCATTTTACCATATATGATACGGACGATCAGAAGGGCATCATGAAGGAGGTCTGCAAGAAACTGCAGATTGACACGAAGATGTTGAAGGAGCGGACGATTTTAAATGCTATTTCTTCTGCCAAGGACGAGCTGATCGATCCGCAGGAATATGAGATGCAAAACGGTTTCGACTATAACGGAAGCAGAATTGCAAAAGCTTACAGAGAGTATCAGGAAACCCTTAAGAAAAACAACGCTCTGGATTTTGACGATCTGATTATGAAGACCGTAGAGCTTTTTAAGACGGACGCGCAGGTACTGGCTTCCTATCAGGACAGGTTCCGCTACATCATGGTAGACGAGTATCAGGATACCAACACGGCCCAGTTTGAGCTCATAAGGCTTTTGGCGGCGGGACATCGGAACCTTTGCGTGGTGGGTGACGACGATCAGTCCATTTATAAATTCAGGGGTGCGAACATCCGCAATATTCTGGATTTTGAGAAAGTCTATCCGGATGCCTGCGTGATTAAGCTGGAGCAGAATTACCGCTCCACGCAGGTGGTTCTGGACGCGGCCAACGCGGTGATTAAAAACAATACGGGGCGTAAGGACAAGGCCCTCTGGACGGACAGGAAGGAAGGTTCCCGGATCTGTTTCAGGCAGTTTGACACGGCTTATGAGGAAGCGGAATATATCGCGGCGGACGTGGCAAAAAAAAGACGGGCGGGAGAGATTGCCTACGGCGACTGCGCCGTGCTCTACCGTACCAACGCGCAGGCCCGTCTGCTGGAGGAGCGGTTCATCATGGAGGGCGTTCCCTATGATGTGGTGGGCGGCACTAATTTCTATTCCAGACGGGAAATCAAGGACGTACTGGCCTATTTAAAGACCATAGACAACGGCAGGGACGACGTGGCGGTGAAGCGGATCATCAACGTGCCAAGGCGGGGCATCGGCGCGGCTACCATCCAGCGGGTGCAGGATTATGCCGACGAGAACGGGCTCAGCTTTTATGACGCGCTGCGACAGGCGGATCAGATCGACACCATCGGCAGGAGCGCAGGCAAACTTACGCCCTTTGTCACCATGATACAGGGCTTTCGCAGCAAGATGGAATTTTACTCTCTGGCGGAGCTGGTGAAGGATGTGCTGGAGATTACGGGATATCTGAAAGAACTGGAAGAATCCGACGAGGAGGACGCGGCGGACCGGATTGAAAATATAGACGAGCTGGTCAATAAGGTAGTGGCCTATGAGGAAGAGCATGACGAGCCGACCTTAAGCGAATTTCTGGAGGAAGTGGCTCTGGTGGCGGACATTGACAGGGTGGATGAAGAAAGCGACAGGGTGCTTCTCATGACGCTGCACAGCGCCAAGGGGCTGGAATTTCGACATGTCTATCTGGCAGGCATGGAGGACGGCGTGTTCCCCGGCTATATGAGCATTACTTCTGACGATCCGCTGGAGATCGAGGAGGAGAGACGGCTTGCCTATGTGGGAATTACCAGAGCAAGGGAAGAGCTGACGCTTACCTGCGCAAGGCAGCGCATGACCAGAGGAGAGACCCAGTACAATCCCGTCAGCCGTTTTGTGCGGGAAATTCCGCCGCTTCTCATGGACAGCACGCCTGCTCCCGTAAAGCGGAAAAGGGAGGAGAGCTACGAGGAAAATTCCAGAGAGAAAAGCCTTTTGCGGACGAGGCCCTATGCGGCTCCGGCTCCTGCCAGAACAAGGCAGACGCCGGTGGGAGGCAGACCCTTTGGAGGCGTCGGCTTCGGGAAGCCTATCAGTGAGATCGGGGCAAAACCGGCCGTGAAGCCGGCGGAACCGATAAGGCCCGGAACAGGCGTAAAGGCTGCGGGAACGGCGGGGCCCGAGACGGCAGGCAGGCTCGGCTACGATAAGGGCGACCGAGTGAGGCATGCCCGCTACGGGGAGGGCACCGTCTTAAAAATTGAACCGGGGCCCAGAGACAGTCAGGTGACAGTGGTTTTTGACGAGGTCGGACAGAAAATCATGTATGCGGGATTTGCAAAATTGCAGAAGGTATGAATGGCCAAAGAATAAAATTTACATATTTTTCATAAAATAAAATATTCAGATATAGTAAAATGTGAAAAGACGTGGTATATTATAAGAACAGGATTGCGCTGGACGCGCCTGATGTATGGGAAAGAGAGGGTTACAGGATGAGCAGGAAAGAGATTTTGAATAAATTGGATGAGATTATGGACAATGCGGGCGTGAATGATATTCTCGGCAGAAAGCACGAGGAGGAGAAGAAGGGAAATACGCTTCTTTGGGTGTTTGCCGTGATCGGCGCGATTGCAGCGGTGGCGGCCATTGCGTATGCAGTGTACCGTTATCTTACACCGGATTATCTGGAGGATTTTGAAGACGACTTCGATGATGATTTCGACGACGATTTCTTTGAGGATGAAGACGACGAGGAAGAGACCGGGAAGTAGGCAGAAACGGTCGGATAAGATGAAGTGAATGAGCAGGCTTGGGGCGCGTATGGTGCATTCCGGGTCTGCTCCTTTGTGTTTATAAGCGCAGGATTGTTCGGATAGGACGTTTTGCGCGCGGATGGAAATCAGGGAGGCTGATGTGAAAAAAGGGCAGAACATAGAAGGATTTGTGGAGCGGACGGATTTTCCCAATAAGGGAATTGTATCCTGCGAGGAAGGGGTCTGTATAGTGAAAAACGCCCTGCCGGGCCAGAAAATACGGGCTGTTGTAAATAAAGCGAGAAACGGAAGATACGAAGGCAGGCTTTTGGAGGTGCTTACGCCGTCTCCCCTTGAGACAGAAAGTCCCTGTCCTCATTTTGGCAGCTGCGGGGGATGCGCCTGGTTATCGTTTCCCTATGAGGAGAGTCTGAAAATAAAGGAGGATCAGGTGCGGCGGCTTCTTGCGCCGGTTCTTTCCGGGCAGGAGGAAACGTGTCTGTTTGAGACCGCAAAAGCTTCTCCCGCCATTTTCGGCTACCGCAACAAGATGGAATTTACCTTCGGGGACGAGGTGAAGGACGGCCCTCTTTCGCTTGGCATGCACAGGAGAGGGAGCTTTTATGATATTGTTTCCGTGACGGACTGTCAGATTGTGGATGAGGATTATCGGAAGATTCTGCGCTGCAGTGTGGCGTATTTCAGGGAATTACAGGAGAAAGGCCTTGACATTTCCTTTTATCACAGACTGCGGCATACGGGATATCTGCGCCATCTTGTAGTGCGGAAAGCGGTAAAGACCGGGGAGATTCTGGTGGCGCTTTCGACTACCACCCAGACGCCAAAGCGGGCGGCGCAGGAGACGGAAGCGATGATGTCAGAACAGGCACGGGAGAACGACATCGAGCGGGAAATACTTGACGGTTTCAGTAAAAAGCTGCTGGAACTGCCGCTTGCCGGTGAAATTGCAGGGATTCTGCATGTGAAAAACGATTCTGCGGCGGATGTGGTGCAAAGCGACGGGACGGAGGTACTGTACGGGCGGGATTATTTTTACGAGGAGCTTTTGGGTCTTCGGTTCAAAATATCCCTGTTTTCCTTTTTTCAGACCAACAGTCTGGGAGCGGAGCTTTTGTATCGGATGGCGAGAGAGTTTATTACGGAATATATTTCTTCGGAAGCTGCAACGGAGGGAGGGGCGGCCGGGGATAAAATTGTGTACGACCTGTACAGCGGTACGGGAACGATAGCCCAATTGGTTGCGCCGGTGGCGAAGAAGGTGATCGGCGTGGAGATCGTGGAGGAGGCCGTTTGGGCGGCGAGGAAAAATGTGGAATTAAATGGTTTACATAACTGCGAATTTATTGCAGGGGACGTGTTGAAAGTGCTGGATGAGATTATAGAGAAGCCGGATGTGATTATTCTGGATCCGCCCCGCGACGGCGTACATCCTAAGGCCCTCAAAAAGATCATCGGATACGGTGTGGAGCATATTTTATATATTTCCTGCAAGGCCAGCAGTCTGGCCAGAGATCTGGAGACGTTTCTTGCAAACGGCTACAGGGCGCAGCGCTGCGTGCCCATAGATCAGTTTCCCTGGACTACGGGGGTGGAGACGGTTGTAATGCTTTCCCACAAAAAACCTGACAGCGTAATCAACGTAAAAGTGGAGTTTGGCGAGGGTGAGGGCAAAGTGCCGCTTGATAATATTGCCAAGAGAGCCGCAGCATACAAGCCGAAAGAGCGGGTTACATACAAGATGATTAAGGAGTATATAGAAGCGAAGTATGGCTTCAAAGTACATACCGCATATATCGCAGAGGTAAAAAGGGAGTTCGGATTGCCGATGTATGATGCCCCGAATGCGGTAGAGGAATTGAAACAGCCGAGGAAACATCCGACGGCGGAGAAAGCGGAAGCGATTAAAGATGCTTTGAAACATTTTGAAGTTATCTGATAATCATAAGCGTATCATCAGAAATAGTGGTACGCTTATTTTTTTGACCCAATTTGCAGCTTTGAACATTCTGCTATCCGTCTATATACCATCGCTCCCGGAAATCGACTGCCTGCATGATGACAGCGAACTGAGCAGGGACGGCAACACGATAACGAAGGGAATACTCTGCGGCGAGAAAACAGGGAATGTACCTATATTCAGACTAAAGGGCGCAAAGGGACGTTATATCATGGCTAATCTTGCCTTTGTGGAGAGCGCATACCGGCGGGAGGTCAGGGGTATGGGGATAGAGGAATTTGTGGTACAATAGGAGAAGCAGAAATGGATTTTTTATCAGATGCTATAGACTGGCTTACAGGGGAATCGAAAAAGCCGGCGCAGCCCCTTGTATTAGGGGCAGAACTTGAATGTCCGTGGGGAACATCACACAGTTATTTATATGTGGGATCAGATAATATTGATATCAATAATTTGCCACAGGCACATGTGGAAGATTGTATAGCGTATTATAATATCACCCCGTTTGGAAAGTGCATATATCGAATAGGACAACCGTGTGAATTGTGTTTTTGCTTAGCAGACCGGTGGGAAAATTCTGAACCGCAGAATGTGATTGTGAATGGAAGAGAGATTATTACTACAAAATCTACACTCATATGTCAAACAAGTGGTACAGAAATAAAAGCAGTGACAACAGGGCAGGATGCATTATATGCAAAAGAACTGATATTATATAAGGAAATGAACGAGAATTATCCGGGACTGTTGGAAATCCTGCTTGACCCACATGGGAGTTTGTATCTGGATGGTGAAATGTATGAAACGGCGTTTAAGTTCTTGGATGACTGCTTAGTGCGTCATGGCGGCGAACTATCCTTTGAATTTATTTATGGTGGAGTGGAACCGGAAGGGAAAATGATTAGGGCTATACTGGAACGCTTGAATCCAGACTACCTAAATGAAACTGTAGCAAATAACACGGCTTTTTTATCTCAACTTGATATGAGCATTACTAGTTTTGAATCTATGAAAGCGGATGGCAGGGCAAGAGCAGAAGAGATACGGGCAGATCCGATAAAAAGATGGTTTGAGGCGCATAAGAAGTTTACCAGTGAATTAAAGGAGGAAATGGAGCAGGCCGTATGTGCGGCAATATTGTGTAGTTCGATAGTAACTGTAGCACCAATAGAGGGTACACCGGGCAGTCTGGTTCCTCAAGCAGGAACAGGCGGAGCAGGGGTGCCGGCAACAATAAATCCTGATCTTAATGAATACTATATCATAGGAGCACTCCCCGGAGGAATGCAGCCACAGCTGCCAGTATTGGGAGGGGGAATACGGGTGGAAATGGTAGTGCAACCATTGATGAAATAATTGATAGTTTACCAGAAACTACTAATGGAAAAGGTGTTGCTAGAAACTTTGAATCGAGAGGTGGTTTTGACCAAACAATTAGAGATTTTGAGTCGCTTAATCCTACGGATGTTAGAGATATCCAAACACAATATGGCTCAGGAAAGGTTGGTAAATTGAGCGATGGAACAACCGTTGTTGCTCGACCGGGTAGTACAACGGGTGGGGCAACACTTGAAATAAGGGTGTCCAATAGCAAGGTGTACAAAATTCGATATTAACAGGAGATTAACAATATGGAAAATTGGCATGAAGTATTTATTGGTAAAATTCCGAAAGAGCTTTATCAAATGCAGCTAATAAATGGTGAGAAACAAGGATTGACGATAGAGCTATCAAGTAATCACACATGTGTAGTGATCAAGTTTGGTATCGTTCAAGCAGTACGAATGTTGGATGAAGGAATTGTACAAAATAATCTTTATTGTGATAATGAAATAAAGAAATATAAGGATAATAATTTTCAGAATGTTATTTATGAAGTGCAAGAAGGTGAATTCGGAAAACAAATAAATCAAATTTCTGATGGCTATGGGGAATACCTAAATCTAAGGCATTATGTTGTAATTACTTCAAATTATAATGTTGATATCATTACGGAATGGGAACCAACAATAGAAATTTCCCAGACATAGCAAAACGGAGCATTTGTTAAACCCTCAGATTTTGCATTAAGCCACAACTCCCCAGTATAGCTTTTTCAGGGCTTTTATAATGGCTGTAGATTTTATGTGGGTTTCGATGTTTTGCGCTAAGTTAACATAAAACACCTGTTGTCTTATCTGTCCACTGTGGGCAAATTGGAATAGCTGTGTAGGAAAAACGGTCTCCTTGTACCATTTTCTTTACCGGTGGATTGGCAGGACATGGAATGATCCGTGTAGATGAAAATGGTGATCGTGTTTTTTGGTAATATTTATGGCGACGGGGGCGGATTCTGTCGAAACAACATAGAGGACTATGGGTATCTGGTATCTTTGACGGAATATATAGGGCTGAAAGCTTATAAATAAGCTTTTGACCCTTATTTTAGTATGACGGGCATACCCGTGTTCTGTGGTGAAAGTTCAATTACATATAGGGTACTTGATGTAAATAATTATAATGGTGTTAGTAGGGATACTGAACGATTTATAGCGGGTTCAGATGGGTCAATATGGTATACGGATAGTCATATGGAGAAGCGGAAAGTTTAAATGGAATTGATAATTTTGTGCAAATTAGATAGGAGCATTGAGAATGAATAACAAAATAGTTTATATTGCAAAAGATGAGGCGAAAAAAGTTAAATAAATGCACTTAAAAACCAAGATGTATTTTTAGCAGAAATTGATGGGGCTAGAATTAGAACAGAGGAGGACTATGTACAGGCGATGGCTAGTGCTTTTATTTTACCACAAGTTTTACCAGCAATGAAAATCAGATGGCTTAATGACTGGCTTAGTGATTTAATGTGGATCAAACAAAAAGATATTGTTTTACTTGTGTATGATTATGATTTAATGTTGACAGATGATTTAAAGATAAAGAAAAATATAGTGGCTGATTTTGAAGAGATTATCTTACCTTGGTGGGAAGGTGAGATAGTAGGGCATATGGTTGGTAGAGTGCCAAGAGGTTTTGAGGTTTATCTTGAAAGATAATACCGCCAGCTTGGGCTTGCAGATTTCAATCAGTCAGTGGGCTTAAAAATGAATCCGGAAAACCGCTGGGTCAAGAAGGCCGAAACCATTCCGTGGGATGCCATAGAAGAGAAATATGCGCAGCTCTTTCCAAGTAAGACCGATATGCCGGCAAAACCGCTCCGTATGGCTCCGGGTTCCCTTCTGATCCAGAAACAGCTCAGTTTCTCTGACAGGGAGTTGGTTGAGGAACTCATGGAGAATCCGTATTTCCAGTACTTTATCGGGCTGCGGGATACCAGATGGCCCCCCCCTTTCGTGCCGTCGCTTCTTGTAGAGTTCCGAAAGCGCCTGACAGATGATGTTCTTGGCGAAATCAACGAGATGATTCTGGCATTCAATAACCACCAGAATGCCAGAAAAGATTACCTGAATCTGGTGAAGTGTAAAAAGCGTACCAGTAAGAAGGCCGACCCTTGGCAGACCGAAGAAAAATGCAGGAACCGACCAAAAGGCGGAATACAAAGATAATACTGATCGGATTGCTGTGGAGAGAGCATTCACACTGGCAAAGCAAAAATACGGACCCGGGCTGATCACCAGCAGGCCGGATGAGACAACAAGATGTTCCATAACGTTGTCCATCATTGCAATGAATGTGGATCGGATATGCAGATCCTTTTTACACTTATTATGCGATATCGTTTTTCAAGGTACAAACAGTATGGATCAATGCTGATATTTATATAAAACAACAACAAAGAAAATTTAGTGTGTTGTTAAGCAGTCATTAATTATTAATTCATAGCAAGAGAGAGTGATTGGATTTCAGACATGAAATCATTTTTACCCGTTAGAATATTTGTTAGCGTTTTCCTGAGATGTTTTTGGCTGTCAGACGCCACAAAGTCTCTCTTTTTTTATGCATATTTAATTCAAAGAAAAGGGTTAAGAAACTTGTAGAAATTTGGGAAACTTACATGGTGAGGAGTAATAATTACACGGAGAGAAAGGGGGTGCTTTTTTGCTGTATTGTGTTAAAAGAGGTATGAGAAAAGTGGGACAGGATTCAGTACAGGGTATAAAGAAAACCAGTGGATTAACTGTGGTATAAATGGTAAGCCCAGTTTTTTCAGAGAGTGTATACCGGCGGTAAGTCAGGGGTATGGGGATAGAGGAGTTTGTGGTACAATAAAGGAGAAGATTTATGAGTTGGAATTGGCTGACAGGTTTTTTGAATTTCGAAGAGTCGCCGCCGGAGCCCTTAGTATTAGGTGCAGAACTGTGGTGCCCATATGGATCAAAACATAATTTTTTGATGCTGGAAACAGATTATATCGATATTAACAACCTTCCGAAGGCATATGTGGATGATTGTAAAGCATTTGTCAATATTGATCATTTCGGAGAATGCTATGGAGGACTCCTGTGCGAAGACAAGATGAAACTGGCAAGCAGATGGGAAAATCCAGAACCGCAGAATGTGATCGTGAATGGAAAGGAGATTATTACGACCAAGTCCACTCTGCTTTGTATGGCGGAGGGGATAGAGATCCATGTAGCAACATCGGGGCAGGAGAAAACATTTGCAAGGCAGATGGCACTGTTCATGGAGTTGGAGGAAAAATATCCGGGGCTGCATGCTATACTTACGGATCCATATGGCAGCCTGTATCTGAATGAAGGAATGTATGAGAAAGCAATTGCATTTCTGGAAGATCAAATGGCGCAAAAGGGAGGGGAGATATTTCTTCCGACGATTTATGACAGGAATAATCCGGAAGGTGAAATGATCAGGGCAGCATTAGAAAGGTTATTGCCGGATTGTGATGCCAGTGCTTTTGATCATTTTATGAATGGACTGGAGACTACGGGTGTCCTGAACGGTATGGACGAAGTGAAAGGATGGGATGCACATTATTTAAACAAAGAAATGATAGAGATGCTGCGAAAAGACTGCGCGGCGACAGATGAGAAAATCAAAACTGATTCGTTTGCCAGATGGACGGAAGAGCATAAGATATTTACGAGTACATTGGCAGATACAGTGACACAGCTTGCATCTGCAGTGGTTATGTACCGTGCCATGCAGGCGAAACCGATGGAGAAAACAGGAGAGAATCCTCTTGGCCAAATCAAGGATAAGATAAAGAACAAGGTAGGAAAGGGTGATACAGCAACAATAAACCCTAACGAAATAAGATATAGTCAATCATCCGTTAATGGTTCAAGTGAAATAATTGATAGTATGAAGCAGAATGGTTGGAAAGGTGATCCGATAGATGTTGTTGAAATGCCAGATGGAGTATATACTACTATTGATAATACTCGTGTAGTTTCTGCGAGAGAAGCAGGAATTGATGTACAAGCAACAATACATAATTATAACGATCCATTACCGATAGAGTATGTTGAAAGATTCACAACTAAACAGGGCGTTCCCACAACATGGGGTGAGGCTATTGAACTGCGAATAGGAAAGCAAAAGGCGTCTTTTAGAAATACAAATCCTTTTGGTTCATTTGAAATGGAAAATATAAAGTAATAGTGGAGGAGAGTATGGAATTATATAATATCAGCGTAATTTATAGTAATTATGTATACCCCGCTGAATTTGTAAAAATTGTTGAATTAAATTTAGTAGATTTTGAAATTTGGTATTTAATGAGCAATGAGCAGGTAAATATTAGAATAGAAGGGTTAAAGTCTAGATATCCGAGTAGAAATTTAATTCCTTTTGCAAGACGTGATGATAGTGATGATATAGCATGTTTTGAAGTAGAAAAAGGCAATAGTGTCCAAATCATTCATGATTTTGCAGGTGAAGGATTTGAACAAAGAAAAGAATATAAATGCTTTTGGGATTGGTTTAGAGATGCAATTGATGAAATGATTGCGGAGGTCGGAGAATGAAGCGATTTGAAGAATTAAGTAAAGAAATTTCTTATGCTTTGCGTCATGCTCCGTGGGAATATGAACTAGAAATGAATGAAGAAGGTTGGGTTCCGGTTGAGCAGCTTTTAGATGCATTGCATAGGAGCGAGAAATGGAGCAATGTCTGTGAAACAGATTTGCATGAGATGATCGAAAAATCTGAGAAGAAGCGTCATGAAATTGCAGATGGTAAAATCAGGGCATTTTATGGACATTCTATACCAATGAAGATTTTAAAAGAAGAAAAAATGCCACCAAATGTTTTGTATCATGGTACGGCAAAGTTATTTTTAGAATCAATTGTAAGAAATGGCTTATTACCCCAAAGCAGGCAATATGTTCATTTATCACAAGATATTGAGACTGCTGAAAACGTAGGGAAACGTCATGATGATAAGCCCTGTATATTAATTATTGATGCAAAAACAGCATGGAATGATGGAATAAAATTTTACCTTGGCAATGAAAAAGTATGGCTGGCAGATGCTATACCAAGTAGATACATCAGAAAGATGATGTGATGATATGGCACTGCACGACGGCGAGTGCCACTACAAAGGCAATGATGAACACGGGAGAAAAAGGTGGCACAGCGCTACTTAATTGAATTTCATTTTGCCTTTTGCTTTAGCGGTAGTTATGTCGCCAACGGCAACACCATCCGCTACGCCTATAACAGTCAGGGGAAAGTCTGCGCCATCACCGGCCAGAGCGGCAATACCGAGACCTTCCGCTACGATAAGGAAGGCCGTGAAATCCAGCACACCGACCGCAACGGCACCGTGACGGAGACGAAGTATAACGTCTACGGAAAGCCCGTATTACAGGTCTGCACGGATAACAAAGGAAACCGCCAGATCATGGGCACATGGGAGTATGACTCCTTCGGACAGCTAAAGAAGTCCGTGTCGGACGGCTTCTGCTATACCTACGAGTACCGCCCTGACGGGAAAATCCTGAATAAGTGGAATAATGGCAGGAAAGTGCTCTCCTGCACCTATTACCGGGACGGGATCCTTAAGAGCCAGACCGATATGAGCGGGAAGCCCCTGTATTATGCGTATGACGGGATGACAGGTTGAAATATCTGAAAGAGGGTAAAGGCAAGGATAATATCGGAAATCCTGACGACAACAGTGCCATTACCTTAACAGAATACAGCTATACTGCTGCGGGACGCATCAAAGAGATCATTACGAAGCCCATGACAGCCAGCTGTCATTCTGACGGATGGCTGTCAAGCGGATTTAAGCAGGAAAAACTGCGTAATCCGCAGCAGCTAAAAATGACAACAACAAAGCAAATGCTCATGTACGGTAAAGAAGCAAGCAACCGAAAACAAGAGATAGACCGCCAGCACCACACTATTCCGAACCAAAGACCAAAAGACAAGCACCGTGGAAATG
>VSNG01000028.1 GCA_009774175.1 Lachnospiraceae bacterium | reverse complement strand
ACATATATTTATTGCATTTTTTATATTTCTTCTGTATAATTTGCTTAACGAATCGGAATTGATTTTACTTAATCGTTTACCCTATTTTGTTTTATGAGAATTCCGTGGAGTCTGGCACACACAACACATCATTTAAAAGGAGAATGGAGCTATGAAATTTGGTTACTTCGACGACTCCAACCGGGAGTACGTCATCACCACCCCCAGGACGCCTCTGCCTTGGATTAATTATCTGGGCTGTAAGGAGTTCTTTACATTAATTTCCAACACCTGCGGCGGCTATACCTTCTATAAGGATGCGAAGCTTCTTCGCATGACGCGCTACCGCTACAACGACGTTCCAAGCGACATCAACGGAAAATATTTTTACATACGGGAGGACGGCAATATCTGGAATCCGGGCTGGAAACCGACCCAGACGGAGCTTGACAGCTACGAATGCCGTCACGGTATCGGCTACAGCCGTTTCACGGGGGCGAAAAACAAACTGGAAGCTTCCGTCCTCACCTTTATTCCCATGAACGACAACTGCGAGATCAGCCAGGTGAAGCTGACAAACCAAAGCGACAGCGAAAAAACGCTCTCCCTCTTCTCTTACGTGGAGTGGTGCCTCTGGAATGCGGACGACGATTCCCGCAATTTCCAGCGTAACTTAAGCACCGGGGAAGTGGAGGTCATCGGCTCCGCCATCTACCACAAAACCGAATACAGAGAACGCCGGAATCATTATGCGGTCTACTCTGTCAATGCGCCCGTGGACGGCTTTGACACCAGCCGGGACGCTTTCCTCGGCGCATACCGCGGCGTGGCAAATCCCGAGACTGTGGAGAAGGGACAGGCTGCAAACTCCATAGCCCACGGCTGGTCGCCCATCGCATCCCATCAGATCAACGTGACCTTAAAGCCCGGCGAAAGCAAAACCTTCGTCTTTGTATTGGGCTATATCGAAAATCCTGAGGATCAGAAGTGGGAAGCCCCCGGCATTATCAATAAAAAGCCTGCCGAAGCCATGCTTGCCAAATATCAGACCGACGCGGATGTGGAAAAGGCTTTTGAAGAACTGAACGCCTACTGGAACGAGCTTCTGTCAAAATACACCGTAAAGTCTTCCAACGATAAAGTTGACCGTATGGTCAATATCTGGAATCAGTACCAGTGCATGGTCACATTCAACATGTCCCGCTCCGCTTCCTACTACGAGTCCGGCATCGGACGCGGCATGGGCTTCCGGGATTCCTGTCAGGATCTTCTTGGCTTTGTGCATCTGATCCCGGACCGGGCAAGACAGCGGATTATCGACATTGCCTCCACCCAGTTTGAGGACGGCAGCGCCTACCATCAGTATCAGCCTCTTACCAAGAAGGGCAACTCCGACATCGGCAGCGGCTTTAACGACGATCCGCTCTGGCTGATTGCCGGCGCCTCCGCCTATGTGCGCGAGACAGGCGACACCTCCATTCTGACGGAGCAGGTTCCTTTTGATAACGATGTAACAAAAGCGCAGCCGCTTATGGTGCACTTAAAGCGTTCCTTCGACTATATCGTCAGCCATAAGGGCCCGCACGCCCTGCCGTTGATTGGCCGCGCCGACTGGAACGACTGTCTGAACCTGAACTGCTTCTCCGAGCATCCGGGCGAATCCTTCCAGACCTTCGGCCCTTCCGAGGGCCCTGTGGCGGAATCCGTATTTATTGCCGGCATGTTTGTCAAATATGGCGAAGAGTACGCGCAGCTTTGCGAGCTTATGGGCGATGAAAAGGAAGCCGGTTATGCCCGCGCCGAGGTACAGAAAATGTACGACGCCATCGTAAAGGACGGCTGGGACGGCGACTGGTTTGTACGCGCCTATGACGCTTACGGCAAAAAGATCGGTTCCAGAGAATGCGAGGAAGGACAGATTTATATCGAATCCAACGGTTTCTGCCCCCTTGCCGGTATCGGCGTAAAGGAAGGGCTGGCAAAGAAAGCCCTCGACTCTGTGAAGGAAAAGCTGGATACCAAATACGGCGTGATGATTTTACAGCCTGCTTACACAAAATATCATCTGGAGCTGGGCGAAATCTCCTCCTATCCGCCGGGATATAAGGAGAATGCGGGTATCTTCTGCCACAATAATCCCTGGGTTTCCATTGCGGAAACCGTGATTGGCCGGGGTGACAGGGCTTTTGAAATCTATCAGAAGACCTGCCCTGCCTATGTGGAGGAAATCAGCGAAATTCACCGCACAGAGCCTTATGTTTATTCCCAGATGGTAGCCGGCGCCGACGCATATACTCCCGGCGAGGCGAAAAACAGCTGGCTGACCGGTACGGCGGCATGGACCTTTGTCAATATATCCCAGCACATTCTGGGCGTATATCCCACCCACAGGGGCTTAAGCATTGATCCCTGCGTACCCTCGGACTTTGGCGACTTCACCCTGACCCGTAAATTCCGCGAAGGCACCTACAATATCAAAGTTTTGAATCCTGACAACGTGGAAAAAGGCGTTAAGTCTCTCACCGTAGACGGCAAGACGGTTGAGGGCTGTGTGGTTCCTTACGAAAAAGGGAAAACCGTATATGATGTAGTCGTTACCATGGGCGCACAGTAAATACCTTCGATAATCAGACGCAGGAAGACTGCTTTCAGCCTCAGTTTAAAAGTCCGCATACAAGATAATGTATGCGGACTTTTTTTTGACCACTATTTTATAAAAAGGGCTTGTTTTCTCCTTAAGTTTGTGACAAAATAAGTCTTGTCAACTCTTACCCTCGGGTATAGTTTGGGGAAGATTTGGTTTAAAAGGGATTATATCCACAAAGAAAAAAGGATTTTGGGGAACAGGTAATGAGTCAGTATATGTCCATCGGAAAAGTATCCAAGTTAAAAAACGTGAGTATCAAATCTCTGCGTTACTACGATCAGATCGGTATTTTGAAACCGGCCTTTGTGAACACGGAAACGAACTACCGCTATTATACCAACGAGCAGCTTTATCTTCTGGATGCGATTACCGTCTGTATCAAACTGGGCATCCCCCTGAAAGATCTCAACAACTATGTGGAAAGCTCGTCCATCAATCTGCAAAAGCTCCTCTATGACGGCAAAATTCTGGCGGAGCAGAAGATAATGGATATTCACAACTGTCTGGCGACCTTGCAGGAAACCTTACAGAATATGGCCAGTCCCGTGACCGGTCTGGCTAAAATTCCCGAAAGCAGAAACGGCGTTCTGTTACCCGACGGCTTCTATCACAATGAGATCGTGGCCCGCCGGATGCTGACAGTACCTCTGGAAGATATGGATATTCCCAAATATTACGGGCAGTATATCCTGAAACTCTTCGTCACCGCCCAGCAGATGGGTACGGTGGTGGCCTATCCTTCCGGCGTACTGCACGAATACAAAAACGGCAAGTACCAGCGGCATATGTTCCTCACCATCACGGGCGACATTCCGGCTGCCCAGAATAGCGACAATACCGTGCGCACCATCCGCGAAGGTAATTTTGCCTGCCGCAGAATCTCTTCTCATGTGGCAGACTTTGAAACAATCCGTCAGGAAATGAAAGAAGTGATCAAGAGTGACGATTTCTATATCATAGAGACGGACACACTCTCCGAGAAAAACAAAAAAGAGGGATATCCCTTTGAACTGGAATATCCACTTTCGTCATAATATTTCGTTATCCCCTTTATTTTATAGATGCCGGGTATAAAAGCCCGGCGTTCTTTTTTTCAGTTTCTTTTTAGCCGGTGCAGAAGCGCCTCAAAGGGCACACCGTCCGTTGCGGGCGTCTGAAGCTCCACAGCCTTCTCAATACACTGTTTCACAAAGGCGGAGGCTTTCTTCACGGATCTGTCAAAAGGAATCCCGTTTACGGCGTCCGCCGCAATAACGGCGGCAAACACGTCCCCCGTCCCACAGCGCTCCGCATCCGCCTTGTGAATCCGATTAAGCCAGGTTTCGGGCTCTCCCCCCTCCTGTCTGACATACACGTAATTGGCAATATATTCTCCCTGCAAAATGCCCGTGATAACCACATGGGACGGCCCCATAGCCGAAAGCCGCCCCGCCATGGCAAACAGTTCGTCCCGTTTCCAGCCCTTCTCCCTGTAGGGAACGCCTGCAAGATAACAGGCCTCAGTCAGATTCGGCGTAATGATATCCGCCAGCGCGGCGAGCTTCCCAAGCTCCGTACATAACTCTACCGTATAGGCAGAGTATATTTTCCCGTGATCTCCCATCACCGGATCCACAATCACCAACGTATCCTTCCGCGAAAACGTCATAATAAACTGTTTCACAATATCAATCTGCCTGACAGAGCCCAGATAACCCGTGGCAATGCCGTCAAATGTCAGTCCCAGCCTGTCCCAGTTCTCGATATAAGCTTCCATCCGATCCGTATAGTCGTCCATAAAAAAATGAGGAAACGCAGTATTGTTGGAAAAAATGGAAGTGGGAACAGGACATGCCTGCACGCCCATATAAGAAATAATCGGAAGAAGCACCGTCATGGCGCATCTTCCGTATCCCGCAATGTCATTAATCACCGCAATTTTTTTCTGCATTCGTCCGCCCGTATCTCCCTTTCATCAGTTCCCTATCCTGTCTATTTTAGCACCGGCCGCCTGATGAAAGCAAGCGGATTACCCCACAAATTTCTTTTCCCTTTTTTCCTCGATTCCCCGCAGCTCTTCTGCGCTGACTACGCCGACAGCCTCGTCCACAGACACCTCTTCGCCCTGGCCGTCTTTCTTCTCTTTGTCCCGGCCGTTTTTCATCAGCTCATCCTGCATACGGTCAATCTGGTTAAGAGCCTCCCTTGCCTGCTTGACCTCCTGAATCTTTTTGAGAATGGCATTGATATCCTCCGGTGAAAACAGATCCAGACATTTCATCAGGCTGGTCGTATCGTTTAAGTCAATCTTTACCGTTCCCACGGAGGTATCCACATAAATCCAGTCCGGATTCGAACTGCCGCCGATGGTAATGGTATCCCCATACATAGTGTCCCTGCAAATGGAAACGTGAGCGCCGTTATGCCAGAAATCTTTGTTTACCGGCTTCCCCGCCGTGGGCTCATCCATCTGCCGCAGAATAATGGCAATAGAATCAGTTGCGCCGCAGTGTTGTCCCGATGCCGCATACTCGTCAGCCTGTTTCAGCTTTGCCGCAAAGCTGTTCGGATCCACGTCGCCTTCCATTTTTTCCATCTTCCACTTGTTTGCCGACGCCACCTGTTTTTCCAACACTTTTGCCATATTATTTGCAGAATTATATGTTTTATATCCTCTGAGACCGCCATCGTTATAAATCATAAACGTCACCCCTCCTTCATCGTCTCCAAAGCAAACTGTTCAATCATATGCTCAGTATTCTCAGGCACCCTGTCAATCTCTACCTGATATGCTTCCTGTCTGCCGTCGTCATATTTCGCTTCCACATATACCCGGACGTCCGCGCCATCCTCCCTCTTTCCCTTGAGCGTGTACCCCTCCGTCACGGCAATCTTTACAAGATCGCTCTCCTCATAACTCATATGTCTCACCTCCACAGCCTGCAAGGCTTCCTGTGTCGCCGCAGCGTTCACCCGGATGCCGGTCGTCATGCCGATCCTTCCCACACCCACATTTTCCGCCTTCTGTTTCGTCTCAGTCTGCGCGTCTGCCATATTCTGTTTCAGCCCGGTCTGCGCGTCTGCCATATTCTGTCTCAGCCCGGTCTGCGCGTCTGCCATATTCTGTCTCAGCCCGGTCTGCGTATCCGCGACAGCCTTTTTCGCCTGATCCCGGTTTTTCAGATTCTGCAAAAAACTTTCCTGAAACCCCTCCGCCTGTCCGGCTTTTTTCTTTTTCTGATATGCCTGTGCTTTACTGTTTCCCTGTACCTCCTGTATTCCCATGTTCTACGGCCTCCTTTCCGTCAGAATTTTCTTTACTTCCTCTCTGCCCCGGCGCAGCCTCGTCTTAATCGTCCCCTCCTTTTCATTGAGGATCTCCGCGATCTCGCGGATCGAATAGTCCTCGTAATAAAAAAGATAGATCGGATTCCTGTAATGCGTCTGCAGCTGCAAGACCGCATCCAGCGTTTGGTCGTCCCTGACCTGACAGGGCAGATATATATTTTTCGCCGCACTTTCAAAGGACTCGTTCCATGGCACAGTCCTTCGATACCAGCCGCTTTTTAAAATGTCCAGACAAATATGAATGGTGGTTCGTATCAGCCAAGCCTTCTCATGTTCTTTGTTCTGAATAGGCTTTTCGTCCTTTATATAGCGCAGAAAAGCTTCCTGCACCGCATCCTCGGCGTCAGCCCGGTTCTTCAGATTAGAGAAAGCAATCCGATACAGCATGGCGCGGTACTCGTCCACCAAATAGCTCCATTTCTGTTCCATCCCCTCGTGCTTCCTTCTGTCAGTCTGTCGATATCTGTTTCGTCTTTATCTTACCACAACTGTTTCCGGTATTCCCGGTTATCGTGCAAATATCTCTCCTCCCTTCTTATATCCCTTTATAAGCAATACGATTCAGAATGTTAAAAAGTTTCATTCACGCAGAAAACTCCCTGCATTTTGCAGAGAGTTTTCCGTCATGACATACATGTCGTTTATTTGGTTCCCATAATTTTCTCAGCCATGTCAAGCAGCTCCTCGGCGTCAAGATTCAGATCGAATCCCAGCAGCATATACTGGACGCCGTCCTTTTCCCACCTAACTGTAGAATTTTGGTGTATTTCCACCTCCGGCGTCCCCACGGAAATATAGAAATCGCCTCTTGCCTCGCCTTCCTTATCCTCCTTGGTCAGCACATAGTCCGGCGGCACCTGCTTATTGGTAATAGATTCATAATACAGGGTTACGCCGCCACAGACTCTTGTGGCGTCAGGCACACTGTCGCGCGCGGGTGTCTCCACAGGCTTTTCCACAAAAAGGCTGATGCTCTCCTCTCCCCTCTTTTCATATACAATGTTCAGGCTCTGAAAGCTGTATATCTCGTTTCTCGCCTCGTCCTTTCCCTGCACCGAATTCACCGACATACGGTCAAACCGATATCCGTTTTCAAATTTCTCCACCGCATCCACTCTGTAGCCAAGCTTCTGTTCCATCTCCGAAAGCTTTCCGTAATCCCTGCAGTCGTCCGTCCGATAATGGTGCGTTGACAAGGATACGGCCCTGCCCGCAGCGTACACGCCGCCGGACACAAGCAGACACCCAACCGCTACGCCAATCGCCAGTTTCTTTACCGATAACTTTTTCATATTCCCTGCCTCCTTTTTGCTCTCCAGAATCCGTTCGTCGATTCTGTCCTTCAGGCTCTGTGACGCGGTAATGCCGTCGCATTCCGAGGTCAGTGCATTTTTTATTTTTTCTTCCCAGACTTCTTTCTCTCTCATATGCAACCTCTTTTCCTCAGACCAGCTCATGAATCGTTACACCCGGATCGTCCGTCAGGCTCTTACGCAGCATTTTTCTGGCCGTGTGCAGCCTTGACTTGACCGTCCCCTCCAAAACACCCAGCATGGCGGCAATCTCGTTTACCCGGTACTCCTGATAATAATAGAGAACCACCACGGTGCGCTGTTTGATGGGAAGCGCCTTTACCGCTCCGGCTATCATCTCCGCTTCCTCCCGCGCAATCACCTGATCCACGGAGGAAAAGCGCTGTCCTTTGTCCGCTTTCACTAAAATGTCTTCGTCCGGCAGCTCTCTGCTTTTCTTTTTACCACTCTTATAAGCCGTCCGCACAAGAATCTGCATCATCCACGCCTTAAATCCGCTGTCGTTTTTTAGCTCCCCGCAGTGCAGCCAGACCTTTACAAAAGTGTCCTGCACAACGTCCTCACTGCCGGAAAGATCACCTGTGATCAGATACGCCGTATGGAGCGCCACATTCCTGTACTTTTCATAGAGCAGATTAATATATGGTTCATTTTTTCCGCCATACATGCCATAATTGCCCTGCACATAGTAAAACGCCCCGAATCTGCCTGTTAAAACAGATCCGGGACGTTCTTTTCAGTTATTTTTCATTTCTTACATGAGCATCATGCCAAGCGCAAAGAAATATAAGAAGAGCAGTGTCAGGATTCCGTCTATGATAGAAAGAATCAATCCCGCGATTGCCAGACCCTTGCCACTAAGCCCTCTTACAATTGCAATAATGCCGCAGATCAGCCCCGCCAGACACAGTCCCAGATCCACACCGGGTATCCAGAAAAAGATCAGGCCCAAAATACCGCACACAAGCGAAGCCACCGCCACGCCGCTGATCTTATCCGGCACCGCATCGTACACCACTGCCTTCACCGGCTGTCCAAAATTATTCTGATTATATGGCTGCGCGCCATAAGGAGCCTGATTATACTGAGGCTGCTGGCCATAGGGCTGACCATTTTGTCCATACGGCTGGCTCTGCTGCATATGCTGCTGATTTGCATACGGCTGACCAGCGTCGTTCGCACCCTGATTGCCATAATTTCCTTCGTTATATCCGTAATTCTGATTCTCGTCCATCCCTGTTTCCCTTTCTGTTCTAAAAAAACACACTTCGCTCCTACGCATACATCATAATGGATATGCTGCCCACCAGAATAACTGCCAGAAGAACAATCTGAATGATCATGGCCACGTTGTTTTTCCGAGACAGGCTCATTTTATAAGTTAACAGAGCCAGAAGCGCATTGATGGCAAGACCGATCGCGCCAAACATGATCGTTCCGATAACCGCATTCAACACCACCAGAACATTGAGCCATGCCGGAATATTTCTGATAGGCTCATAGGGCGTACCGTCCTCCAGATAAGTGCCGTTCACTGCAAGACGCACCTTGTTTCCCACTACAACCAGATTACACTGTGCTCCCGGAATGCTGATCTGATGATCCGCCATCCAGATAACCCAGTTTTTGGATTTCATTTTGTATGTATCTCCGTCAACGATACATTTCGCACCGCCAAAAGCTCCCCTTCTAAAGGAAATCTGGTGGTTGTTTCCCATGCTGTCTGCTACCAGCCACTCTTTGTTCATGTTTCTTTCTCCTCCACACTGAAAAACTATTTATACCGACCAGATTTGCGGTCAGTCTACAACGTCACTATTTTACAGTATTCTACAGTGTTTTGCAAGTAGGATGCACAATATTCTCCCATATTTCCATATTTTACCGGGCGTTTGGGATAAATCTGTCACTTATGCATAATCCCTTTTTTCAATCACCTTTACGCAGATAAAAACGGCAAGCGCCATGATCAGGAGAGCGGCCGCCAGCGCAACCAGGCCTGCGGACATAATTTTTTCCGTAAGGAATACCAGCCGGTCCATCGCATAGGCTTCCTCATCCGCTTTTCCCAGAATAAACATAAACAGGAAAAACATGCCCATGCCCGGCGCTATTCTCACAATATTACCCAGATACTGCCAGTTATTTTTCCCCTCCCCGAAAAGATAGGAAATCAAATATTCCAGAGCTACGATGACAATGGACAATGCCACATTGCACAAAAAGAGCCCTACGCTTAACCGTGTAATCTCATGGCCAAGCAGACCGTACACCCCCATGCCTGCCAGACAGATGATCACTGTCATAACAATGTAAGACAGGCCATATAAAAACCGCCCCGTCACTCTCTCCGTCACCGTTCCCGGAAGCATCAGTAAAAATCCCGTATTTTTTCTGTGGCAGGCGCCAAAGGGCGCTGTGGAAAAAAGCGTTGCCACAAAAAGCATATAACAGCAGCTGACCATCACACCCATTCCGTCCATTCCCTTTCCTACCAGCACCGCCACAATGGCAATCGGCAGCATAATCCGAAGCTGCTGCCTCGTCAGCATATAATCAATTTTCATATATGATATCACTTTCATCTTTTCCTCCATTCTCAGATCCGGTTCCCATTCTCTCTGTTCTTAATAAAATGAATAACGATGTCGTCGATATTGGGTTTCTCCACAAGAAACGCATTTCCCAGAAGCTCCGCCCTTCCGCTTGGCAGAATCGCCTCAAATCCGTAGGCGTTTTCCTCCAGACCGATCAGCTCCCGTTTCAGCGCAGGCGGAATTGCCCCGCTTTCCCCCTTCACCAGAAGAAAGCTTTCAATTATCTCATCCTTCGCGTCATGAAGAATCGTCCTCCCCTGGTCAATAAAGTAAATATAATCCGCAATCTGCTCCAAATCGCTCAAAATGTGGGTGGAAAAAATTACGCTGCGCTGTCCGTCCATCACATACTCCTGCAGCAGTCTCAGTATCTCCATCCGCATCACGGGATCAAGACCATTGGTCGCCTCGTCCAGAATAAGAAGCTTCGTATCTCTCGAAAGCACCGACGCAAACATCAGCATCACCTTCATGCCTCTGGAAAAATCCTTCACCTGTTTTTTCTCCGGCAGATTCCACTTCTGTAAAAAGGCGTTAAATTTCTCCTCGGAAAAGGTTGTATAAAAGTCTTTTAAAGCCAGACGGATATTCTTTGCCGTAAAGTTGTCCGGGAAATAGGATTCATCCCCCACGTAGCCGATCTGTTCGCGATACGTTTTCACATCCTCCTTACAGGTGTGGCCGTCGATATACACCTCCCCGTCACTGCATTTTACAATTCCCGTGATCAGGTTGAGCGTAGTGGTCTTACCCGAACCGTTTGGCCCCACATATCCCATAATATAGCCTCTTGGCAGAGTAAAGCTTATATCCATTAAGTCAAAAGATTTATAGTGCTTTGACAAATTTTTTACTTCCAGTAATTCCATCGTTTCCCATTCCTTTCCTTACCGCTTACGCGTCCATCAAATTGTGAAAAATACCGGTCAGTTCCTCTCTGGACATTCCCATGGCTTTCGCTGTGTCAATCGCCGTGGACAGTCCCTCCTCGATCCGCAGCAGATACTGTTCCCGCAAAAGCTTATTATCCGTGGGAAGCACCACGCTCCCCTTGCCCTGCATGGTAGCAATAAACCCTTCCGCCTCAAGCTCGCTGTATGCGCGAGTAGTCGTTATTACACTGACGCCCGTCTCCTTTGCCAGCTGTCTGATCGAGGGAAGGGTCGTTCCCTCCGGTATCCTCCCGTTTAACATCTGTTCCTTGAGCTGTTCCCTGATCTGCGCATAAATGGGCAGCTCTGATTGATTCGATATGATTATTTTCAACGCTTGCCTCCCTTATTCTTTTGCGCTTCCCGTCGTCACAGATCGCGCCATCAGTATATACTGTATATATATCATTATATACAGTATGGACAGTTTGTCAACCCACTTTCTGAAAAAAAAAGCATGAAAATAGCGGAAATGCTGTATTTATCAACATTTCCGCTCCTTATTATCAGCGTGCGCTAGAGGATTCGAACCCCCGACCTTTTGGTCCGTAGCCAAACGCTCTATCCAGCTGAGCTAAGCGCACATCTTCTGCCGCCCATCATCACAAAAAAGATGCAATGCTTCGGCAACACAAAAAATTATATATAGTTTTATGGCAAATGTCAAGGGGTTGACGGATTTTTTCATTAAATCCGCCCTTATTCCTCTCTGCTGCCAAGCAGCGAAAGCGGTTCCTTCCGCAGGCTTTCGCTTATCATAGCGGAGGCGATTCCCGTCGCCAATACCAAAACCGCCGCGCCTGCGGTTACGCTCACACGCCAGCTTCCATCCAGAATATAATCCGTTTTCTCCTCCTCTTCCTGTCCCTGTACCATACCCGTGCTGAAATTTCGGTCGAACCGTTCCACCTGCGTAAGCTGCCCCGCCGCCTTTTCGGCGCAGTAATATCCTCCCGCACTGCCGGGAATACAGCCGCACAAAGTCAATAACAGGATGCCCGACAAAAGCGATCCCGCACACTGCCCTTTCGTCATGCCAAGCGACCGTTCTACCGCCGTCGTCACGCTCTGCTTCGTAATAAACATATGGCAGAAGAAAATCATAACGCACAGGACGCTGACGATTCCCGACACAAGCAGGATGAGAGCCATTTTCTTCATCCGTTTGATCCCGTCCTCCAAAACGCTGTAGCCCTTATCGTAGAAGGTAATCTCCAGCCCTTCGATTCCCTGCTGCTCCCACAGCTTTTTCCAGCGGAAAATGGAGCCGTTGGGAATCTCGAAAGAGGTATTCCAGCCCTTCATGGGTCCCCAGTCGGCAATATTTTCGCTGTCATCATTTTTGATGGAAGCCCTCGGTACGATAATCTCATTTTCGCCCAACTGATAGGAGGAACTCTTTGCAAAGCCTCCCGGGAGCATATCGTAAATGCCGCAGACTTCCCAGTCCGCCTCCTCAAACACAGGGAAGGTCTTTCCCCTGGCCGTCAGCTTGACATTCCACCATCCATCTGAGCTGGGCATCCGATAATCCCCATAGCGCAGCGGCAGATGCAGGATGTCCCCCACTTTCAGGTCGTTGCGTCTGGCAAATTTACGGGAGATCAGACAGACCCTTTTACCTTCGCTGTAATCCCCATCCGCAAATTCCCTCCCCTCGATGATACTGACAGATCCGTCATAAAAGGCAGGAATCAGATCAAGCTTATCCGTACCGATGACAGGGGCTGAATGCAATATGCCCATCTCCACTTCCTGCACCAGCGCCAACCACTGCTGTCCTTCTTCCGTCTCATAAAAACCTGGCGTCATCTCCGCAATCGAGTCCCCGGAAAGATCATTGGGCATAAAAGCCCCTTCCGGCCCTGTCTGGGTGCTCACAATCGCCTCGCTCGGAAGGTATTCCCGCGGATCCCATACCTCCGGCCAGCCATGGGGGAGACCGTCATATACCCACATAATATAAGTCTTGTCGGCATACAGCATCTCCGGCGACGGGTCAAAATGGTCACAGTAATAAAACGTCGGCGCATTATAGGGATAAAGGCTATACAGCGTATTTTTGATCTCCATCTTGATCGGCCCCGCCGGAACCGCATCCTCCACAGGGGAAGCCTCCACGATCATATTGTGTGTGAATCCCACGCCCTCATCCGACATCTTATATTCCGGCAGATAAGCGGAGTACCAGCCCCGCCGCTCCGGCCCGCTGATATAATCGGCGCCCTCAAAGGAAAGAGCGGAAAGAGGGACCATACCGTCATACTCTGGCCGTGTCTGAACGCGATACTCTCCCGGATCAGCCACCCAGACTTCCTTCCTGACATACCGCTTTGGCTTCTGCTCTACCGTGGCGATGGTCTGAAAAATACCCTCAAAGCGCGCCATATTTTCCTGACACATCTGCCACAGCCCGCCGCCCGTGGAAAGAAGCGCCGACGTAAATCCCACCAGCAGAAAAAACAGTATGGTTCTGACCGGCGTGCGTCTTAGTTTCAACAGACTTTTCCGTACGATCATTATTTCTGTCCCCTTCCCTGATTTCTCAAACTCTAGAAGCTCTTCTCACACACGGTCATCACACTCAACCGGCGAAGCGACCACAGAGACGCCGCGCTTCCCAACAGAAATGTCAGAAGAAATGCAGCGGCTGAAAGCAAAAGCGCCCTGCCGCTCACCGCTCCCGTCAATACAGCAGGCAGACTGACTGCCGTGCAGGCCGCCGCCTCGATCATCAGATTTTCCAGAAGCATCACAAGAAAACAATGTCCCCATCCCATTCCTACCGAACGCATGGTAGCATACTCCGCCTTTCTGGACTGAATCAGCAGATAGCTGCACAGATATCCCACAAACAGAAGAATCATTACTACGAAGGGCAGCATCCCGGTAAGAAAAGTCAGGGTCTCGCGCAGATTTTCCGCCGCGTTGATAAATTCCTCGTCCCTCATAGTGAGAGCGTTACCTGCATAAGAAAAATCTGCGTCCCTTATAACGGATAAAAACCCCAGCTCCTTCATATAGCTTTTGCACTCATTAAGCCGAAACGGATCTTTTACCCGAAAGGACGCCGAATCCGCCGTAAATTCAATCCCTTTTTCGCGAAAAACCTGCCGCACGCTCTCCAGGGGAAAAAGCATCTGGGGCGGTGTCACGACGCCTGTATAATCATGATAATCCATCACGCCCGCAACGGTAAACGTTTTCCCCTCTACAAGGGGCGTAGCCTTCCCGATCCCGGTGCTTCCCTGCCCGTACTGATAATAATAAAGGGTGATCGTCACCTCGTCTCCAAGCGCCAGTCCCTGCTGCTCAATGGTACGTGCGTCCAGAATACACACCGGCTCTTCGCCTGCAAAAAGGCTCTCGTCCCATTTCTCCCCGTAACTAATTTCCTCACTCTTTAGTCCGGGCACCCCGGCGATATCATTGACAGCCGCAGCAAAATAGTTGAGATTACCCTTGTATTCCTCCAGCGTAAATGCGCCGAAACCCGTCATAAGCTGTGCAGAGAAAACTACATCCTCCACCTCCGGACAGGCGGCGATTCCATCCACGCGTTCTTCGGAAATACAGATTTCTTCGTCTTTTGAACCATTCAGATTGCTTACACTGGCTGTCACCTCCATGGCTTCCGGAAGCGAGGCAAGCTGCCTTTCCGTACTGTCCAGATTAACCGCATAGAGCAGCAAAAGCACTATTGTCACGATACCGATAGCAGCGGAATGTATATTTTTTCTGTAATGTCTGATCAGATTTCGATATGCCAGCTTCACCAGGCGCCCCTCCTTTTATATTTCCGTTTGCCAATAATACACCCCCTGTCCCTTTTATGTGACATGCTTTTGTAAAGCTTTTGAAAATACCCAAAAAGAGAGCCGCTGTGTCAACACAGCGGCTCTGCCCTTTATTCTGTCATTATTCTGTTCCGGCCTTAACCGATCTGCCCGTTTTAGTACTTACTGCCAAAGTCGTCGTCCAGAGAAATGGTCGGCTCACTGTTGTCATAGGAAGGCGTATTGTCCACATAACTGTTTCCTGCGCCTGACAGAAGCTGATATCTCGCCATCAGGTTCTTCAATGTAACCGCCTGGTTGGAAAGCTCCTCGCTGGCTGCCGCACACTCCTGACTGGTAGCAGCATTGGTCTGTACCACGGTGGAAACCTGAGAGATCGCCTGATCAATCTGGGAGATCGCTGTTGCCTGGTCATTGGAAGAAGAGGTAATGTTGCTGATCAGTCCCACAATCTCGTCGATGGAAGTTACAATCTCGTCGAGAGACTTCGCCGTATCCTGTGCAATCTTCGTACCATTGCCAACCTTGTGAATCGTATCGTCGATCATCTCTGCGGTCTCGCTTGCCGCAGCCGCACTCTTTGCTGCCAGATTTCTTACTTCCTCAGCCACCACTGCAAAGCCTTTGCCGTGTACGCCTGCTCTCGCCGCCTCAACCGCAGCGTTCAGAGCCAGAATATTTGTCTGGAATGCGATATCGTCGATGGTCTTGATGATCTTGGAAATCGTCTCGGAAGATGCATTGATGTCGTCCATAGCCTGAATCATGGATTTCATCTGGTCGTTGCCGGATGTAGCCATGTCCTTTATGTTATGTACCAGTGCGTTAGCCTCGCCAGCTTCCGTTGCGTTAGCCTTGGTACGCTGTGTTACCTCGTCCATGGAAGCCGTTACCTGCTCGATTGCGCTTGCCTGCTCCGTAGAACCCTGCGCAAGAGCCTGGCTGGCATTTGCCACCTGCTCGGAACCGACTGTAATCTGCGTGCTCGCTTCTTTTACACTGCTCAGTGTCATATTGTTCTCGGAAAGCAGTCTGACAATCGCCTTGCCAAGTACGTCCCTATCGCTTCGAGGGTTCGCCTCCATAGTCAGATCGCCGTGGGAAATCGCTTCGGTAATTCTTGTCTGGTCCTTAATAGCCTCCGCCATCTGTCCGAACTCGTCTAACAATTCTCCCAGATCGTCGTTGTAAATCTTCTCACAGTCTACGTCCACGTCGCCCATGGTCATCTTCTTCGCCGCCTCAGACAGCTTCGCCATAGGTCTTGTAATCGCTTTGATCAGGAACAGGCAATACATGATGGTAATAAGAACGGCCAGAACCATAACCACCACCTGCAGGATTGTCAGACCGATCAACTGCTGTTCAATCGTCACTTCCTTCTCCTTGGTGTCTGCTTCCATCATATTAATCAACTCAACCAGACCGTTCTCCACATCGTCCGCAATCTCCATACCTGTGGTCATCAGGTCGTTAACCGCCTGCTCTACCTGTCCAGCCTTCGCCTTATCAATATCTCCCTGAGTAGAATCATACCAAGAATTGATCTTATCCTCCACAATCTGGTATTCCGCCTGTATCTCAGGTGACAGGCTTACCATTCTTTCCTCAAAAAGATCCAGATATCCTCTGGCATCCGCCTTATACTCCTCGATCATCTTCTCCTGCTGTTCCAGCTCATCAGGATCGTCATAGTACATAAACAGAATATTACGTACACGAACCTTGATATTACAGAAATCGGCAAATCCCTGCGTAATGTCATACTGCGCCAGCGCACTGTCATTCAAACTCGTACGTGCCTTATTTACCATATTGGAGGACCACAGTCCCACAGCAGAAATAATGAGCATCAGACCTAACATAAGTATACTGAACAAAGTAATTTTGCTTCTGACAGTCATGTCATTAATTGAAATTCTCTTCTTCATGGTATTATCTCCTTTTTATGATTGTTCTTCTTTACGGGCATCTTCCACAACTGCCGCTATATCATCCTGTTTAATCAGCTTTTCAGGATCAAGCAGAAGCGTCACCGTATCTCCCGTTCTGGCAAGGCCGTAAACATATTTGTTATGCTCATGCTCCTTCCTTCCCAGGGAGGGCGGAGGCACTATACTATCTTCTGAAATAGTATCTACGTCTGCCAGTCTCTCCACAATCAAACCGATCATTGTTGACTTCACGTCAATGACGATAATACACGTCCTGTCCGTATATTCACAGGGTTCCATTTTAAATCTGACGCGAACGTCAATCACAGGAATAATCTTGCCTCGGAGATTAATCAGTCCCTTAATGTAATCGTCTACCTCAGGGATTGCCGCAATCGGCTGCATAGCAATGATTTCATTTACATAGCTGATGCTGATACCGAAAAACTCTTTCCCCGTCTGAAATGTCATGAACATTCCTTTCTGGGAATCCTCTTCCAGCAGCTCTTCCGTTTCGTCCGTTCCCTCGTTCTTTAACAAATCTTCCGCCATGTACTATCTCCTTTCTCCGTCGTGCATCAGCAACCCGGCGATATCCAGGATCAGCGCAATGCTTCCGTCGCCAAGCTGCGTACACCCCGAAAGACCCTTGACCTTTCTTACGTAGGACGGAATCGGCTTGACCACAATCTCCTGTTCCTGCAGCAGCTTGTCAATCAGAACACATACCTGACTGCCTTCATGCTCTAACACAACAATGATTCCTTCTTCAATCTTATTTATGGAATCGGGCAGATCATACTTTTCATTCAGGCGGATAAAGGGATAACACTCTCCCCTTAATACAATGTATTCCTCGCCGCTCGGCTCATGAATGAGTGAATCTTCTCCCACTCTCACAAATTCCTTAATCGACGCCGTCTCAATCACAAACGGGGAATTACCTACCTGCACCACGATACCGTTGATAATCGCCAAAGTCAGCGGTATCACCAGTGTCATCTCCGACCCTTCAAATTCCACGCTGGAGATATCGAGTCTTCCGCTGATGGTCTGAATATTCTTGACCACTACGTCCATGCCGACGCCTCTGCCGGAATACTCCGTAACCTCCTCTTTGGTGGAAAAGCCCGGCAACGTAATAAATCGGAAAATTTCCTTATCCGTAAACTCGCTCATCGGCTTGTTTTCAATTACACCCTTCTCCAGAGCCTTCTGATATAATTTATCTTTATTTAAGCCCTTGCCGTCGTCCTTGACGCTGATATAAACTTTACCGCCCTCGTTCTTCGCCTCCAGCGTGATCTTACCCTTCGCCGGCTTGCCGACCGCGATACGATCCTCCGCATTCTCCTCGATACCGTGATCTACCGAATTTCTTACAAGGTGCATCAGCGGGTCGGTAATGTGCTCGATAATATTTTTATCCACTTCCGTGTTCTCACCGATCACTTCCAGTTCAATATCCTTGCCCAGCTTTCTGGACACGTCGAAAACAATTCTTCGCATCTTCTGGAATACGTTGGTCAGCGGCATCATGCGCATCGACATGATAACCTCCTGCAGCTCAGTGGTAATCTTGGAAAGCTGTCCGGAAGCCTTTTGGAAATTGGAAAGCTCCAGTCCCGGCACTTTCAGATCCGGATTCTGCAAAACAACCGCTTCCGCAATTACCAGCTCACCGATCAAATCCATCAGCGCATCCATCTTTTCCACATTTACGCTGATGATGCTCTGCTGTTTCGGCTGATTTTTGGCAAGCGTCTTACCCTTGCCGGCTTCCTTGGTCTTAACCACATAGTCGCCCGGCTTGGGCCCTTCCTTCTTTGCACCCTTGTCGTCCGCCTTTGACGCTTCGGCCGCAGGCTGCGCTACGTGCACGGCTTCCTCTCTGCCAAACTCCCCGAGCGCGTTCCCGTACTCTTCCTTCGTGAGTTCGTCGAAATTGATCTCCTCCGCCTCCGAGCTGTCAATCAAGGCGATAACTTCCTCCTTGGAGCTCTTTGTCTGGAGCAGCATATGAAAGCCCTCTGCCACAATTACATCGGCGCTGGCTTCATTGGATAGAATATCATCCGGCGTATAAAGCAGATCCTCCGCCACCTCTTTCAATGCATAGGTAGCAGAATACGCTCTTAAATTACTCATCTGCGTATCGCTTCGATAATGAATCGAAATCCGATAAAAATGACTGTCGTCTCCTGCCACGGGCGTAATGTAGAACTGTGTCGGCTCCACATGTCTGTTCGCCTGCGGCATCTCAATGCCCTGCTTCTTGATCTCGCCCTTCAGACGGCTAAGAAACTCATCCAGATCCTCCACCAGCTGTTTTTCATCGCCATCGGGAGTTTCTCCGCTCTTAAGTTTGTCAAGCTCTCCCGTCACGAAATCCGATACTGCAAGTACTTTCTCCACCAGTTCCATATGGGGTACGTCATCCGGATGGGATTCTCTCAGGTAATAAAATACATCTTCCAGTTTATGGGTTACTTTCGTGATGTTTTCATACATCAATACGCCTGAGGAGCCTTTTATGGTGTGCATGACGCGGAAAATTTCATTAATATCGGCATCATCGAAGCAGTCAGCATCCTGTTTTTCCAATATTATGCCTTCCAGTTTTTCCAAAAGCTGTCCACTCTCGTACAAAAACATGTCAAGCATACTGTCTGTGTTGAATTCTTCTGCCATACTTCCTCCTAATCTTAAGGATTTCTAAATCAGCCCCAGCTTATTTAATACCTTTTCAAACTTCTCCACATCTATCGGTTTCCCGGCATAGGCTTCGCATCCAAGCTCGAACGCCATCTTGACATTACGTTCGTCGTTAAGCGCCGTCGTCATAATGACTTTGACACGCTTACTCTTGGGAATGCCCTTCTGCGCCTCGATGTCGCGGATCGCCTTCAGCACCTGATACCCATCCATAACAGGCATCATCACATCCAGACATGCCAGATCGTAAGGTTCTCCGTCCTCCAGCGCCATCATAAAGGCATCCACAGCCTCTTCGCCATCCACCATCACATCGCATTCTCCATAACGTGACAGCTGCTTATCCATAAACTTACGACTGGCGAAGTCATCCTCAGCCAACAAAATCTTCATATGCGCTCAGCTCCTTTCTTCTATAATAATAAATATTAATGCTATTTATTTGCTCAACAGGTTATATACTTTTCCTGCAATTGCCGTAATTGGAGCCTGCTGCTGCACCGCTCCGATATCAAAAGCAACCTTTGGCATGCCGTAAACGACGCAGGTCGCCTCGTCCTGTCCCACGGTCAGTGCGCCGGCGTTGCGCATTTCCAAAAGTCCTTTCGCGCCGTCAGAGCCCATGCCCGTCAGAATCACACCCACCGCCTTATTTCCGGCGGCCTTCGCAACCGAACTGAACAGAACGTCCACGGAAGGACAGTGCCCGCTTACCTTCTCTGTGCCCCGGCACTCTACCTGATAGGAATCCCCTACTTTAACAAGGCGCATCTGCCGGTCACCCGGTGCAATCAGCACCTGTCCCTGCATAACCCGGTCTCCCGTCTGGGCTTCCTTCACAGCCACTTCACATTGATTATTCAGACGCTCTGCATACATCTGTGTAAAACCGGGCGGCATATGCTGTACAATCACCACGCCGGGAATGTCTCTCTTAAATCCCTTGACTACCTCAAAAATCGCCTCGGTACCTCCCGTGGAAGCGCCGATTGCAACAATACGGTCCCTGCCTCCCGCCGGACTGATATGACTCATAACAGCCGTCGTATCCACCCGCTTTAATTTCCCTACTTTTGCGGTGGAAGCAATCTTTACCTTTGCAGCCAGCTCCTGACTCAGGAAATCATTCAGTTGATCCCTTGTCAGATTGGACGGTTTGTTGACAAAATCTACAGCGCCTGCCTCAAGCGCATCAAACACCTTATTATTCAGCGAACTGATCATAACTACCGGAAGCGGATACTGGGGCATCAGCCGCTTCAAAAATTCGATGCCGTTCATCTTCGGCATCTCTACGTCCAGCGTCATGACATCAGGCTTAAACTTGAGGATCGCATCCCGCGCTGCATAAACATCCTCCACATCCGCCACAACCTCGATGTTAGGGTCTGCGTTCAATCCCTGCACCAACAGCTTGCGGAACATCAGGGAATCGTCCACAACCAATACTCTAATCGGTCTCATGTCCTGCTCTCCTATTTCCTGTATATTGATGGTTGAACATAATTAAATTTCACCATCTGACGATCCAGTCTCTCCGTCAACCCGATAAAGAGATAGCCGCCCGGTTCCATGTGGTCATATATTCTCTGGATAAGCGGGTATTTAATGTCATCCTGAAAATAGATCATCACATTTCGCAAAAATACGATGTGAAATCTTTTCTTGAATGTAATGGGGTCCATCAGATTAAACTGTCTGAAAATGACCTCCTTTTTCAATTCCTCCTTCACCCGAAATTCCTCCGGGCTGATCTGTTTAAAGTACCGCCGCTTCCAGTTCACCGGCAGCGGATCCACATCCTCCTGTAAATATACGCCCTTGGATGCATGACTTAAAACTTTCATAGAAATGTCCGTGGCCAGAAGCCTCGTATCCCAGGCAGCATGTTCCACACCAAAAAAATCATTGATAATCATCGCCAGCGTGTAGGGTTCTTCCCCCGTAGAGGAAGCGCCGCACCAGACTCTGAGATCCTTCGTACCCATGGCCGCGGATTTCGCCCAAGGAAGCGCTACATTTTTCATAAATTCGAAATGCTCCGCCTCACGCATAAAATATGTATGGTTCGTGGTCAGAATATTGATCAGGTCGGTCGCTTCGCCGCCCTTTGGATTCTTTTCCACTTTCTCCATAAATTCATTATAATTAGCGTAGCCGTTACGAACCAGATAATTTTCCAGCCGTCCGCCCACCAGGACTCTCTTCTGGCTCAGATCAATGCCGAAATTCTTCTTTACATAGGTAACTATCCGTAGAAATTCGCTGTCGGTAATCACTTCTTTTGCCTCCCCACATTACCACCTTTTATTAAATCACACAATTCCTTAAAAGTCAATTTGTTCTCATGCGACTGTGCAGCTTGTCAAAAACTTCCACAACATCAGGGTCATAGTAAATACCGCTCATTTCCTTGATTCTCTTCTGTCCTTCTTCAGGTGTAAGAGCCGTTCCCTCCCGTTTCGGCGCCGTCATTTCGTCAAAATCATTGGCCACAGCCGCAATCCGCGCTTCCAGCGGGATTTGTCTGCCCTGAACCTGCGGATAGCCGGAACCGTCCCAATGGGCATGGTGATATCTGGCAATGCACCTTGTCATTTCCAGCGCGCCCCTGTGCTCCTGATCCGCACCGAACTCCTCTATCACGCTGCTGCCTTCCTCCGCGCACTTTTTGATATATTCCATGCTTTCTCTGTCAGAATTTTCCTCCTGCACAAGAAAGCGTCCAATATCATGAAGTCTTGCCGCAACACCGATGGCCTCCACGAACTCGTCCGTAATCTCATCCTCATAGGCCGGCGAAAACTGCAGTCCCTGTGCAAGCAGATTACAGTTATATCCCACATTGCTGCGGTGCTTTCCTCCCTCGGGATCCAGTTTTTTCACAATCCGCGAGAGCGCCCGTAACACATTGGTATGTTCCTTCTCTATCTGGTTTTTCTGATCTTCCACAAGCTTGTGCATCATGCGGTTATAATCCGACATTTCCTGCTGCAGGCGGTAACTGTTCAAATGGTTGCTCACCCGCATGAGAACCTCCACATTGTCAAAAGGCTTTGGTATAAAGTCCACCGCACCCGCCGTGAAAGCCTCCTCCTTCTCCTTGCTCGTATTAAGCACTGTAATAAAGATAAAGGGAATGTCTCTGGTAGCCTGATCGTTCTTTAACATTCTGCAAAATTCCAGCCCGTCTATTTCCGGCATGGACAAATCAGACAGAATGAGATCCGGCCGCGTCTGCTTCATAAGGCCCAGAGCCTCCTGCACGCTCAGGGCCGTCATTGCCTCATACCCTTCATGCGTAAGAATGTTTTCAAGAATTGTCACATTCACACTGATATCATCTACAATCAGAATGGTAGGCGCGTTTTTTCTGCTGTTTTCTGTCTCCATCGCTTCCCTCCTTCTATTCTGACTCCCACAGGTCTCCGACCCGCTCCGTAATCGCATCCTTAAGCCTGCCGTACATGTCCATGCTCTTCTCGTAATTGGACTTTCTGATGGCCATTTCCATTCGCAGCTCCTGGCGCTTGAGATCGTCGTCTCCCGACGACTCGATGAGTGTTTTTAAGGTGGAGGCAAGAAGCTCCGCCTTATCCCACGCTCCCATCTCAATGGAAAGCACCAGCTTATCCATCCGCTTCTTTAATTCTTCCCGGTTCTCCGCCTCGCCAAACTGCATCAGGCTGTCCACATTCTGATCCGCCTGCTCTTTCATGTATTCAGACCAGTTTACATAGACCTGGCTCTGCTTATCGTCAAGAATCTGTTCGCTCTTTAATTTCACGGAGAAAGAAAATGTGCTCCCCTTTCCCTTCTCGCTCTGCACATGGATGTCGCCTTGCATCAGCTCCACCAGCTGCTTCGTGATGGCAAGCCCAAGTCCCGTTCCCCCAAACCGTCTGGTAATGGAAGCGTCCACCTGACTGAAACTCTGGAACAGTCTGTCCTGCTCATTCTGGGAAATGCCGATGCCGCTGTCCCTTACCATGAAAAACAGCTCCACCTCGTCGTTCACCTGTCTGGTCATGCCGACCACCAGATTGACATAGCCCACCATGGTAAACTTGATGGCATTTGACAGCAGGTTATTCAGAATCTGCACGAGACGCAGCTCGTCGCCAATGAGCTTGTGCGGAATCTTCTCGTCGATATCCACGCTCATGTGCAGTTCCTTTTTATTGACCACAGCGCTGTGGGTGGCAACCACCTTATCCATCATCTCCTGAAAGTCAAAGGGTTTTTCATCTATCACAAATTTGCCGGATTCCAGCTTGGCAAAGTCAAGAATATCATTGATGATTGTCAGCATATTGTCACAGCAGCTTAAAACGATATCAAGCGTCTTTTTCTGGTCGGGATCCGTTACCTCCTCCACAAGCTCCATCACATGTCCTTTAATCCCGTTGACAGGAGTGCGGAGCTCATGGGTCACATTGGCGGTAAATTCATTTCTGGCACGGTTGTTCTCGCTTTCCTTCTCCTTTAACTCCCGGATTCTCATATTCATATTTTTCTGCGCGGAAATATCCTCCGCCAGAAGCAGGTACGCATCCATCCCATCCTGCGGAAAAATGCGGACGTTAACAGAGAAGCAGGAATTATTGCTTCGATACATCGTCATTTCCTTGACGTTCTTCATGCTCTTTTTTACGAAAGTAATAAATCCGTCCGAAGAATTGGGGAAATCCTGCCTGAAAATCTGTGACATGCTGCACCTTGTCAGTTTATCCCTGTCATATTCAAGCCTTGCGGCCGCCGTCTGATTTCCATAAAGAATGCTCCCTTCCTCGTTGAAAAGGAGCACAAGCTCCACCGTCTCGTCCGCGATCCGGGAATTTAACCATTCAAATTCCATACTGGCCTCCTTACGGAATATTTTCATTGATCATCCCGATAAACTGCTCATATACCGTTTTGACCTTCTGCCACTTCTCCTCTGCAAGAGCCGCATCCACCTCGGCATTGGCTTTATTTCTGAGCTCTTCCACCAGCGCCGAAACATTCTCAAAAATCGGGGTAAGGCCGAGATTTCCCACCACGCCCTTCAATGCATGCGCGCACTTATACGCCTCTTCATAGTTTGCGGATTCCATATTAATTCCCAGATTTGCATAGTTCGGATCATTGGGGAACTTTCCGAGAAATTTTAAATAAATTCCGTCGTTTCCCATAAAACGTTTCAGCGTACCTTCCACGTCCGCGCCGCCTTCCTCCAACTGTCGTCTGAAATTTTCGTCCATAGCCATAGCACTCTGTCCTTTCTTTTCCTCTTCTATACTATACGCGTATCAGCAGGTTTGATGCGCTCCGCTTATACGCAGAAAAAGACTGCAAAACACAGAATCTCTGTTTTACAGTCTTCGTCGTCTGATCACCTTTAAGTGAAATTAAACATATTGATTACTTCAACGAGATTGAAGAAATCCTCTTTAGCGAGCTTAAAGCATTCTATCACATCATCCGAAAACTGTCCGCATTCCCCATTCAAGATCATTGCATATGCCTCAGCATTGCTATATGCACTTTTGTAAACTCTCTCACTCACCAGCGCTTCGTACACATCGGCAATGGATACAATCTGCGCGCTGATCGGTATCTCGTCACCTTTCAGATGATCCGGATACCCTTTACCATCATTTCTCTCATGATGGTGACGGCATATTTCATAACAATACTGGTAAAACTCGTCCATATAGGGAGACTTGAAAGACTCCAGAATTTCACACCCAATCGTGGTATGCGTCTTCATAATCTCAAACTCTTCCGGCGTCAGCTTTCCGGGCTTTAACAAAATGGAATCCGGAATACCGATTTTTCCGATATCATGAAGCGCGGAAGCTCTTGCGATCTGGTCAATCTTCACAGGCGTCATATCGTATTTGGGGAAGTACTTTGCAAGGTACTTTAACAGGATTCTGGTCAGATACTTGATTCTCTTGACATGGTCTCCCGTCTCAATGCTCCGAAACTCCACCACGGAACCCAGCGCGTCAATCATGAATTCATTATTCTCACGAATCGCCTTCTCCTGCTCGCGAATCGTAGCTTCGCGCTCTTTCAGGCGAATCTCCAGATTCTGCTTGCTCTGATAAAGCTCGATAATATTGTTTGCACGCCTTCTGATGATATTAGACTCAAAGGGCTTATGCATCACATCGGCAATGCCGTACTCGTAAGCCTTCTCTTCACTTTCCTGCGGCGTCATGCTGGTAATCAGAATGACCGGAATCTCATCCAGAAGCTCCTTTTCCTTCATATAGTCAAGCACACCAAATCCATCCACAACCGGCATAATGACATCGAGCAGTATCAACGCAATATTTTCATTTTCACACTTCTCTATCGCTTCAATCGCTTCCATTCCGTTGGCCGCTTCCACGATATCATAGTCCGCGTCAAACATCAGGCTGAGTATCGTTCTGTTTACCTCTTCGTCGTCCACAATCAGTATCTGCTGTCTGGTTGCATTTTCGCTCATATCCTCCGCATGATCCACCTGTTTACGGCAAATCAGCTCCCTCCTTCTCCCTGAATTTTACAGATCGAATATACCGCATACAAAAACGATATACCATTGACAAGAATGAATAAATTATACAATTATTTACAGGGAATGTCAACGAAAATCGGCACCTTTCCCTCCTCCATCAGTTCCAGCATCGCCGCCGCAATCTCAGGATCAAACTGTGTCCCCATATTGCTTCTGATCTCTTTTTTAATTGTCTCCGCATCTAATCCCCTGCTGTAACACCGATCCGCCGCCATGGCGTCATAAGAATCCGCCACACAGATAATTCTTGCATAAAACGGAATCTCTTCCCCTTTCAAGCCCTCGTTGTAACCCGTCCCGTCGTATCTCTCGTGATGATAACGGGCTCCTTCGCAGATTCCAGGCAGAGAAGTAAAGTCTTTCAGGATTTCTCCGCCGATTCGCGGATGGTTTCTGATTACTTCCTGCTCTTTGGGGGTCAGCTTTCCGGGTTTATTCAAAATTCCGTCCGCCACGCCTATCTTTCCGATGTCATGCAGCATCGCAATATAATAAATCCGCTCCTGCTCCTCCTCTGACAGTCCCAGCTTTCTGGCAAGTTCCCTAGAATACACCGCCACCCGCATGGAATGTCCGTTGGTATATTTATCCTTGGCATCAATGATATTTGCAAATGTTTTCAGGGCTTGGTCGATAACATTTTTGTAGCTCTCCTGTTTTATTTGTTCCTCCATACTTTCCTCCGCTTCCGCCTTCCTTTGCTGCTTTAGCGGAATCTGTATTTTCCCTCTCCACATCCTGTCGCTGATGATATAACGGCGGACTCAATCCGCTTCCTCCTGAAAGGACTTTGACAATTTTTCCCGCAGCTTGTCGAAAAATTCCGGCCGTTGTTCACTAAATTCCATGTGTTCATAGAGAAACGAATCCCGGAAATCGAGAATCGTGGAAACCGCGTCAAGTATTTCCTGACGCATCGCCGCCACAGCCGCCGCGTCCTTTTCCAGCATGGCAAGCTCCAGACCGCAGGAAGTCTCATGGTACTTTCCCATTTCGAAGCACGCCGCCAGCTCCCTCTGCTTCTCCACAAGCCTTTGGGCACGCTTCATATCTCCTTCCTGCACCGCAAGCGCACACATGCCCTGCAATGCCATACTTACCCTTCCGTAGGACGAAAATAAAAGCTCCTCATACTCTTTACACGCCTCCTTCGTCCTTCCCGTCTCTGCATGGAGCCGGGCCTGCCTGAGCTTTTTATCCGGGTTCTGCATGGAGAAATATGCCAGATACGATTCCGCTTTCTCATACTGCTTTTTCGGCATATAAAAAGAAAACAGGGAATCCGCCGCCCGAGTGCGAATCGTTTCATCTCCGCTTTGCAGCGCCCGCTCATATAAAGATACAATATAATCCTCATACGCCTCCGTATCGCAAAGCTCCTGTATCACAAACTGAGCCTGCAGGACAACCGCTGTGGACAGCATCAATTCTTCACAGTTCGGATACTGCGCAACCTTCCCCTTCACCCACTGAAAGCATTCTTCATAAGGCGCCGTTTTCAGTTTTTCATCCAGCTCGTTTATAATCCCGTTGACCTCCTCTTTCGTCAGTTCTTCCCGAAACGCCAAAAGCGTGTCCAGCGAAATCCCCAGGAGCCTTGCAATCGGCGCAAGCAGCATAATATCCGGGAGCGAATTTTCATTCTCCCACTTGTTCACTGCCGGTGCCGTCACGCCAAGCAGCCGCGCCATCTCCTCCTGCGTCATGTTTTTTTCTTTCCTGTATTTTCTGATTACTTTTCCAATCGACATAAAAATTCTCCCTACCTGTTATATTTGCATCGGCCGTTGCTGATACAAGCATAACAGAAGAGGAGATTTCTCTCAACTGAGGACGGGTTAAATATTATTCACAAAATTTAACCAGCGTTTACATCTTGCAAAAGAAATCATTTATTCGTTGATCCGCCCCAGGCAGTAAATCTCTATCTGCTCAATCAATTCCTGCGCAGTCATAATCTGTTCCTCCGCCTTCTCTTTGGTGGCAATATCCGAATTCGGTTTAAAGTCGCCTCTGGCATAAGAGCCCTATAGAATTACGGCTGTTGTTATCTGCCCTGGTATTCCCGATACCGCCTGTAAAATGTTGACGGACTGATCTCCAGTTTATGCGCCGCCTCCCTGCCGCTTATTGTTCCGGCTTCATACTCATAAAACATATTGACCAGATCCATTTTATTAATTCTGATCCGTGACCGCCCTTTATAGTTGCCATACTCCGACGATTTTCTGATCCCGTCCCTGCGCCTGCCGTCCAAATATGCCCGTTCGGTTCTATATAACGCCATGAACAATTCAAAATAAGACTTTCTGTTGTCATCGTCTATCACAAAATCTTTCGTGACAATCTTCCCTCCGGCGCATATGGTTTCCAATACTTTCCGGCTGATCACGGAACTGCGGTTCCCCAGTTCGTCAAGGGTAGAAACCTGCAGTTCTTTATCTTCCGGCCTGCGAACGTACATACCATCTCCGGAATATCTTGTTTTCGTCCGCATCAGCCATTCCAGACGATTCAGATACTGCATATCGCACGCTTCCAACAATTCCCACAAATCCTCCCTGTTTTCTCCGGGCGATCTTTCACTGATAAATACCGGAACGATATTTTCCCGCACATATGTTTTTTTTCTTAAACTTAAATCCAGCCCCGGTATTCCCTGAAAGTCCCGCTCCGTCAAAAGACCGATCACACTGTAATGCGGGCTTATCTCATAGCGGAAACTCTCGTCTTCACGTTCCGTATACCGAATTTCTGCAATGCAGTAAGTAAAGCCATATTCATCATCCAGACAAACTGTCCCTCTGGTAACTATTTCTCTCATAGAGCTATCCTTTCTCCGTTAATTTATCATAGGAGGTCTTTATTATCTTTTCATAACGTTCCCGCAGGATATGCCTGTAAAATGCCTTTTGAACATCCGTAATCAGGGGCGTTTCCCCGATCAGATTCTCTATCCTCTCCATGTCGATTTTTTGATATACATCCGTCAGCGCCTTATTACATTCCGAAAAAGCAAGACTGTGAATCACTTCATAGTAGGAGCTTTTTTTACCGTTTAGTTTTACCTGGGAAGTCGGGAACTGATAAATCCGTTTTTCAGTCTCCTCTTCGGACGCCATGATCTTTTTCATCTCCTCCTCATCCGTCAGATTCGGAAACAGGGAGGAGCCATTGTCGAAAACAGGAGCCATTGTATATTGATTCTTTTCTTTGAGAAATCCCCAGTTAGCGCCATGTCTGTCAAAATTCCCCAGAAGAGCGTCCATGATATACACTTTCCAGAAAGCCGAAACGGTTTCCTCTACATCCGTCAGTTTGGAATTATCCCTCAACATCCGCATAATGTCCTGATAATCATATTGATAAGTCTCTTTATCCTGATCCAGCGTACTCTCTCCCACGTCATTAAAGGGAACAAACTGTCTGCCGGATACGTTAAAATCCCTGCAGGCAACGACCTGTTCTTCCCCCCGGAATCCAAGATACGTTTTATGCGTTGAAAATCCGCATATATCAAAAATGTGCGAACCAAGAAATTCCGAGATATGATTATTGCGTTTTCCAAAGGGAGTCCTCTTTTGAAATTTAAGCATATAGTCTTCCCCGTCTATCACAATCCCGAGTTTTTTCTCCGAACCGCCATAATATTTTCCACTCTGTCTGTATGTTGAAAAATCTATCGCCTGCATCTTGCGTCTCCCATGTCCGGCAAATCGTTAACGGACTCTGCATCCATTATATAAATACGGCACATCCGTGTCAATAGAATTTGATTTACATTTTGACTCGCATTTTCTGCAGTCTTACGGAAAAATTCACCAAAAGCAAAACGGACACTCCCGTCATCCGGAAAGCGTCCGCTATCTCTCTATGCCTCTTTCTCCATCGCCTCGGACACGGAAGCCTCGCAGCTTCTCATGGCGAGAATTGTCTTATCAAAAAGCTCGTCCAACTCCCAGCCAAGCATTTCCGCGCCCTGTGTAATGACCTCTCTGGAACAGCCCGCCGCAAATTTTTTGTCCTTAAATTTCTTTTTCAGGCTCTTGACTTCCATATCCATCACGCTTTTGGATGGACGCATCAAAGCGCAGGACCAGATCAGGCCGGTCAGCTCGTCGGCTGCAAAAAGCACCTTCTCCATCTCAAGCTTCGGCTCCTCCTCACTGCAAAGTCCGTAGCCGTGGGAGCAGACCGCATAAATCATATCCGCGCTGACGCCGCCTTCCCGCAGAAGCTCCGGCGCTTTTTTACAGTGCTCCTCCGGGTAAAGCTCAAAGTCGATATCGTGAAGAAGTCCGGTAATGCCCCAGAACTCCTCTTCCGCCTCATAACCCAGCTCCTTGGCGTACCAGCGCATCACCCCTTCCACGGTCAGGGCGTGCTGAAGATGAAAGGGCTCTTTGTTATATTTCTTCAACAGTTCCCATGCCTGCTGCCTTGTAACGCTGCTCTTTTTTGCCTCGCCGGCCGCCTGCTTTCTCGCAGATTTCGCCGTATCGGAAGGCTTTTTATCCAGACTCTTCATCGTCGGGAAGAGAAGCACGTCGCGGATCGCAGGAGAATCGGTGAGCAGCATCACCAGTCTGTCGATGCCGTACCCGATACCGCCCGTAGGAGGCATGCCAATCTCCAGCGCGTTCATGAAGTCCTCGTCGGTGGTGTTGGCCTCCTCGTCGCCTGCCGCAAGAGCCGCCTCCTGAGCCTTAAAACGTTCCCGCTGGTCAATGGGATCGTTTAACTCGGAATAGGCGTTACACATTTCCCTTGCAGTAATGAACAGCTCGAACCGCTCCACATAATCCGGCTTGTCCGGCTTTCTTTTTGTGAGCGGTGATATTTCCACAGGATGATCCATGACAAAGGTAGGCTGCACCAGATGCTCTTCCACAAACTCCTCAAAGAAGAGATTGATGATGTCCCCCTTCGTATGACGCTCCTCGTAATGTACGTTTCTGTCGTCCGCCAGCTTCTTCGCCGCCGCTGTGTCAGGCACTTCGTCAAAATCGACGCCTGTATATTTCTTTACGGCCTCCACCATGGTGATCCGTTCGAAAGGTTTTCCCAGATCAATCTCCACGCCGCCGTAAGAAATCAATGTCGTTCCGCAGACCTCCTTCGCCACATGGCGGAACATATTTTCAGTCAGATCCATCATCCCGTTGTAATCGGTGTACGCCTGATACAGCTCCATCAGGGTAAACTCCGGATTATGTCTGGCGTCCAGTCCCTCGTTTCGGAACACTCTGCCGATCTCATAGACGCGCTCCATGCCGCCTACGATCAGCCTCTTCAAATACAATTCCAGCGAAATGCGCAGCTTCACATCCTCATCCAGCGCATTGTAATGGGTTTCAAAAGGCCTTGCCGCCGCGCCGCCCGCATTGGATACAAGCATGGGCGTCTCCACCTCCAGAAAACCCTGCCCGTCCAGATAACGTCTGATGGCACTGATAATTTTGGATCGCATGACAAAAGTCTTTTTCACATCCTCATTCATGATCAGATCAGTGTATCTCTGGCGGTAACGGATATCGGTATTCACCAGACCGTGATACTTCTCCGGAAGGATCTGCAAGCTTTTTGACAGAAGTGTCACTTTCTGCGCATGGACGGATATTTCACCCGTTTTGGTCTTAAAGACCGTGCCCTCCACGCCTGCAATGTCACCTACGTCATATTTCTTAAAATCCGCGTAGGAATCTTCCCCCACGCTGTCCCTCGCCACGTAAACCTGAATATCGCCCTGCAAATCCTGCACATTACAAAAAGACGCCTTACCCATAACGCGCTTGCTCATCACACGGCCGGCAATGGAAACCTCCCTGCCCTCCAGCGTGTCGAAATGATCCCTGATCTCAAGGCTGTGATGTGTCACATCATATTTTGTGATCTGAAAGGGGTCTTTCCCCGCCTCCTGCAAAACCGAAAGCTTCTGTCTTCTCACTTTCAAAAGCTGGTTGATATCCTGCTCGCCCTGTATATTCTGCTGCCTTTGCTCCTCTGCCATCTGTTATCCTTTCTCCCATCCGTTCGGTTCTCAGTTAGACCGCTGAATCTCCAGCACTTTATACTGAATCACGCCAGCCTGCGTCTCCACATCCACCGTATCGCCTACCTTACTGCCAATCAGGGCCTTACCCACGGGGGACTCGTTGGAAATCTTTCCTTTCAGGCTGTTGGCCTCGGTTGAACCCACAATTTTATACTCCAGTTCCTCATTAAATTCCAGATCCAGTATTTTTACCTGACAGCCGATATTAATCTTGTCAAGATCCACCTCGTCTTCCACCACAACCTCGGCATTTTTAAGAATCTTCTCAAGCTCTTCAATCCGGGCCTCAATGTCGCGCTGTTCATCCTTGGCCGCGTCGTACTCGGCATTCTCGGAAAGGTCGCCCTGTTCTCTGGCTTCCTTGATTTTCTGCGCCACTTCCTTACGCTTTACGACCTTCAGATCGTGCAGCTCATCCTCATATTTCCGCAGTCCTTCATAAGTTAAGATATTCTTTTTCTCATGCATGGTAAGAATTCTCCCTTTCCTCTATCATTATAATATATCCTTTAAGTCTGTCGTCCCCGCTGTCACGCCGGCTGTCTGCTCATATCGGACAGCCGGCTTTTCACATCTACCTATCATAACCAGTTTTTACTATGGTGTCAAGATATTTGAGCGGCGATACATAGAGAACATGCCCGTTTTTTCTCATGCAGCTTCGCTCCCTTTCCCTGTCGGAAGTCAGATCCACATAGACGGTTCCATCCTCCCTCTCCAGTCTTGGGTGTCTCGCCGTATGGGCAAAATCCAGAATCACGCCGCTGCATCTTTCCCTGCCGCAGCAAAGCCCCTCCTCTCCGGTCGAATAGGGATGCATCGCAGGCACCAGTCCGTACTCATAATCATACGTTTCCAGATAAGCGGCCATCTCCTCCCAGATGTCCGTCCCCGCCACCTCTTCATAATAAAACAGCAGGCTGTTAATTCTCGAAAGATACGGCAGCAGAAGATTCTGCGTCAGCTCCATCTGCCAGTCCGTTTCCTCCGGCTTTCCAAGCAGTACCGCCACCCTGCCTTTTTCATGCAGAGGCCCGGCGGCGCAGGCCGCAAGCAGACAGGCCGACAGTCTCTCAAACGTGTCCCTTCGCATTTCCCAGCGTTCCCTGAATTTTTCTGACATATATGTCATAATATCAGGATGCAGAAAAGCGTCCGCCATGCCGTCGGCACGATGCACTACCTCCTCCATGGCCGCTGACAAAAGCTCTCCTGTCCATGGTTTCTTTTTATAATAGTATGGCGGTATGGCACAGTCCACCGGCAAAAAGAAGCCGCCTGTCTTCTCCAGCCCCAGCTTCTCTTCCCGCAGAGCCGCATCCTGCCACCAGTGTTTCTTGGCGGCCGTATTTTTATGCATCTGTCCCTGTGTGGGATGAAAGTAGATGATAGTGTCCGTTTCCATAAAGCTTCACCATCCTGTCTGCCACAGCTTTCAGGCTTCCCGCAAACAATAAATTAAAGCGCGAAAGCTGATGACTCTGAGACAGTATATGCAGGACATGTCACATGGATTCCACCAGTCTCTCGATATCTTCGAACCGCTCCGCCAAATTAACTTTAAGTCGAAGCTTTGCGGAACCGGGCATCCCCGCTGTATACCACGACAAATGCTTTCTCATTTCCCGCACGCCGGTGTATTCCCCTTTGGTTTCCAGCTGCAAAGAGGCATGGCGCAAAATCATTCTCTTCTTTTCCTCCAGATCGGGCGGCGAAAGCTTTCGTCCGTCCTCCAGACAGGCGATAACCTGACGAAACAGCCATGGATTTCCCCTTGCGGCGCGGCCGATCATGACGCCGTCGCAGCCCGTCTGCGTAAGAAGCGCGGCTGCCGTCCCGCCATCCGTCACATCCCCGTTTCCGATCACAGGAATGGACACCGCCTCCTTCACTCTTGCTATGATGTCCCAATCGGCCTCGCCGCTGTAAAACTGCTCTCTGGTTCTGCCGTGCACGGCCACCGCGGCGGCCCCCGACTCCTGTGCGATTCTGGCAAGCTCTACCGCATTGACGTGTTCCGCGTCAAAGCCTTTTCGTATTTTTACCGTAACGGGTTTTTTTACCGCCTTTGCCACAGCGGCTATGATCTCCCCCGCCAGCTTCGGATCCCGCATCAGGGCGGAGCCTTCCCCGTTGTTCACAATCTTTGGCACAGGACAGCCCATATTGATATCCAGCACGGCAAAGGGTCTCTCCTCGATCCGTTTCGCCATCTCGCTGACAATCTTCGGATCTGAACCGAACAGCTGCAGGGAAACCGGCCCTTCCTCCGGATGAATCGCCAGCAGCCCTTCCGTGTTTTTATTGCCGTAAAGAATGGCCTTTGCGCTGACCATCTCCATTCCCGCAAGGCCCGCCCCCTGTTCGCTGCACAGCAAACGAAAAGGCAGGTCCGTCACGCCTGCCATGGGAGCCAGTATTATATTGTTTTTCAGGGTCACATTACCAATGGTAAGAGGCTTTAACAGTGTATTCATACCGTATCAAACTGACCTTTCCCTAAAAGTTATTCCTCTGCAATATTCTCATGCAGGATAAACACCCGGTAGTACAGCTGTAGGGATTCCAGCATTTCCTGCCTGTTTCTGCGGATTTCGCCCACAAGAAGGCCGCTGCTGATCTCATCGTAGAGAAGATCGTCTTCCTCCGCGTCCGTCTCCAGCGAAATGCTGCCGTCCTCTTCAAACACGATGGTAAAAATACCGCCCACCTCCTCGGTGAACAGGACGCAGATAATATGCAGCTCGTCCTTGATGGACTGGGGAATCCTGTCAAACTTTTCGTTAAAGTAATATTTCTGCTCGTAAGCGTTGGCGCCGCAGAGCACAATTCTCTTATCCTCTTCCATAATCCGCCTTCTCCTGCCGGCCCGTCCCATGAATATCCCGTTCCGACCCGTCTCTTTGCACTGCACCGCCATCATGCCGCCAATAAACTGACATGCGCGTCACATATTCGCACCCATGGTCAGGTATATCCGTACAGCCCCCGCACGGACACTTCTCCGGCATAGACAAGAACCGTCCCGCTTCCGTCCTCCTTCTCCACGATGAGTTCCCCCGTCTCGTTGATGCCCCGTGAGATCCCGTTGTACTCTCCCGCCGGATCCAGCACCCGCACTACGGCGTCCCTGCCGACAAGACGGTTTTCATAGCGTTCCTTTAATCCGGATAAATCAAGAGTCTGCTCAAAGGCATCATAGACTTCCTCAAACCAGGCCAGAATGCGTTCCAGCAATACGGCGCGGGCAAAAGAACATCCCGCTTCCATTTTCAGGGAGGTGGCCGTGTTTCTGATCTCTTCGGGAAACTCCTCCGCACTGTCCTGATTTACATTGACACCCACACCCGCCACCAGAAACTGCGTCTCATTCATTTCCGGCGTCATGCTCAGCTCCGTCAGAATCCCCACTACCTTCTTCCCGTTCACCACAATATCATTGGGCCATTTAATTCCCGCCTCAAGGCCCGTCACCTCGGAAATCGCCTCCGCCACGGCAAGAGCCATCACCAGCGTGATCATGGACGCCTTATCCGGCGAAAAATGGGGTCTCACCACAATCGTAAAATAGACGGACTTGCCCGCAGGCGATTCCCATGAACGTCCTCTGCGGCCTCTGCCCGCCGTCTGCCTGTCGGCCACCACCGTAGTCCCGTGAGGTTCTCCCTCCTCCGCAAACCGCTTGGCGTCAGGGTTGGTAGAACCGGTGCTCTCAAAAAAATGAAGATTCCGCCCCGCCCATTTTGTGTGAAGTCTGCTTGCGATTTCACTCTGCGAATAGACGTCCGCCGGGCTTTCCACCAGCCGGTAACCCTTTCGGGAAACCGACTCGATCCGGTAGCCCTCCTCCTTCAACTGATTGATCACTTTCCAGACCGCCGTGCGGGAAACGCCCAGACGATCGCAAAGCTGCTGTCCCGATACATAATCCCCGCTGTTTCGCAGGCATGTCAAAATATCCGCTCTGTCCGTCTTCATCTTTCTCCTGCTTTCCCGTCTCCGTTCTCTTCTCTGTCCGACTGCTTCCGTTTTCCCTGTGGTCCCGCTTCCTATTCCACCACATCTATTTTTCGGACTCGTATCCCAGCGTCACTGCCATAACCGCCTTGATTGTATGCATACGGTTCTCCGCCTCGTCAAACACGATTGACTGGGGCGATTCAAAAACTTCGTCCGTCACTTCCAGCTCCGCCATCCCGTACTTTTCACCGATCTGTCTGCCAATCCCGGTACGGTGATCGTGAAATGCCGGCAGACAGTGCATGAACACCGCATCCTTTCCGGCCAGCGCCATCACCTTTGCATTGACCTGATAAGGCGTAAGGTCGCGAAGCCTCTCTTCCCACACCTGCTCCGGCTCGCCCATGGACACCCACACGTCGGTGTAGATCACATCCGCTCCCGAAGCGCCTTCTTCCACATCCTCCGTAAGACGGATGGAACCGCCTGTCTGCGCCGCAATCTCCCGGCAGGTCCTCACCAGTTCTTCTTCCGGAAAATACTTTTTATTCGTGCAGGCCGTGAACTCCATTCCCATTTTTGCGCAGACCACCATCAGGGAATTACCCATATTGTAACGGGCGTCTCCCATGTAGGTCAGCTTAATGCCCTTAATACGTCCAAAATGTTCCCGTATGGTCAGCAGGTCCGCCAGCATCTGGGTCGGATGAAATTCATTGGTCAGTCCGTTCCAGACCGGTACGCCCGCATGCTTTGCCAGCTCCTCTACGATATCCTGTCCGAATCCCCGATACTCGATACCCTCATACATACGGCCCAAAACTCTGGCCGTATCCGCAATGCTCTCCTTCCTGCCGATCTGGGAGCCCGTGGAATCCAGATAGGTGCTTCCCATACCAAGATCATGGGCTGCCACCTCGAACGCACAGCGGGTTCTGGTGCTTGTCTTTTCAAATATCAGAGCCACGTTTTTCCCGCGAAGCCTGTCCACAGGAATCCCTTTCTTCTTCTTATCCTTCAAATCCGCCGCCACATCGAGCATATGCAAAATCTCCTCCGGCGTAAAATCCAAAAGTTTTAAAAAATTCCTTCCTGTCAGGTTCATGCCATTCTCCATTCCGAAGCTTTTACGCTCCCTTCGCATCAAACAGGACGGGTCCGTAGAACCGTCCTGTGGTTAAAAATTTCTACTTGAAAATCTCCTTTGCCGAAGCCGCCAGCCCTGCAAGGCCCTGAATCTCCGAGGGGATAATAATCTTGGTCGCCTGTCCGTCGGCCGCCTTTTCAAATGCCTCCAGACTCTTAATCCGCAGCACCGCCTCGTCTGCGCCAGCCTCCCGGATCATGCGTATACCGTCCGCCGTAGCCTTCTGCACTTTGAGGATCGCCTCCGCTTCACCTTCTGCCTCACGGATCATCTTTTCCTTTTCAGCCTCCGCACGCAGAATCGCGGACTGCTTCTCGGCCTCAGCCTCCAGAATCGCGGATTCCTTCTGACCTTCCGCCACAAGAATGGTGGACTTCTTCTCACCTTCCGCACGCAGAATCGCTTCTCTTCGTTCGCGCTCCGCCTTCATCTGCTTCTCCATGGCGTCCTGAATGGCCGCCGGAGGAATGATATTCTTAAGCTCCACACGGTTTACCTTGATACCCCAGGGATCCGTGGCAATGTCGAGAGACGCGCGCATCTTCGTGTTAATCACTTCTCTGGAGGTCAGCGTCTGGTCTAACTCCATCTCACCGATGATATTACGAAGTGTGGTCGCCGTCAGGTTCTCGATTGCCATGATGGGATTTTCCACACCGTAGGCAAACAGCTTCGGATCGGTAATCTGGAAAAAGACCACCGTGTCGATCCGCATGGTAACGTTATCCTTTGTGATCACGGGCTGGGGTGCGAAGTCCACTACCTGTTCCTTCAAAACCACCCGTTTCGCCACCGTATCAATAAAAGGCACCTTGATATGCAGGCCAACTGACCAGGTCTGCTGATATGCGCCAAGGCGCTCCACCACATACGCATGAGCCTGCGGTACGATTTTGATACAGGACATCAATATCACCACAAGCAAAATCAAAACAACAACTAATGCAATCACTCCACCCATTTTTTTCTCCGTTTCCGAAGCACTAAGCTTCCGTCTTTTCCGTTACTATCAGCTTCACGCCGTCTATGGCGAGCACAATCACAACCGCTCCCACCGGCAGAGGCACATCGTCCCTGTTCGATCTGGCCGACCACTCCATGCCTCCCACATTGACCTGACCAATGCCCTGCAGATTGTCAATCTCACTGATTACAATAGCCTGCCGCCCCACAAGGCTTTCCGCATTGGTACGCACCCGGTCTTTGTTGAAATATTTCACCGCAAGAGGTCGCGTAAAATATAAAAGCAACGCCGAAACTGCAAGAAACAGGATTACCTGCAATGCAACCGGCAGATGCATCAGAGACGCCAGCGTAGCAACCAGCGCGCCGCCTGCAAACCAGACTGTGGTAAGTCCCATCGTGGCAAGCTCTATCACAACAAGCGCCACAAGGACAACCAGCCAGACTACCGTCATGTTTATCGCCTGAATGTCCATTATAAAAACCTGCCCCTTTCCCAGCATGTAAATTTGTGCCTAATCCATCATACAATATTATGCCCAAAGTGACAAGAGATATATGTTTTGCTCTCTAAACGGAGAATGCCCAAGATGGGAATTCTCCCATAGAACTTCTTTTCACCCTATTACCAGAACACCTGTCTGTCAATCAGTAACCCTTCATGGTTTCCGGCTCGTCTGAAATGAGTCGCGTCTCCCACGTTGGTCTCGCCGTTGATCGCGGCCCGCGCCGCTTCCCAGCAGCTTTCCGGAATGTCGCCGCCGTAAACTCTGGCCACTTTACCGTTCATGGCCGGGGTAAACTGTCCCGATGCAAAAATAACACCCGATATAGTATTTGGATACGCCGCGCTCCTGACACGGTTCATAACCACCGCGCCCACCGCAAGCTTTCCGTTGTAAGTCTCTATACCGGCTTCGCAGAAAATCAGCGCAGCCAAAAGCCTCGTATCGTCGCCGCCCACAACCACTGCGCCTCTGTTGGCTGTCAGCTTCGCCTCCCGTTCGGCCTCTTCTCTCTTATTGATTGCTATAAGCGTCTCGCCTTCGTCAATATGGAAATCAACGTCCACATATTCCGACGAGACATAGCCGGTTTCACCCTCGTAATTGACGCTGATCCACTCATCGTCCAACTCGCCGATGATTTCCAGCTCCTCGTCCCTTGGGATAAAGCCAAGCGTCTCCGCATCAGTCTCCGGCTCCCGCCGCACGCAGAGCGTGTCCGTCTCAATCTGGACGATGAGGTTTCCCACTTCGTTGGCAAGCGCCTCCGCATCCTCTCCAAAAAGCAGGTAATCGTCGTTGGCCCATCCCACAAGATCGCCGCTGCGGAGTCTTGTCCATCCGTCTTTTCTCTCCAGGATTCTGCCGCCGCAGTCCTTGTAAAGCAGGCCGATCTTCGCCGATTCCTCGTCGGCCTCCTCGCGCACGTTCATAGCCACCTGCACGTTGGCCATGACCAGATCCGTTTCCTCCTGCCCGCCGTTTGCTTCCGACAGTTCGGTCAGTTCCCGAATCGTCTCCGCATTTGCCGCCTTTCCCGTAGGATCAACAATCTGGGACACGCCCACACTCAGAAAATCATTTCCGTCGGTGGCCTGCGCTTCCAGAGACAAACCGCATAAACTGATTCCCAAAATCAAACAGGCAAGCAGAAGTCTATACCTTCTCAGCATAAACATTCCTCCATCTTCCTCCATACAGGCAAACTTTTATTTCCCGTATAACAAAAGAATGATAAATTTGTTACAAAATTGTTACAGTTTGGTTAAGTATGGATTATTTTAGCAAAACACCTATTCTTTGTCAAGTTTATACAATTTGGCCTTAACTTATCTCAATATTTTGTTACTATTTTTTTGCGAAACACAAGATATTCCGACAAACTTCGTAACCGGGCCTTTCGCCGTCACATAACAGGCCTACAGTTTTCTGGATTTTTCCACGGCCGCAAGGAGAGCGTTCATCACGGCGCCGCGAAACCCTGCTTCCTCCAGAACGCGCACCCCCTCGATGGTAGTGCCGCCCGGAGAACAAACCATATCTTTCAGCTCCCCGGGGTGCTTCCCCGTCTCCAGCACAAGCCTGGCGCTTCCGTACACCGCCTGGGAGGCAAACGCAAGAGCCTGCGCCCTGGGCATGCCTGCCGCCACACCCGCGTCCGCCATAGCCTCAATGAACATAAACACATAGGCCGGAGAAGAACCGCTCACCGCACCAACCGCGTCCATCAGCCGCTCCTCCACCAGACTTGCCTTTCCGAAGCTTTCCATCAGGCTGAGGCTGTACCGTGTCTCTTCCTCCGACACCGCCCCATTAACGCACACGCCTGTGCATCCTTCCCCCACAAGCGCGGGCGTATTGGGCATACAGCGAACCAGCTTCCTCTTCCCGCCAAACGCCTCCTCCAGCCAGTTTAAGCTTTTACCTGCCGCAATACTGATGATCAGCGTATCCGGCCGCACTGCATCCCGTATCTCCCGGATCACCTCTTCCAAAAACTGAGGCTTCACCGCCAGAACCAATGTCTGACTCTGCGCCGCCACCGCCGCGTTGGAGGAATTTACCTCTATTCCATACTCCCGGTGCACTGCATCAAGCGTCTTCCGGGTTTTCGCACTGCCGCAGATATCCTGCGCAGAAACAATGCCCTGCTCCAGCATACCGCCGATAATTGCCCTCGCCATATTTCCCAGTCCAATAAATCCAATGCCCATATCTTTCCTCCTTAAATCTACATTTACATTTTTTTGCCAGTCACTTTTATCTCGGTTTTTATATAACATGCGCTATTTATGTGGCATATCCGCAATTATTCCGGAGTTTTTGCGTTTTTTATCATTTGGATAAAAAGAGCGCTCCTCTCTCTTTGTTCTGTCCGTCTTTCCGTTTTTCAAGAATCAAATCATGATTTAACCTTTTCTTCTCTGTCTTGCAGCTTCAAACAACAGGATCGAGGAGGCTACCGCCGCATTGAGAGATTCCACCTTTCCCGCCATGGGAATGGTAATCCGGGCGTCCGCACAGGCCGCCGTCTCCTCCCGCAGGCCCTTCGCCTCATTTCCAATCAGGAAAGCCGTGCTTTTCTGATAATCACAGGCATCATAAGCGGCTGTGCCTCCCAGATGCGCCGCGTAGACAGCTACCCCCGCCTTTTGCAGTCTCCTGACGGCCTCCTCCATCTGGTCTACATGAAAAAAAGGCACCCGGTAGACCGATCCCATCGTGGAACGGATTGTCTTCGGATTGTAAATATCCGCCGTCCAGCTGCTCATGATAACGCCGTCCGCTCCCGCCGCCTCCGCCGTGCGGAAAATGGTTCCCAGATTTCCCGGGTCCTGTATATCCTCCAGTATAATAAATAACATCCGTTTTCCTTTGCTTTCCCGCAGTATTTCTTCTATATTATAATGCTGCTGCCTCACCAGACAGAGAATCCCCTGGGGCGTTTTCGTGTCGGACATTCTTACAAATACTTCGTCCGATACCGTCTCGCAGGAAAGACCCGAAAGCCTGTCCCCGTACTTCTCATACATCTGCGCTGCCGCGCTCTGCGCAAGATATACGCGCTCGATCCGCTCCATGGGCGCTTCCCCGAACATCTTCGGCCCCTCCACAACGAAGAGCCCCCGCCTGTCCCGTTCCTTTTTTCTGGCAAGAAGAGCCGCGGTCTCCTTAATTTCTTTGTTATGTAAACTAGTTATCATTCCTCCGCTCCACCTTTTCCATACGTTTAAGCAGACTCGGTTCGCCTGTTGCTCGTCATAAGTCCTGCGCCTCCTGCCCACATGCAAGCATGGCGCATTCTCCGCAAGCTTTCCGACTCTGCTTATACGCGCAAATTTCCCCGCAGATGCAATCATCCGCGGGGAACTCAACCACTTGTCAAACTATAAAATCTTCGACATCTCAAAGGCGTACTCGGGAATCCCCTTCTGCATGTTAAGCGCCTCTTCAATATCAAAATCCAAAAATTCACCATGCTGGTATCCGACCACCCGGTTCGTCTTACCCTCGCAAAGGATATCCGCCGCATAACAGCCCATTATGGAGGCGTAATAACGGTCTTTACAGGTAGGCGATCCGCCGCGCTGCATGTATCCCAGAATAGTAGCTCTGGTCTCAATGCCCGTGGCCGCCTCAATTCGTCTCGCCATGGAGGTGGAATGCCCGATACCCTCTGCATTGATGATCAGATGGTGGGTCTTGCCGCGCTTTCTGTTGGCGATAATATTATTGATAATCTGCTGTTCATTGTAATCGTATTTCTCCGGAAGAAGAATATCCTCCGCGCCGTTTGAAATACCGCACCACAACGCAATATAGCCTGCGTTTCTGCCCATGACTTCAATGATGCTGCACCGCTCATGGGAGGAAGAAGTGTCTCTTACCTTATCAATGGCCTGCATGGCCGTATTGATCGCCGTGTCAAAGCCAATGGTGTACTCCGTGCACGCAATATCCAGATCAATCGTGCCCGGCAGTCCGATGGTATTGATCCCGTGTCTGGACAACGCCTGCGCGCCCCGGTAGGAGCCGTCGCCGCCGATCACCACAAGCCCGTCGATTCCGTGCTTGCGGCAGATATCCGCGCCCTTCTGCTGGCCCTCTTCCGTGCGGAACTCATGACACCGCGCCGTACCAAGGATAGTGCCGCCGCGCTGTATCGTGTCCGACACCGACCATTTTTCCATATCTATAATCTCTTCATTCAGAAGACCCTGATATCCCTTCTTAATCCCCTTAACCTTGACCCCGTTAGCGATTCCTTTTCTGACCACTGCACGGATCGCCGCGTTCATGCCCGGCGCATCCCCTCCGCTGGTCAGCACGCCGATTGTTTTGATCTGCTTCGCCATTCCGATACCCACACCTTTCTGCCCCGTCAGCCGCTCTGTTTCCAGCCAGAAGGCAAAATCACTCTATGCTTATTTTACTCTATAAACATTTATTTTTCAATATTTTTCCATTCTCCACAACACAGCCTTTGCCGTGAACAATCAGAAGGCCCGATTCAGGCCGGCCAAACCGCTATACCACCTTCACATTTTCCTCTCCGAAGGCTGCTTCCAGTCTGCCGATTAAAGGCGCCTGCGCCGATACGTTCCAGTTTGCGGGCAGGGGATTCATGGCCTTTGGATTCTCCACGTAAATCACCACGTTGTCCTTTCCTTCCGCCTCCCGCAAAATATCAAAAAGCGCTTCCTTTTGCTCCTCATAGGCCTCTCTTGTAGAAAACTTGATCCAGAGCTTTTTCGGCATCTGCTCGAAGGTGGAAATCTGCTCGCAGATCAGCTTGGCGTCCTTATCCTCCTCCACGGATACCCTGCCTTTGATAAAGACCTTCCCGTCTTCCATGATCGCGTTTCCATACCGTTCATAATCTCTGGGAAAAACAATAACTTCCACAGAACCGACCAGATCCTCCACCTGCAGAAACGCCATCACCTTATCATTTTTGGTGTATTTAATCTTCTTCTCCGTTATCATGCCGCCGATAGTGACTTTTGCATTATCCTCCACCCTGCACTCGCCGCTGTCCTCATCCAGCATGAAATCCGCCGTGGTGTTTGTGATATGCTTTTTCCAGATTTCCCGATACTCCTCAAGAGGATGTCCGCTGATATAAATGCCAAGCACTTCCTTTTCAAAAGCAAGCTTCATCTCCTTTGAGTATTCGCCTACGTTGGGAAGACTCACCCGATAATCCATTTTCTCTTCCTCATCCGCCAGATCAAACAGGGATATCTGCCCCGCCATATTATTTTTCCGATCCTGCTGTATGCCGTCCATCACCTGCATGTATACGCTCAAGAGCTGCTTTCTGGTGCCGCCAAGGCTGTCCATCGCGCCCGCCTTGATAAAATGCTCCACAATGCGCTTATTCATATCCCGGTCCGTAACGCGCGTGGCAAAATCCCCCAGACTCTGGTACGGGCCTCTCGCCTCCCGTTCCGCCACAATCGCGTCGATCACGTTGCGGCCCACGCTCTTGATGGCGGAGAGGGCATAACGGATCTGCCCGTCCGATACGGAAAACCCGTTTTCTCCCACGTTGATATCCGGCGGCAGAATCTGGATGCCCATGCTTCTGCTTGTCATAATATACTCCGCCACCTTGCTGGGATTATCAATCACGGAGGTCATGAGAGCCGCCATAAACTCCACCGGATGGTAATATTTCAGGTAGGCCGTCTGGTATGCCACCACAGCGTAGCAGGCGGCGTGGGATTTATTGAAAGCGTATTTCGCGAAGTCCATCATCGTATCGTAAATATGATCCGCCACCTTCGCGTCGATTCCGGCCGCCACACAGCCGGGCACGCCCTCCTCGGGATTCCCGTAGGTGAAATTTTTCCGCTCCTGCTCCATCACATACTGCTTTTTCTTACTCATGGCGCGGCGTACCAGATCGCTTCTGCCCATGGTGTAGCCGCCAAGCTCCCGCACAATCTGCATCACCTGCTCCTGATACACGATACAGCCGTAAGTGGGCGCCAGAATGGGTTCCAGCTGGGGGCAGTCGTAGGTCACGGATTCCGGATGATTTTTTCCCTTGATATATTTGGGAATAAAATCCATGGGGCCGGGCCGGTACAGGGAAATCCCGGCAATCACATCCTCCAGACTCCGAGGCTTCAACTCCTTCATGAAGCTTTTCATACCGCCGCTTTCAAGCTGGAACACGCCGTCCGTGCGTCCCGTGCCAAGGGAGGCAAGCACATCCTTATCGTCGTAATCAATCTTATCAATATCTATGGAAATCCCCTTGCTCTGCTCCACCAGCCGCACCGTATCCTGAATCACCGTAAGCGTGCGCAGGCCCAGAAAATCCATCTTCAAAAGCCCCAGCTCCTCGATGGTCGTCATGGGAAACTGGGTTGTGATGGAACCGTCCGCCCCCCGGGACAGCGGTACAAACTGATCCGCCTCCTCCGGGCAGATCACCACCCCCGCCGCATGCATGGAGGTATGGCGCGGCAGTCCCTCCAGCCGTCTGCTCATGTCGATCAGGTTATGAACCTGTTCGTCCTCCTGATAAAGGGCCTTCAACTCCGGGTTCATCTCCAATGCCCGGTCTATGGGAACGCCCTGATTCTGCTCATTGGGAATCATTTTTGCAATCCGGTCCACATAGGCATAGGGCAGATCCATCACCCGCCCTACGTCGCGGATCACACCCTTGGCCGCCATTGTACCGAAGGTGACGATCTGCACCACCTTATCGCCGCCGTATTTCCTGCCCACATAGTCAATTACCTCCTGCCGTCTCTCATAGCAGAAGTCCACGTCGATATCCGGCATGGAAACACGCTCCGGGTTTAAAAAACGCTCAAAGAGCAGGCTGTATTTTATCGGATCTATATTGGTGATTCTCAGGCAGTAGGACACGATGCTTCCCGCTGCCGAGCCTCTGCCCGGTCCCACGGCGATCCCGTTCTCCCTGCAAAAGTTGATATAATCCCACACAATCAGAAAATAATCCACGAACCCCATGCTTTTAATCGTGTCAAGCTCATAGTGCAGACGCTCCTGCAACGTCCCGTCGTCCTCCGGGTAGCGTTCCTTCATGCCGTCCTGACAGAGCTTATTTAAATAGCTCCAGGAATCATATCCTTCCGGCGCTTCATAACGAGGCACCTTATAATTGCCGAACTCAATTTCCACGTGGCACCGATCCGCAATCCGCTGGGTATTCTCCACGGCCTCCCAGGCATAGGAGAAAAGTCCCTTCATCTCCTCCTCGCTCTTCACATAATACTGGCCCCCGTCGTAGCGCATACGATCCTCGTCAGCCAGTTTTTTTCCCGTCTGCAGACAGAGCAGGATATCATGGGGCTGGGCGTCCTGCGCATAGGTATAATGCACGTCGTTCGTTGCCACAAGCGGGATATCCAATTCTTTGCTCATACGAAGAAGCACGGAATTTACCGTCTGCTGGGCGGGAATCCCGTGATCCTGTAATTCCAGAAAATAATTGTCCTTACCAAAAATCCCCTGATATTTCAGCGCGACCTTCTTCGCCTCATCCACCAGTCCTTTCTGGATGTAACGAGGCACTTCTCCCGCCAGACAGGCCGAAAGCGCGATCAGCCCCTCGTGATATTCCTCCAGAAGCTCCATATCCACACGGGGCTTATAGTAATACCCTTCCGTGAATCCCTTACTCACAATCTTCACCAGATTGGCGTAGCCCACATTGTTCTCCGCCAAAAGCACCAGATGGTAATAGCGGTCTTCGCCGCCCGTAAGCTCCCTGTCAAACCGGGAATGAGGCGCCACATAAACCTCGCAGCCTATAACCGGGTTAATCCCCGCCTCTTTAGCCGCTTTATAAAAATCAATAACACCGTACATAACGCCGTGATCCGTGATTGCCGCGCTGTCCATTCCCAGCTCCTTCACATATTTCACATATTCCTTAATCTTGTTGGAACCGTCCAGGAGACTGTACTCCGTGTGGACATGTAGATGCGCAAATGCCATGTCAGACCTCGCTCTTTCTTTTTATCAATCAAGTTGCCCGTATAATCCGTCAGTTTCAGCCGGTATTTCTCATAAAAATACCGAAACTCTTCCGTAACTGAGCGGGTGATTACTTTAATTTCGTTGGTCACAAGAAAGCAGGAAATCCCCTCTACAGGAATTTCCCGCTTTATCTCATTAAAAAGATCAAACGATTATCTTACAGATATTTCTTAAGCGCATCCACCTTGTCAAGCTTCTCCCAGGGCAGATCCAGATCGTTACGTCCAAAATGGCCGTATGCCGCTGTCTGCTTGTAGATCGGGCGGCGAAGGTCAAGCATTTTGATGATGCCCGCAGGCCTTAAGTCGAAGTTCTCGCGCACGATCTCCACCAGCTTGTCGTCGGCAATCTTTCCTGTGCCAAAGGTATCTACCATGATGGAGGTAGGCTGTGCCACACCAATTGCATAGGAGAGCTGAATCTCACACTTGTCCGCAATTCCCGCAGCAACGATATTCTTCGCAACATAGCGCGCCGCATAAGCCGCGGAACGGTCCACCTTCGTGCAGTCCTTACCGGAGAAAGCGCCGCCGCCGTGACGGGCATAGCCGCCGTAGGTGTCCACTATGATCTTACGTCCCGTCAGACCCGCGTCGCCGTGAGGGCCGCCGATCACGAAGCGTCCCGTAGGATTGATGAAGAACTTGGTCTTATCGTCCACAAGCTCCTTTGGCAGAACCGGATCAAACACGTATTTTTTAATATCCTCGTGAATCTGCTCCTGCGTCACGTCGTCATCGTGCTGGGTAGAAAGCACAACCGCCTCCAGGCGAACCGGCTTGCCGGCCTCGTCGTACTCAACGGACACCTGACTCTTGCCGTCGGGTCTTAAGTATTTGAGCGTACCGTCCTTACGCACTCTGGTAAGCTGTAACGCCAGCTTGTGAGCCAGATCAATAGGATAAGGCATGTACTCCTCTGTCTCGTTGGTAGCGTAACCAAACATCATGCCCTGATCGCCCGCGCCCGTGTCGAGGTCGTCCGTCTGCTCGCCCTTCTTTGCTTCCAGCGCCTTGTCCACGCCCATGGCAATATCCGCCGACTGCTCGTCAATCGCCACGAACACCGCACAGGTATTGGCGTCAAATCCATATTCAGACTTGGTATAACCGATCTCCTTCACCGTATCGCGCACCACCTTCTGCATATCCACATATGCGTTTGTGGTAATCTCGCCAGTCACCAGTACAAACCCGGTGCACACAGCCGTCTCGCAGGCAACGCGGCTCATGGGATCCGCCGCCATACAGGCGTCCAGAATGGCGTCCGAAATCGCGTCGCAGACTTTGTCGGGATGGCCTTCCGTTACCGACTCAGATGTAAATAATCTTTTTTCCATTTTTCCTCTCCTTTTGTAGTTTTTTGTTATACGCAAATAAGCAGATTCGCGCAAAATAGAAAAGCCCTCCTATTTCTTCCGAAACAGAGGACCCGACATGCCGCATCAAACCCTCTTATTGTTCGATCTGTACCGCTTATGCGGTCTCGCTCAGGTTGGCACCTTCCTTACAGGGGTTGCCGTGGCTTCATTGATCCTATGTATCTCCACCACTCTGAATAAGAGAAAGATATCACAATATGAAATTTTCTGCCTGCATTTCTTATCTGTAAATTAACATACACCCATACAGAACGTCTGTCAAGCCCTGATTATCCAAAAAGAGCAATCAGAGTAACGCTGTCCTGCCCGTCTGCAATCAGCTGACTTTCAGCTTAAATTTCTGCAATTCCCGTTCGGTAGTCACCAGATCAATCTGCGCGCCCAATCCCTGCAATTTCAAGTGAAAATCTTCATAACCGCGCTGAATATACTTGATATCATCCACCGTGCTGATTCCATCGGCTGCCAGAGCGGCAATGACAAGCGCCGCGCCCGCCCGCAGATCAGGCGCCGTGATATTGGCCCCGGTATATTTGGGCACGCCATCAATAATCGCCGTGTTGCTCTCCACTTTAATATTTGCTCCCATACAGGTAAGCTCGTCCACATATTTAAAACGGTTTTCGAATATACTTTCCGTCACGATGCTTGTGCCCGCGGACAATCCCAGTGCCACCGTAATCTGCGGCTGCATATCTGTCGGAAACCCAGGGTAGGGAAGGGTTTTCACATGGGTATGTCCCAGAGGTTTTGCCGCCACCACACGCACGGCGTCGTCAGATTCCTCAATTTCACAGCCGATCTCCAGAAGCTTTGCGCTGATGGACTCCAAATGCTTCGGAATCACATTCTTTACTGTCACATCGCCTTTCGTCACCGCGGCAGCAAACATAAAAGTGCCCGCCTCGATCTGATCGGGAATAATGACATATTCCGTCCCATGAAGCTTCGACACGCCCTTGATACGAATCACATCCGTACCCGCGCCCTTGACATTTGCTCCCATACTGTTCAGGAAGTTCGCCAGATCAACCACGTGGGGCTCCTTGGCCGCATTCTCGATTACGGTAGTGCCCTCCGCCATGACCGCCGCCATCATCACATTCATGGTAGCGCCCACAGTCACCACATCCATATAGATATGGTTGCCCTTAAGCCTGGCAGCCTCCGTAATAATCAGGCCATGCTCAATCCTGACATTGGCGCCCAGCGCCCGAAACCCTTTGATATGCTGGTCAATGGGGCGAAGCCCTATATTACAGCCTCCCGGAAGCGCAACCTCCGCCTTGCTGTATTTGCCTAAAAGCGCTCCCAAAAGATAGTAGGAGGCCCTGATCTTCTTGATATAATCGTCCTCGATCACAAGATCGTGAATCTGTGAAGCATTGATCTTCACCGTATGTCTGTCAATACGGTTGACCACTACGCCTATACTTTCCATCGCCTGCATCATAACGTTGGTGTCCCTGACGTCAGGCACATTTTCTATCAATACGGTTTCGTCCGTCATAATGGCTGCCGCAAGAATCGCCAGCGCCGCATTCTTCGCACCGCCAATCTCCACCTCGCCGACTAACGGATTTCCACCCTTAATCGCATATTGTTCCATGTATGTTTACTTGCCTTTCTAAATCGAAAAAACTCAAACATTAAAATACAGTATACCAGATTTTACATATTTGTAAACCCCACAGCTTGGCCCGCGCCCATCTGCTCAGTCGCGAAAATTCATGCAAGCATGACTTTTGCTTCTTCACCATATACGGCCAAGCTGTTAGTTCAGATAGTCAAACGGGTTCACCTGCGAACCGTTTATCAGGATCTCAAAATGAACGTGAGGCCCCGTACTTACGCCTGTATTTCCGCTCAGGGCAATCTTCTGCCCCTGGGTTACAGTCTGTCCCTGTTTCACCAGCACTTTGCTCAGATGGCCGTAGCGGGTCTGCCTGCCGTCCGCATGGTCAATATAAACCACATAGCCGTAGCCGCTTCCCCAGCCCGCCCTTGTAACGGTGCCCGTAGAGGAGGCCATAACCGCAGTGCCAACCGGCGTCGCCCAATCTACGCCTTTATGATAGGTGCTGGCTCTTCTGGTAGGCGCCTTACGCCTGCCGAAGTTGGAGGAAAGTCTGCCTCCGGAGATCGGTTTGATATACGTCGGAGGAATCTTCGTACCCCGTTCCACAATTTTGGGCACGGCCGCATACGTGATCTCCTCTTTCAGGATCTCCCTGCCGACTTCCTCGTTATTGCGATAGGACACATCCGCCACCACTTTGCGATGGCCTGCGGAAGGCTCCTGCAAAGTCTGCGTCTGGTTGGTATACCAGTCGTCGTTGTCCACATAGATAATGTCCGCCTCGTAATCCTCTTCATAATACATCTGCTCCGTGCGTTCCACGGAAAGCTCCGGCTCGGGTATCGTCACGATAAGCTCGTCCCCCACCCGGATCAGAGAGTTTTCGCTCTCAATGGTTTCATTCATGGCAACCAGCCGGTCAAGGGGAATTTCATTCTTCTCGGCAATCTGGGAGAGCGTGTCCCCCGCAACCACCTCGTAAATCTGCTCCTTCTCCTGATCCTTTGTCACCTCTTCAATAGCCCTGTCGAGAGGAGTCAGTTCCTCGTCCTGCAAATAGGACTCCACTACCTCCACCGTATCGCCGAAGTCCAGCGCAAGAAGTCCCAGCTCATAATCGGAGAAATCCTTTTCCGTGGCCGGTTCAATATCAGCAAAAATCTCATCCAGCGTCGCGTCGATTCCCACGCTGGTCATAACTTCCTCCGCCTCTTCCTCCTTCTGCTCTCTGGAAGAGTAAATCTGCGTCGTCAGCACATTGAGTTCTCTTTCGGAATCCATCACCAGATCCGCATAATAGGTATTCTGGCTGTCATACCTTTTGATGGAAGCCTGTAAAAGAGCAAGCACCTCCTGCGTACTTGCAAGGTTTACCGTATACTCATTAATCTTCACCGTGTAGGAACGGTTCAGAGTCTCCTTAACGCTGCCCCTGAGCGCGCCGAGCATATTGGAAACGATCTCACTTCTGTCGTCTATCTGCCCCCAGAGCACTTCCGAGCCCTCCCAAGTCAGATCGCTCTCCGCCAGCACTAGCTCGTCGCTGTCCGCCGCCAGCTTTCTTCTGGCCGCAATCAGGCATTCGTCCGCCTCCTTGATATCTCCCATAACGCCCACCTGTATCCCGTTTAAATAGACGGTGAACATATTATCCCCGTGGCTCTCAACGGTCTGAAAATGGGGCAGGAAAAAGGCTGCGATGACGCTGACGAGCACCGCAACTTTAATATATGCAATTTTCATTTTTTTATAATGTCTGCTCAATATTTTCATAATAATTTATCCGTGCACCAGATCCGCCCGATTCCGCCTAAAAAAGCTTCACGTTCATAATCTGTAAAACCATCGGAACCAGATTCACCGCAATGTCCACAAGCACGCCAATCAAAATGGCCACCAACAATCCCACAGGCGCGCCGGCGCCTCTCTGTGTCCCGTCCTCCTCATTTTGGCCATTCTGCTTCTCCAGTTCCTCGGTGAAGGCAGCCTGCACGTTACGGTAAACTTTCACATTCTCCTTATGCACAAAATCCTCCGTCTGCGCAAGACGCTCTTCCAAAAGGCCCCTGATTGCGGCAAGCTGTTTCTCTGCCTCTTCGCCCGAGCCTTCCTTCCGCTCTGCGCTCTCCAGCTTCTCCATGCACTGCGCCAGCAGGCTGCGCATATTTTCCACATTCTCGGCTGTCTTTATATTGACACGGCGAACCTCCTGCATGGTCTCATCGTTTGCCTTCAACTGTTTCTGCATCTGCTCCATCTTCGCCGCCTCCGCCGCGGAATTTGCGCGGATCATCTCCTGTGCGTTTCTTTTCTGTGCCAGTTTATCAATAATTGTATCCATAATGCCATTCTCCTATTATTTCCCATTCTGTTACAAAAACCGCAAAACTATGTCTGCATTTTATCATCTTTTGGCCGTTAATACAATAAAGAAAAGTGGCCGGTCCCAAGCCAGTCCTTCCCCGCCCTCCTTATC
>VSNG01000027.1 GCA_009774175.1 Lachnospiraceae bacterium | reverse complement strand
GCGTCTTGAGACGCAGCCAAGTAGGGCGGGCTTAGAGCCCGCGTCCCTAGCCACCCGTTTTACGGGTGGGGGCGACTGGAGCTTTATGCGCCTCCGGGAACGGAAAGCTATTATACGTTTGACGGATCGGATCCGGATGAAAACGCGTATCTTTATACAGAGCCGATTTTTATTGAGGATGTAACGCCGCAGGAAAATGTGCATGCCATGCGGACGGATATGTCCGTGGCCTTTCTGTACGGAACGGGAGACGGTGCGCTTCCCTATGTGCCGCCGGCTCATCCTGTGGACAAATGTACGGGGGTGCGGTCTGCGCATTCACGGCGACGCGAGCCGCGGAATGTACCCGAAAAGCTTCAATCTGTATGCGAGAGAGCAGTACGGAGGCAACGGTCTCTTTGGCGCCGACCTGTTTGATACGTCCTATTTTGCCGAGGCGGTCATTCTGGATTCCGGGGGCAACGACCGCTTTTCCAAAATGCGGGATGTTCTCGTTTCCTGGCTGGCAAAGGACAGAGCGTTCTCCACCATGCGTTTTAAGCCCTATGCCATGTTTTTGAATGGCGAATACTGGATTACGGAAAAATATGATCCGGCCTATCTGGCGCATTATTAGGACGTGGGAAAAGATAATGCGGTAATGATAAAAAACGGGGAATTTTGATTATTGTGCGGTACAGACCTATATCAGCCATCATGTTGACTGGCCCGTTACAAACGAAGCGCTCTGGAGAACGCGCGTGGCTGGCGAAGGCCTGTATGAAGACGGCAGATGGCGATGGATGCTGTTTGACACCAATGGATTTACCCTGTCTTCCGACCTGACTGACTATGATGCCATGGACCACCTTTTACGCGAGAGCGCCATGTTTTCCAACCTGTGCCGCAATGATGCGTTTAAACGGCAGTTTGCCGTCACGTTTATGGATCTGGTCAATACGTCTTTTTCGGAAGAAACATACGGCCCTTTTCTGGAAAGCTATGACGCGGCCATGAGAGAACCGATGCGGCATCATTTGCAAAGATTTTACGGTACCGAAGATTCGGCGCTTTTCGAAAATCAGGTGGCGGATATACGGAAGTTTTTGGAGTGCCGGAGACCCTATGCGGTGGAGCAGCTGCGGGAGCACCTTCAGCTGAACGGCGCGCCTGCCCGCGTTACCGTTGCGGTGAATGAGACAGAGGCGGGCAGCGTTACCGTAAATACGGTTACGCCAAAGCTCGGGCAGGACGGGCAATGGAGCGGAGACTATTTTACGGACTATCCTGTTACACTGAGCGCGGCGCCCGCAGAAGGATGTCGGTTTGTCAGATGGGAGAGCGGCGCGTTTGCAAACGGCGTCTCGGAGGAGGAGACGATCGAAGTTACGGTGCCGGAAGACGGCGTGCACGTGAGAGCAGTGTTTGAGAGGATTCATTTGTAATTTGGGGTTGACAGAGAGAAGGGATTGGTATATCCTAATACCATACTTAACCTATTGAGTAACTATGAAATAGGTGGATCAAAATTTCCCGCCGGATCAAGCGGGACAAAACGGGGAGGAATGATAAATGTCGAATATTAAAAAAAGCGCGGCGGAGCTGATAGGCCGCACGCCTCTGATGGAGGCAGTTAATTACGAGAAGAAAAACAATATTACCGATGCGACGGTTTTGGTAAAACTGGAGTATCTGAATCCGGCCGGCTCGGTGAAGGACCGTATCGCGCTTCATATGATTGAGGCAGCGGAGAAAGAGGGAAAACTCAAACCTGGCGGCACCATCATCGAGCCTACCAGCGGCAACACGGGAATCGGACTGGCGGCAGTGGCGGCGGCTAAGGGTTATAAAGCGGTTCTGACGCTGCCGGAGACAATGAGCGTGGAGCGGCGTAAGCTCCTGCAGGCCTATGGCGCTCAGCTGGTGCTGACGGATGGCGCAAAAGGCATGAAGGGCGCTATTGAAAAAGCGGAGGAATTACAGGCTTCAACGCCCGGGGCAATCATTCTGGGACAGTTTGAAAATCCGGCCAATCCGGCGATACACAGGGCCACGACGGGGCCTGAAATTTGGGAGGACACGGACGGGAAGGTGGATATCTTTGTGGCCGGCGTAGGCACCGGCGGCACAATTACCGGCGTGGGCGGTTATCTGAAAGAGAAAAATCCAGCGGTCAGAGTCGTGGCGGTAGAGCCTGAGAGCAGCCCGGTGCTTTCGGGAGGCGCGTCCGGGGCTCACAAGATTCAGGGAATCGGCGCAGGCTTTGTGCCGGAGGTGCTGGATACGAATGTTTATGATGAGATCATCAAAGTCTCTAACGAGGACGCTTTTACGGCGGGCAGGGCGATTGCCGTACAGGAAGGCGTGCTTGTGGGCATTTCCTCCGGCGCGGCGCTGTACGCGGCCACTGAGCTTGCAAAACGGCCGGAGAATAAGGGTAAGACCATTGTTGCGCTTCTGCCGGATTCCGGAGACAGATATCTGTCTACGCCGCTGTTTTCGGCGGAGTGAATGAAGGCTTTAGGTTATGCACGTGAAAAAAACCAGTAATACAGATTGCGCTTTAAAGGGGTGTATGCTATTATTTAGGCGGACGGTATCTTAAGGAGCTGTACCAGCGCATACACATACTTTTGGAAATTTAATGGCCCCTTTGTGGGCGTATGGGAAATTCTTATGGAAAATGGCTGTACCGATGGGCGGCACATTTAGATATAAGGGTCTTTGTATGTATGTCCGGACAGCTTCTGTCCGGACTTTTTGCGCGCATAAGCAGAGTCAGAAGACTTACGGAACATGAACCATGCTTGCATGAGTGAATGTTACGGAAGGCTTATGACGAGCAACGCGAATGAGAAATGCGAAGCATTTCGAATCTGCTTATGCGTGTTGTGGAGGCGTGCAGCGGAGGCAGAAAGAGAGGAGATTATGGAAATCACAGGAAAAGTAAATGAAGTAAGGAAACAGGTAAAGGAGTGGAGGCGGCAGGGCCTGACAGTGGGGCTGGTGCCGACCATGGGATATCTCCACGACGGCCATAAAAGCCTGATTGTCAGGGCGGCGGCCGAAAATGACCGGGTGGTGGTCAGCGACTTTGTCAATCCCATACAGTTTGGGCCCAATGAGGATCTGGCTACCTATCCGAGAGATATTGAGGCGGATAAAAAACTCTGCGAAGAGGCGGGAGCGGCCTTGATTTTCCACCCGGAGCCGGAGGAAATGTATGCGCCGGACTTTTCTACCTATGTGGAAATGCAGAAGGTCAGCGAAGGCCTGTGCGGGAAAACCAGACCGACGCATTTTCGTGGTGTCTGCACGGTGGTCTGCAAGCTGTTTAATATTGTGTCCCCGGACCGGGCTTATTTCGGGCAGAAAGACGCCCAGCAGATGGCGGTGATCCGCAGGATGGTACGGGATCTGAATATGGATGTTGAGATTGTGGGATGTCCCATCATACGGGAGGCAGACGGCCTTGCCAGAAGCTCCAGAAATACCTATTTGAATGAGGCCCAGAGAAAGGCGGCGCTTGTTCTTTCCAGAGCGGTTTTCTGCGGCGAAGAGATGATGAAAAACGGGGAGAGGGACGCCGGCGCCATCTTAAAGGCAATGCGGGAAATCATCGAGGCGGAGCCGCTTGCGAAAACAGACTATGTGGAGATGGTGGATGCGGATACCATAGAGCCGGTTACCAGAGCAGAGGGCAGAGTGCTCACGGCGATGGCGGTTTATATAGGGAAAACAAGGTTAATCGACAATTTTATTGTGGAATTGTAAATGACGCAGAAATGAGGGAAACGATGCTTCTTAATATGTTAAAATGTAAAATTCACCGGGCTGTCGTGACGCAGGCGGAGTTAAATTATGTAGGCAGCATCACCATTGACGAACGTTTGATGGAAGCGGCCGGGATTTATGAGTATGAAAAGGTGCAGATTGCAGACGTGGATAACGGCGCAAGATTTGAGACTTACGTGATCGCGGGTGAGGCGGGTAGCGGCATTATCTGCTTAAACGGAGCGGCGGCCCGCATGGTTTCCGCCGGGGATAAGGTTATTATCATGTGTTATGCGCAGATGCAGCCGGAGGAAGCGGCGGATAATCCGCCAAAGGTAGTTTTTGTGGATGAGAAAAATCAGATAACCTCCGTTGCCGAATATGAAAAGCACGGCAGGCTTGGAGCAGCGGAAAAGGGGGAGGGAAATGAATCAGATTAAAAAAATATGTAACTTTATGTCGTCCAATATTGCAATATTCATTATTATTTTCTCGGTGATTGCCTTCTTGTATCCACGGGGGTTTTCCTGGGCGACAAATTATACCACGCTGTTTTTGGGAGCGGCCATGTTTGGCATGGGGCTGACAATTAAAACACAGGATTTCAGGGTTGTTTTCACAAGGCCCAGGGAGCTGTGTATCGGATTTGTGCTGCAGTATACGGTGATGCCGCTTACGGCATACGTGCTGGCAAAGGCTTTCGGGCTGCCTGCCGATCTGGCTCTTGGGGTGATTCTGGTGGGATGCTGCCCGGGCGGTACGGCCAGTAATGTGATTACTTATGTGGCAGGCGGCGATGTGCCCCTGTCTGTGGGCATGACGATTGTGTCCACCATACTGGCGCCCGTCTGTACGCCGGTGCTTGTCTATCTGCTGGCAGGTTCCTGGGTAGAGGTGTCGCTTCTTACGATGATGATGTCCGTGGTCAGGGTCGTGCTTGTACCGGTGCTCCTTGGCATTTTGATTTATCGGATATTCCCGAAGCAGATTGATGCGGTCAGGGAGCTTCTTCCAATGATATCCGTAATTGCCATTGTGATGATTATTTCCGGGATTGTGGGAAGCAATGCGGAGAAGATTGTTTCCTGCGGTGCTCTGGTGATGGTGGTGGTGGCGATACACAACGTTGTGGGACTGTGTCTGGGGACAGGAGTGGCAAAGCTTTTTAAGCTGGAAGAGAAAAAGGTCACGGCTATCGGTATCGAAGTGGGTATGCAGAACAGCGGGCTGGCAATTTCCCTTGCTACGGCAAATTTTGCAGTCAATCCGCTGGCGACGCTGCCGGGAGCGGTTTTTTCCGTGTGGCATAATATATCCGGGACAATTTATGCGGGAATCAGGCGAAGCAGTGGATCAGGATTGATTTCTCACAGGATATTCCGGCAGCGGAAGATATAAAAATAAATCAAAGATTCCGTTTTCAATTTTGATCTCCAGATTGCCATGAAATCTCTTTACAATTTCCTGCATACTTTGCAGGCCAAAGCCGTGATTTGTCTTGTCCGGCTTGGAAGTGGGCAGAAGCGGGCCGTGTTCCGATATCTTTCCAGATACGGAGGCGGCTCCTTTTTTCGGCTTGGATGCGGGTGTCCCATTTTCCAGGACAGGGGCCGGATTGCTGATTTCCAGACAGAACAGTCCTTTTCCCGCCTTACTTTTCAGGAAAATTTCCCGATATGTCTCGTCCAGCTTCATGCACGCTTCCATGGCATTGTCCAGCGCGTTGGCATACAGAGCGCAGATGTCCGTCCTGTCGTAGGGCAGGGGCGAAGGAATATCTATTTCTGCATTCAGACGGATACTGCACCGTTCCATAACGCCTTTTTTGACGGTCAGCACGGCGTTGACGGTGGGGTCGCCGCAGCAGGTAAAGGATTGGGAGAGAGCGGCATTGCCGGACAGCTCTTTGGCGTAGGGCGCCCGCTTCTCTTCCGGCAGGGCGGATAATACCTGAATGTGGTTGGCCAGATCGTGCTTCAACCGCCGGATTTCAAAGTGCTGTTGTTCCATGGATTCATAATACCTGCGGTTAATTTCAGCGAACGTATTCTGCTGTTCCAGCTTCCGTTGTCTGGCCAGAACAGTGACGCACCAGAACAGGCTGATAAAAGCCAGCAGAGCGATCAAAAGTAAAAAGGCATATTCCCTGTGGAGAAAAATATCAAAGTAAAAGCCGGACGGTCGAAACAGGGTGACGATGCTCAGGACAATGCCAAGAGGAATGATTGTAAGAAGAAACAGCAGATGCCACATGCTGTCTGAAAGGGTATAATCCTTATCGGGCGCAAATTTTCTGGTGCAGAGGTACAGGATAAGTGAAAAGGGAAGGATAAAGGTACAGGAAATAAGATAGCCATGTCCATACTGCGTCCATGTCTTTGAAAACAGAAGATCATGGATATAGTTGTCCCGCAGGGCGTTGAAGGAAAGGATCGTGCTGGAAAACATCAGCCCGATGGTAATTCGCTGCCAGAGGGCGCCATTGCATGTAAACGCGACAATAATAAGAAAAACCGGGGTGGTTGCCAGAATATTGAAAGGATCTCCGATAAAGATAGTCATGGAGCAGAGAAGCAGGCAGCCAAAAAACAGGAATAAACGTGGGAGCTTTTTGGCGGATACGGGAATCAGATATGACATGGCATGCATGACAAGCCACCCGGAAAGTAAGAGGACGGCAATATGCAGGATTTTGATTAAAGCTATCACGTTAAGCTTCCTCCCATCATGGATCTGGCGATTTTTCGCAGAGCGGTTTCTCGATATTTTCTGCTGCACGGCAGGTTCCGGCCGCAGATGGTGACGGATTCGCTGCCAAGGAAGTCCGCTCTGGCCGGATTGATCAGATAGCGTTGGTGAATCCGTACGAAATCGGCACAAAGCTGCTTTTCGATTTCATCCAGTCTGGCATAAAAAGGATATTCCCCTTTTGCCGTGACTAATATAACTTTCCGCCTGTCGGAATAAAACCAGAGTATGTCCATAAGTCGGAAACGCCATGTGCCGTCCATGTTTTTCAGGGTAAAGGTGTGGGACTTTTCCGAAGCGATTTTAGTGCGCACCCGCTCAATGAGCTGGCGCAGCCTGGCTTCCGAAACCGGCTTCATCAGGTAATCCAGCGCGCCCACCCGGTAGCCGTCAAAGACATAATCGGAATAACCCGTGACAAAGACAATCACCAGCTGCTCGTCAAAGGTTCTGATCCTTTCTGCGGTTTCCGTGCCGTTTAAGCCTTTCATTTCCATGTCCAGAAAAAGCAGGTCGATTTCGCTCGGATGGTTTGCAAGCCATGAGGCGGCATTTGTGCCCGAGGAAAATTCATAGACGATCTCCTCGTTATCTTCGATCAGTATTTTCTCCAGTTGGATGCGCAGGGCGTCCCTTGCGTTTCTGTCATCATCACAGATTGCGATTCGTAACATGGCGAGATTCCTTTTTACTGCTGTTTTAAGATTGCGGCTTCCATTTTCTCTGCGGTTATTATAGCATACTTTTTTGTTAAGTGATAAGGCGAAGCCCTGAACCGGCCTGCCAAACTTTACATCCAAACCGGCCAAACTTTACATTCCCTGCAAACGCAGGCCAAACTTTACAGAGGGACTGTCAGAAATGACAGCTCATTTTTGTGGGCGGCGTGTTTGTGCTATGGTCATAGCAAGGCAGTTAAAACATAAAACTGCAAATAACGTAAACGCAGAAAGCGATGCAACGGGAAAAAGGTATGATTTCATCCCGGCAGTAAAAGGAGGAAACGGTATGTTATATGTAAAGGAGCTGCACAAGGCTTACGAGTCCGGCAAAAACAAATATCAGGTGCTAAAGGGCGTTGATTTCCATGTGGCGCAGGGAGAGTTCGTGGCGGTTATGGGACCCTCCGGCTCCGGAAAAACTACGCTGTTAAACTGTATTTCCTGTTATATTCCTTTTGACAGGGGCAATATTAAGCTTGGCGGCATGGAATTATCGGGTATGAACGAGAATGCGCTGGCAGCAGTCAGAAATACGAAGATTGGTTTTGTTTTTCAGGATTTCATGCTTCTGGACGGTCTGACGATACGGGAGAATATTCTGGTGCCCCGTATTGTGCAGGGAGAGGTGGGGCAGGATGCGGAGAAACTGGCGGATCAATTGGCGGACATGTTTGGAATCAGCCATATCCTGAATAAATATCCGGCGGAAATTTCCGGCGGTGAGAAACAGCGCGCGGCGGTAGCAAGAAGTCTGATTAACAATCCGCTGATTATTCTGGCCGACGAGCCGACCGGCAATCTGGATTCCAAGTCCAGCCGGGCGGTTATTGAGACCTTTATTCATGCGAAGGAGAAAATGAACGCCACCATCTTTATGGTGACGCACGACAGCTTTGCGGCTTCCTTCTGCGACAGGGTGATTCTCTTAAAGGACGGCGCCATATACCGTCAGCTGGAAAAGTGGGAAGACCGCAGCGTGTTCCAGGACCAGTTACTGAATGCAATCAGGGAAATGAGCGCAGCGTAAAAGAATGCCTGAAAGCAGGCATTCTCTGTAGATGTGGCAGGATAAACAGGAGGGCACAACATGGGTTTGGCAATCAATATGAGACAGATGGAACGAAAGCTGCAAAAGGCGGACAGAAAGCAGGCGCGGCTTTATCTGTTCTGTAATTTTATGGCGCTTATGATTATTTCGGCGTATTCTGCGCTGATGCTATCTCCAACGGTGCAGAAAGTATTTCCGGAGGGAGGCGACAGCGCGAAACAAATGTATATGATCTTTGTGATGACGCTTGTGGGATGTGTGGTCTTTACCATTTATGCGCTGGGACTGTTTTTTCGGCATAAGTCTGGACAGCTCGGTATTCTGATGGCTTTGGGAGCATCCAGAAAGCGGCTCGCGCCGGGATTGTTTCGGGAAGTGATCGCTTTAAGCGGTGCGTCAGCCATTGCCGGGACGGCGGCAGGATTTCCCTTTGTGTGGATGATCTGGCAGGCTTTTCGATTGCTTCTGGTGGACAGCTCGGAAATGGCTCTTACCTTTGATTTCAGGTGTCTGTTTATTTCTCTGCTGTTCTTGTTTCTGGTGGTGGGATTCGCCTGTCTGACGGCATGGCGGTATTTAAAGAAAACAAATATTATGGAAGTGATCCGTGAGGAGCATATCAACGAGCCGGTGAAGGAGCTGGGCAGATGGTGCGGGCCGGTGGGATTTCTGGTACTGCTTACAGGCGCGGTGATGGGATTTGAGGCGCCGATGGCATGGGACAAGTGGTTTTCCTCCTATCCGCCGGAATGGGTGGGCGTGTTTTATGCGCCTGTGTTTGCGGGACTTTACATGATCATGCTGCACACGGTAGTGCACGGCTGGAAGAGCCATAAGAATAAACCCTATAAAAATATCATTTCCAGAAGCATGATGAAGTTTCAGGGGAAACAGACGGTCAATAACATGTTGGTGGTTACGCTGTTGATCGCAGGCGGATGCTTTGCTGTTTTTTATCTGCCCACCAATGGCGTTTCGGCTATGGTTCGTTATGCGTCGGTGCCATTTGACTATTTTTATAAATATCAGGCGGATCAGAATGTGCCGGGCAGGGAGGAAGTGGAAGCTCTTGGCAGGGAATATGGGCTAAGGTTTGGGGACTGGAGCGAGTGCGATTACATTACTCTGGGAATAGGCGCAATGACGCAGGTTGAAGAGGAGGACGGTCGGCATTATCATATTGAATATGTACCGATGCTGGGTGAAGCGAAGGTGCTTTCCGAGGACGCCTACAGGATGCTTACCGGGCAGGAGGCTGACGTGAAGCCTGGAACTTACTTAAATCTTACGAATCAGGAAGAGACGTCGTTGTCTGTCAATGAATCGGCCAGGGAATTTACCAATATGGTCACCCGAAGACAGTTTGCCACGGAGTTTGCGGGATATCTGCACTATGATCTTCTTGTGGAAACGGATATTACATGCTGTGTTGTTGACAATGCGGATTACGCCGAAATGTCCCGAGGGCTGACAGATGAGTGGAGGGGCTGCTTTGTAGCGTTTAATGTGGAAGGAAAGGATTCCTATCCCTTTGCCAATGCCTTTTATCATCTCTTTGTGACATCCTTTGATGAATCCTGCGAGCGGGTTTCCTATTATGACCGGGTACAGAAGATTCGGGAGAACGAAGCGGGAAAAGCGTATTGGGTGGAAACAGACGATATGGCGGTGGTCAGCTATGACATGGCGGACTCCTTTATGTTCAGAACCTTTTGGCTTTACCGTCCGAGCTTTCGGATTCTGGACCAAAATGATTATCTGCGGAGCATGTCGGTTATGTTTATGATGTTTCTATTTATCTTTATCGTGTGCATGATTACGGCGTTGGTGGTGTGCTACACCCGCTGCCAGAGTATTGCGCTCAACAATCGTTATATTTTTGACGATCTGAAAAAGTTGGGGGCCTCGCCCGCCTTTTTGAACAGGGAAGTGCGCAGTCAGTGCAGTAACGTCTTCAGGGCGCCTTCGCTTGTTGGTACATCCGCCATGTTTCTGCTGTTTTCCATGATTCTGTACTCCAACGATGGCAGGATGGTAAAGACGGAGTGGGCAGCCATAGGTGTGTGTCTGTGTATTATCGTGGTGATTGGCGCAGTGATTTATGCGGTGTACCGTGTTGCGGTAAAGCGCGTGAGAGAGCTTCTGAGCATTCGCAGCAAGGGCGGCTTCATGAAGAAATTTTAGAGATTGCGCTTTCGGTATTCCCGCGGCGTACAGTTGTAAAAGCGCTTAAACATTTTGGCGAAATGGCTTTGGCTGTCAAAGCTGCAGAGTGTCCCGATCTCTGAAATGCTGGCTGCCGGGTTTGCCAATAACAGTTCAGCTCCCCGCATTACCCGGTATTTCAGTAAATACTGGATGGGCGGGAGCTGGATTGTTTTTTGAAAGCGGCGCAGACATTCTCTTTCACTGATACCGGCTTCTCTGGCGATATCAGACACGGAAATGGGATCGGCAAAATTTTTATGGATATAGGCGAGGATTTTGCTGATGCGGAGGTTGTCCTGATTGGGCGCTGCCTGCTTCAAATCCATCTGTGGTGCAAACGCCTGATACAGGAAAAGACAGATGCGTGACAGGTTGTAAGGGGAGACATGTATTTTTGGGCAAAGACAGAATCTTTGTTTCCACTGATAAGAGCCGGGCTGAAAACAAGGGAATGAAGAGAACCCTCCGGGGCGGCTGCGGCATAATGGACGATATTGGCATTGATGGCAAGGCAGTCACCCTTTTTTAGCAAAAAGGATCTTTGGGGTATTTTAACCCGGATCTGTCCGCTCTCTATATATATGATTTCCAGCTCCTCATGCCAGTGCCAGGGAATAATGTCTTCCGGCAGGTCCGTGTGGCGGGATGCGTACCCGGCGCAGGGGAATGCAAGACTGCCATGAGGCTGCAGCTCCTTCGATACATTGTTCAAATTCAGTCCACATTTCTGTAATCCCATTTGGTGAATCTCCCTGGTAGTAAATGATTTTTAAAACCAGTTTTGTTTGGCGGTTTTGTTATATTATATGTCTGAAAATGAATTGTATCAAGGGACTGTTGATGGTATTCTTTTAATATGAGGAAAAACAGGAGGGCGCTACCATGTTTCAATTACTGTTGGTGGTTATTTACCTGGCTTTTATCAGTCTGGGTCTGCCGGATTCTCTGCTTGGCTCTGCGTGGCCGGTTATGTATCGGGAATTTTCCGTACAGGTCTCCTATGCGGGCGGCATTTCCATGATTATCGCGGCCGGCACGATTGTTTCCAGCTTACAGAGCGACCGATTGACGAAAAAATTCGGTACAGGTAAAGTGACGGCTCTCAGCGTGCTTATGACAGCGGCGGCGCTGTTTGGATTCTCCATCAGCCATAGCTATGCCGCGTTATGCCTGTGGGCGGTTCCTTACGGATTGGGGGCCGGGAGTGTGGACGCGTCTCTGAATAATTATGTGGCGCTTTACTATGCCAGCAGACATATGAGCTGGCTCCATTGCATGTGGGGCGTCGGAGCATCCCTTGGCCCGTATATTATGGGATATGCGCTTACAGGCGGGCAGGGATGGAACATGGGCTACCTTTATATTGCGATTCTCCAGATCGTGCTGACGGCTATCCTGCTTTTCAGTCTGCCGCTGTGGAAAAAACGGACGGCGGAAGGTACGGATCATTCCGGGGAAGCAAATGCAAAACCTCTTTCCTTACGGCAGATTTTCAGCATACCGGGAGCGAAGGAAATCATGGTGACATTTTTTTGTTACTGTGCGTTGGAGCAGACGGCAGGACTGTGGGCGAGCAGCTACCTCGTACTGCAGCGCGGACTTTCAGCGGAAACGGCGGCCGGGTTTGCCGGTCTGTTTTATATCGGAATTACGGCGGGGAGAGCCGCGGGCGGGTTTCTGACGATGAAGTTAAACGATACGCAGATGATCAGGCTTGGGCAGGGGCTGATCCTGTGCGGCGCTGTGCTCCTGCTGCTGCCTTTCGGTGAAAGAACCGCTCTGTGCGGGCTGGTCATTACGGGTCTTGGCTGCGCCCCCATTTACCCGTCGGTCATACATGCCACGCCGGCCCATTTCGGAGCGGATAAATCGCAGGCGGTGATCGGGGTGCAGATGGCATCCGCTTACATGGGAACCTGTCTTATGCCGCCGGTGTTCGGTTTTCTGGCAAACCATATCGGCGCATTTCTGTACCCGGTATTTTTGCTGGCAATATTGGTTCTCATGGCTGTGATGCATGAAAAAATGTTGTCCAGCGCGCAGGCTTCTCTGGAAAGACTGGAAAAACGCAGGCATTAGGGTTTTCCCGTATCACCCAGGAGAATATGCTGGCGTTATCAGGAAACATTATTCCCAGGGAAAGCCATGCCAAAACGGATTTTCCGGCGATGGAGGAAATCATCGACACCATTCACAGATAGAGAACTTTGTTTGACAGATAGAGGATTATGTCAAACGGCAATAAAAATTAAAAGGAGCCCCAAAATGCTTTATCACCCGATTCCCCCTCTTTACGACGAATTTTCCAGAGTCTTGATACTGGGCAGCTTTCCATCCGTAAAATCCAGAGAGCAGCAGTTTTTCTATGGCCATAAACAAAATCGTTTTTGGCGCGTGATGGCGCAGGTGCTGGATTGTCCCGTGCCGGTCAGTATTGAACAGAAACGGGAAATGCTGTTATCTCATCATATAGCGGTGTGGGACGTGATTGCAGGCTGTGAAATCACAGGCTCTTCGGACGCGAGTATTCGAAACGTGACGCCCAACGATTTATCAGAAATTCTGACCTGCGCGGATATTCGGGAAATTTATACCAACGGCGGCAAGGCAGGACAGCTGTACAAAAAATATATTTATCCGGCGAACGGACGGGAAGCGGTTACGCTGCCATCTACAAGCCCGGCAAACGCGGGGTATTCGCTGGAAAAGCTGGTGGAGGCCTGGCGGGTTCTCCGCACGGATTTATGATGGGAGGTGGCAAAATGCCATTAATATTGTGCATTGCAGAAGCTCCATGCAAGGGATGAGGACATTGCATGGAGGAGAGCCGTAAAAGGCGCTGTCCTCAACCTTTGCATCCTGATTATATTAAAAATCAAAGGAACCTGCAATTTTTTACCATTCCGCTGGGACTGTCCGCGGGCGGCTTTATGGTGGACCGGGTTTGCGAACCGATGATGGCGCAGGCGCCCGAACAGGGAATGCTTACCGGGCTGTTTGGAACCGGGAAAGGCTCGGGCGCCGCCATGATGATGTTTCTTCTGGGCGTGCTAGGCGTTCTGATCTGTCTGGTATTCGGCAGGATTTTGCGAAAATATACCTATACAGATTAAACACATTTTAAATGTCAGCGCCCTGTGCGCAGAATGCAAAATATCCCTTCCCTTCGGCGCTGAATAAAAGGCTGAAGGGAGGGTATTCCCTGTCGAAGGAACGGACAAACAGTTCAAAGCTCATCATATCGTTTCGCTCCAGCGTGTATCCGTCCACGAGAGGGAAATGACTTTTTAAACGGCCGATAAACTGCTCGGACAGGAGCTTCATAGCGGTGACCACTGTCTGGTCTATTCTTTTGATTTCTTTTTCCAGTATTTCACTGAGAGCCTGTAAAACCAACGATTCTTCATAAACCAGATAAAGACGGAGAGGTTTCTTTTCCGGGGAGCGGTAGGTCAGGCGGAAACACAGCGTCTTTCCGGTAGAAAATTCTTCCCCGCTGTAGCGTCGGCTTATGACTTTTGCGTCTGTCTGAGAAAGACTTTCCAGGGCCTGAATGATTGCGCGTTCCAGATCTTCCAGCACGTCGTCTGCAGGCTGGTGCACCCATTTGTGCGGATTTTTGCCGGTAATGGCCCGGTCTTCGACCATAATATGACCGTTCAGCCATCCCACGCAGATGCCAAGAAAGTGCTGTACGGATTCGCGGGAATAATCCTGCGCCGCCATTTCCTCCTCCAGAGCAGGAAGCGTCTTGTCCCGTAAACTGTCATGCAGGCTTTTATGTATGGCCAGATTGGGATAATTGATGGAACGCATATAGGCTTCCTCATCCTCAAAATGCTTTATCGTATAGCTCTTGAAATATTTAATGCCTTCCCGGCAGGCGTGCTGTTGTTTTGTCTCGTCCTCGTTTAAGGAGATCAGTTTCCCGACGATGGAAAAAAGTCTTCTGTGTGCAGTGTCAATGCTGTCTACGCCGATGTTAAAACGGTCATTCCACTTGATCTCTTTTGTCATATGCGCTCTCCCTGATCGTTGATTTTGTTTAACCGATAACGGATACTAATGATAACGGATACCAATATAGTAGCATATTTTTGCTGCCTTCTCAAAGGGGAAATCGGGAGAGAAATCCTGCAAAAAAATACAGTGCAAAAAGTGGGGGATTTTGGTATACTTGTTTTGTATAACGGTCAGGAGCGGCATATTGCCGTTACGACCATATATAGGGGGTAGGGATATGAAATATAAGGTTTTGCTTACGGGAAACAACAAGATGGTCATTAACGAATTTTTTACCTACATGGATTTCAGCTTCGAGTGTCTCAGCACCTCGGATCGTTATGACGATATCATTAATCATGTAAAGTACATAAGGCCGGATGCGCTTGTTTACTGCCTGTATGGTGAAAACCTGGACGACCTGAAGCGGTTTGTCAATGTGGAACGCAAGATTGCGGAAGAGAGGATTCCCATTGTGATTGTGGGAGACTCCGATGAATGCACCCAGTTTGAGCGGGTGGCACCGGCTATGGATGTGACCATATTCCGCAAGCCGATTACGTCCCAGAAGCTGGAGGAGGGGATTGTCAGGCTGCTGAAGGAGAAGCGGCCGGATGTTGACCGGGGAAAACGATCCGTGACAGTAGCGCAGAGCGTATTGAAAACAGATGATGTTATGCGGGTGGCGGAAGAGCTTCTGGCGCAGATTGCCAAAGAGGCGGAAAAGGAAAAGAAAGAACAGGCTGAGGCTGCCAGAAGGAAGCATATTCTTGTTGTGGACGACGACAGCAGCGTACTTAAACTTTTGAAGGGTTATCTGGCGGAACGATATGACGTGGCGACGGCCATCAGCGGTAAGATTGCATTGAAATTTCTGGAGACAAAAAGGACCGATATGGTGCTTCTGGATTATGAGATGCCCAATGAGAACGGCGCGGAGGTTTTGGCCAAAATCAGAGAAAATGCAAACACGGCGAATCTGCCGGTTGTGTTCCTCACGGGTGTGACCGAAAAAAAGAAAATTTTAGAGGTGCTGGCGATGAAGCCCCAGGGGTATCTCACCAAGCCCATCGACATGGAAAAATTATCTTCCACCATCAAAGGCGTTTTAGGCTGACGGACGATATTCTGTAGAAGGAGGGCGCAGGCGTGGCGATCATTGAAAACGAATTTAAACTGACGGATCTGGTAGACATTGAAACTTTGCAGAAAATTCAGAATGCCTTTACAGACATGTCGGGAATCGCGTCTTTGATTACGGACGCCCGTGGGGTTATTCAGACAAAACCTTCGGGCTTTACGGAGTTTTGCGGAAAATATGTAAGAAATTCAGAGGAAGGCAGAAGGCGGTGCGAAAAATGTGACAGGATAGGGGCGGAAAAGGCGGCGAAGGCAGGCGTTTCCCGCGCCTATTTTTGCCATGCCGGGCTGGTGGCCTTTGCCGCGCCCATTATGGCTCACGGACATATGGTGGGATGCTTTTTAGGGGGACAGATGCTGACCATACCGCCGGATGAGGAGAAGACGCGGAAGGTGGCGGAGGAGATCGGCGTGGATCCTGATGAATTGCTGCGCGCCGCGAAGGATATCAGAATTGTAGACGAGCGGACCGTTGAGAAGGTATCAAATGCCGTTTATACGATTGCCAATGTGCTGTCGGAAATCGGTTACGGGAAATATCAGGTGAGCCTTACGAATATGGAACTGCGAAAGACATCCAATATGAAGTCTGATTTTCTGGCAAATATGAGTCATGAGATCCGCACGCCGATGAACGCAGTAATCGGTATGGCGGAGATGGCGCTTCGGGAGGATGTGTCGCCTGCGGCCAGAGAGTATATTGGACAGATTAAATCTTCGGGGCAGACGCTGCTTACGATTATCAATGACATTCTGGATTTTTCCAAGATTGAATCCGGCAAAATGGATATCAGCGATGTGGAATATGAGCCCATGTCCATGATTAACGACGTCTCCAATATTATCATGACGCGTATTGGAAGTAAAGATCTTGATCTGACGGTAGATGTGAATCCGAATCTGCCCAGCGGGCTTTACGGAGATAATATAAGAATTAAACAGGTTTTGGTAAATCTGGCCAACAATGCCGTCAAATTTACAGATGCAGGAAATGTAAACTTAAAAATAGACTTTTTGCAGATATCTGAGGACGAGATAGAGCTCTATGTGGCGGTGACGGATACGGGACGTGGAATCAGGGAGAGCGACATGAACAGACTCTTTCAGTCGTTTCAGCAGCTTGACAGCAAGAGAAATCGGAATGTGGAGGGAACCGGACTTGGCCTTGCCATCAGCAGGCAGCTGGTGGCGCTGATGCGGGGAAAAATTCATGTAGACAGTGAGTACGGGAAGGGATCTACGTTTTCTTTTGTCATTCCCCAGAAGGTGACAGACAGCAGTTATGCTGTGGAAAAGGTGGCGAAAAATCTTGTGGCGGCGGGCCTCATTCAGAGCGAGTATACGGCGAGAGAACTTGCGATGGATATGGAGAAGCTGGGAGTTACTTATGAGAGGCTGGAATCCGAGGAGGATCTGGGCCGGGTAAAGGACCATAATGCGGGATATCTTTTTGTGGAACAGCCGTTGTTTACAGAGGCGGTACAGTATTTCCTGAAGCGGAACCCCGACGTGTGCGGCGTACTTCTGGCAAATTACCGGGAGGTGCGCTCTTATGATCTGGCCAATCTGCGCGTGGTGAAAAAGCCGCTTTATATTTTGGGACTTTCCAATATTTTTAATGGAAAAGAAGAGATCGGCTCTGTATCCTTTATGGAGGCGGAAGATTTTGATTTTACTGCGCCAAAGGCTGAAATCCTGGTGGTGGACGACAATGCCATCAACCTGACGGTGGTAAAGGGGCTTTTGAATCCGCTGAAGATGAAAATAGATACGGCGCTGAGCGGCAAAGACGCTGTATTAATGACTACTGACAAACGCTATGACATTATTTTTATGGATCATATGATGCCTGAGATGGATGGTGTGGAGACGACGAGAGTGATCAGGCGTCTTCTGGGAAATAACGGTCAGGTGCCGATCATTGCCCTTACGGCCAATGCGGTTGAGGGAACGGCGGAAATGTTTATCAATGAGGGCATGAATGATTTTGTGACAAAACCCATAGAGATGCGAGTGATTATCTCCAAGCTTCATAAATGGCTGCCCCCGGAAAAGATTGAGAAAAACAGAGACAAAAAGATGAATGCCGCACGCCTGAACGCAAACAGGGATAATAAGGCGTCGCAGACGACAACGGATATTTCCATTGAAGGACTTGATGTGAAGAGAGCCATGGAATTTCTCGGGAACGAAAATCTTTTCTGGTCGGTTCTTAAGGAGTATTACCGCGTGATTGATAAAAAGTGCGCGATGATACAGGAGTACGAACAGAAGGAACAGTGGAAGGAGTATACGGTCGAGGTGCACGCCTTAAAGAGTGCGTCGAAGCAGATCGGCGCGCTGGATCTGGCACAGGTTGCCGAGCAGATGGAGGCGGCCGGTAACGCCGGCAATGCGGCGCTTATTCATAAAATTACGCCGGGAATGCTGGAAGAGTATATGTTCTATAAGGGCATACTTGCGCCCTATTTTGTCAAGCAGGAGGAGGAGCAGAGCGGAAGGGCCGCGAAGAATGACGAAATGTCAGTGCTTTTTGGGGAAATGAAGGAAGCCATGGAGAATCTGGACATGGACGCCATGGAGAAGGTAATCAAGGATATGGGGCAGTATTCCTACAGCGACGCGCAGCGGGATATCTTTGAAAAATTGAAAAACGCAGTAGAGGATATCGACACGGAACGATGCGAAGAAATTCTTGCCGAGTGGGAAAAGGTGCTGAAAAAACAGCATAAAAGATGAAAAATATGCATATTATGCAAATTTAATTCGAATAATATGCATAATTGCGCTTTACTTCTGAAAAGTCATGTGGTAAGATATACGCGGATGTGTGGAGCGAATGCCTGTGGGCGAGGGTAGTTGAAAGGTTTTCGGGAGATACCGCGGGAGGGAAAGGACGAGGGACAGATGTCGGCTTGGATGGCGAATATCAGCGATATGTTTTATAAATGTTTTATCAGGGAGGATCGGTATAAGCTGCTTTTAAGCGGTATCAGCGTGACGATAAAGGTATCCCTTCTGGCTATTGTCATTGGTATCTTGATTGGTATGTTGATTGCCATGTGCAATCTGTCCAAAAAGAAGCCGGTTCGTTTTATCGGCGGCCTTTATACGGATATAATTCGGGGAACGCCCTCCGTGACGCAGCTTATGATTATCTATTTTGTCATATTTGCTTCGGTACAGCTGGATAAATGGATTATTGCAGCCATCGCCTTTGGCGTCAATTCAGGCGCTTATGTGTCTGAGATTATCCGCGCAGGCATCCTTTCCATTGACAGGGGGCAGACGGAGGCCGGCAGATCCCTGGGATTAAGCGCCTTTCAGACGATGAGCAGAATTGTGATTCCTCAGGCCGTTAAAAATATTTTTCCGGCTCTGTGTAATGAATTTATCGTGCTGATCAAGGAGACTGCCATTGTCGGTTATGTGGGACTGATGGATATCCAGAAGGCCGGAGATTTTATTAAGAGTGCGACTTTTATCGCATTTATGCCGTTAATCGGAACGGCGGTTATTTATTATGTGTTGATTAAGATATTGACGCTGGCGCTTCGCAGGGTAGAGATAAGACTTCGCAGGGCGGACGCACGCTAACAACGCGAAAAGTACTTCCAGAGACGTCCCGCCAGTGGACGGAACGCCAGGAAGTACTAAGTTTCGCGTGAAAGAATGTCCAAAGGACGGACATTCTTTGTTGGGGAGAAAATCATGATCAGGGTAGAAAACTTACATAAAAAATTTGAAGATCTGGAAGTGCTGAGCGGCATCGACGAGCATATCAGTCAGGGAGAGGTGGTTGTCGTGATCGGGCCTTCGGGTTCCGGGAAGAGTACTTTTCTAAGATGCCTGAATCTGCTGGAGACGGCAACGGAAGGGGAAATCTATGTTGACGACGAGCTGATCACAGCGCCTAGAGTAAATGTGAATCATGTGCGGCAGAAAATGGGTATGGTGTTCCAGCAGTTTAATCTGTTCCCCCATCTGACCATTATGGAAAATATAACGCTTGCGCCGGTGCTTCTTAAGAAGATGAGTAAGGAAGAGGCGATAAAGCGCGGCCGCGAGCTTTTGGAGCGGGTCAATCTGGGAGAGAAGGAAACTGCCTATCCGGCGCAGCTTTCGGGCGGCCAGCAGCAGAGGGTTGCGATCGCCAGAGCGCTTGCCATGGATCCGGAGATTATGCTTTTCGACGAGCCTACGTCGGCGCTTGATCCGGAGATGGTGGGAGAAGTGCTGGATGTTATGAAGGATCTGGCAAGATCGGGCATGACCATGGTGATTGTCACCCATGAAATGGGTTTTGCCAGGGAAGTGGCTTCCCGCGTGCTTTTCATAGATCAGGGGGTGGTTATGGAGAGCGGGACGCCGGAGGAAATTTTCAATCATCCGCAGAATGAGCGGACGAAAAACTTTTTAAGTAAGGTTCTGTAATCTGCAAACGCCCGATGGATTTGGACGGGAGGCGTGTAAACGCAGATTTGCAGATTTATAAAACATAAGGAAAAAGCAATGAGGAGGAAAAGGTTATGAAAAAAGCAAACAAGTTACTGGTAATGGCGGCTGCCATGGCTTTGGCGGCATGCACACTGACGGCCTGCGGCGGCGGATCGAAGGGGGATACGCTTACCTTCGGGACGAATGCGGAGTTCCCGCCTTTTGAGTACATCGCATCGGACGGCGTGGTCGGCGAGTTCAACGGCATTGACATGGCTATCGCAAAGCAGATTGCGGATGAAAACGGCATGGCCATTGCCGTGGAAAACATGGAGTTTGATTCCCTGCTGATAGCCCTCCAGAACGGACAGATTGACGCGGTTATCGCCGGCATGACTGCCACCGATGAACGGCGCGAGACGGTAGATTTTTCCACGCCCTATTACACGGCTACACAGGTAATGATCGTGAGGGAGGACTCCGATATTGCCACGGCTGCGGATATGGCGGACAAAAAGATCTGTGTGGTGCAGGGCTATACCGGCGAAGTCTGCGTGCAGGATATGGGTTATAGCTATGAGGCATTCAAGAAAGGCACGGAGGCGGTCATGGAACTGACCAACGGCAAGTGCGACGTGGTGGTGATTGATTCTGCCACAGCGCAGAAATATGTGAGCGACAACGAGGGCTTAAAGATTGTGGAGGATCCCAGCGCATTTGAGTCTGAGGAGTATGCCATTGCGGTGCAGAAGGGTAATACGGAGCTCCTTGACAAGATCAATAAGACAATTGAAAAGATGCTTGCAGACGGCACAATCAACGAGCTGGCTGTAAAGTACACAGAGGAAGCCACTGCGGAATAAGAACAGGATAAACGCAATGCCCCGCCAGAAGGCGGGGCATTTGCTGCTTCATGGGAAAGGACGTCCTGTGAAGGCTTAACCGGACGCGTCGGACGACGGGCCTTTAGCTGCGGAGGACACATATCTGTTATAGATTTCCACATGATCGTAGATACATCTCCAATTGCTGGTAGCGCCGATGGTAACGCAGATATAGGGCGTACCTTGGATGCGGCTGTAACTGACCGCACAGTTCCGGGATTGGACGACGTATCCTGTTTTGCCGCATAACACTTCGCCGCCCATGTCTTTATCCTCGATTTTTCGCAGAAACCAGTTGGAAATGGTAATCCCGTCGGGATGCTGGGTGGTGGGAGCGGTGGTGTAGGTATGCGCGGACAGAAATTCCCGGCACATTTCGTTTTCCATGGCCGCTTTCATAATGACAGCCATGTCATAAGCTGTACAGTAGTGATCTGCATCATAAAGGCCGATGCAGTTTGTGAAATGGGCGCTGTCTGAAAGTCCCAGCTCTTCCAGCTTGTCGTTCATCAGCTCAACAAAGGATTCCTGGGAGCCTGAGATATAAGTGGCGAGTCCAACAGCGGCGTCTCCCCCGGAGGGAAGTATGGTTCCGTAAAACAGGTCACGCACGGGAACCTCTTCCCCATCCAGAAATCCCACGGAACTGCAGTCATTTACATAGGCATAGTCCGTAATTTCCAGAGTCATGGTGAAGGTATCGTCCAGATCCTTTTCCGTGATCTGCTCCGCCGCCACAAGCACTGTCAGCACCTTTGTCATGGAGGCGGGATTGATCCGCTCCTTCGCACCCTTGGAAGCCACAATGACGTTTTCGCTTTCATCCACCAGAATGGCGTTTGTGCTGATGACTTCGGGGCTTGTAATGCTGGCGGTATCGTCGGTAGATACAAACGCATAAACAGGGCTTTCTTCTTCGGTTTCTGGTGACTCTTCTTCCGTTTCCGGCGGTTTTTCTTCCCGTTCGGATATATCCGGCTCATCGGTCTGTACGACGGGCTTTGTCGGTTGTATATCCAGCGCCGTATCCTTTGGCCGGGGCTTTCTGACAGCTTTTATGACAAGAGTGACGGAAATTAACAGCACGGCAAACAGACCGAGATACAGATATCTTTTTATCAAACGCCGCCGCCTTAAACGGCTTTGACGTTCAAGGCGCATTTGTCTTCTGCGCTCACAGCGGGCGAGAAATTCCCGCTCATCTTCCTGTTCATCAAAATAATCTTCCATAGCCTTTTCCTTTCATTTAAATTATTTTAACATTTTAAAGCCCGAAAGTATATAGCGGTTGACGAGTCGCGCTTTCTCGTAGTAGTATAGTAAAGTAACTGGCAGTCCGGGCTGTACATAGAATCCGTCAATTTATGGTTTCAGCTGTGCCTGGACAGGAAATACAGGAAAATGTCAACGCGGCGGGCCGCGTGGCATGGAGGTAACCTATGAAAAATGTGTGGGAAAAATGGACAGGGATAAGTCTTGTCAAAAGGATTGTTGTGGGCCTGATTATCGGTGTTATTCTGGCTCTGACAGCACCCGGCGCGTCCGGCATCGGCGTGCTCGGTAATGTATTTGTGGGAGCGCTCAAGGGAATCGCGCCGCTTCTGGTGTTCTTTCTGGTAATGAGCGCGCTTTCCAATGCGGGGAAGTCCCATGGCGGCGTAATCCGTACCGTCATTATTCTGTATATGTTCAGTACGGTGCTGGCGGCGGTGGTTGCGGTATTTGCAAGCATGATCTTCCCGGTGCAGATGGCGCTTACGGACGCGGCGGTGGATGCGGCGGCGCCTGACGGTATTGTTGCGGTACTCAGCACGCTGTTGATGAATGTGGTGCAAAATCCCGTGTCCTCTCTGGTGGATGCAAACTATGTCGGTATTTTGTCCTGGGCGGTGCTTCTTGGCGTAGCGTTCCGCAGTGCGTCAGAAGGAACCAAAAAGACGCTGGGAGATATATCGACGGCAATTTCCAAAGTGGTTGTGGTGATTATCAATCTGGCGCCACTCGGCGTTCTGGGACTGGTGTATACCAGCGTTACGACCAGCGGTCTGGAAGCCTTTACCGTATATGGAAAACTATTGATTTTGCTTGTGGGCTGTATGCTCTTTATCTACTTTGTGACCAACCCGATTCTTGTGTACTGGTGTATCCGTAAGAATCCGTATCCGTTGATCTTTAAGTGTTTAAAGGAGAGCGCGATTACGGCCTTCTTTACCAGAAGCTCTGCGGCAAATATTCCCGTAAACATGAAGATATGCGAGGAGATGGGGCTTGATAAGGATACTTATTCAGTAACGATTCCCCTTGGCGCAACGATCAACATGGACGGCGCGGCGATCACGATTACGGTTATGACCATGGCGACCGCCTATACCATGGGTATCAACGTGGATATTCCGACGGCGATTGTTTTGAGTCTTCTGGCGGCCCTTTCGGCATGCGGCGCGTCCGGCGTGGCGGGCGGTTCCCTGCTGCTGATACCGCTTGCATGTTCCCTGTTTGGCATTCCGGATTCCGTTTCCATGCAGGTCGTGGCAGTGGGCTTTATCATCGGCGTCATTCAGGATTCTGTGGAGACGGCATTAAATTCTTCTTCCGATCTGCTTCTTTCCGCATCTGCGGAGTTCAGGCAGTGGAGAATGGAAGGGAAGGAAATTAAATATTGAGAGTGGGAGGAAACTATTATGAAAAAGAAACTGGCAATGTTACTGGCTTTATCCATGACGGTCTGCGGCGCGCTTACGGGCTGCGGCGGTTCAGAGGAGGCATCTGCAGGCGACAACAAGGATATGGTGTACGCGGTGGAGACCGGCTCTGCGGGTGAGGCGGCAGCACAGGAGAAGGGTTTTAAGACCAATGCGGTGGCTTCTCAGGCGGATGCGCTGATGGAGGTTGCCTCCGGCACATCGGATGCGGCGATCATTGATCTGTTGATGGCAGGCGCCATGATTGGCGAGGGTACCAGTTATCCGAATCTGGTGCATACGGAGGAGCTGACCACGGAGGAATATGGCGTTGGCTGCCGGAAGGGCTCAGATCTGGCTTCTTATATCAATTTAGTGTTTGCGCAGAGCTATGCGGACGGTTCCATGCAGAAGGTTGCGGAGGCCTATGGTGTACAGGAGGCTCTGGTGGAGCAGAAGGCGGCGGAGTTTACCGCATCCGATTCCGACAGCGATGTGGCTTATATTCAGGGTAAGGGTACGCTGATTGTGGGTATTACCGAGTTTGAGCCCATGGATTACAAGGATGACTCCGGTGAGTGGATTGGTTTTGATGCCGACATGGCCCGTGTGGTAGCGGAGAAGCTCGGTGTGGAAGCGCAGTTCGTTGTGATTGACTGGGATAACAAAGTTATGGAGCTGGATTCCAAGAACATCGACGTGGTTTGGAACGGTATGACGTTGACCAATGAAGTGACAAGCGCCATGGAATGTACCAATGCGTACTGCAACAATGCGCAGGTGATTGTGGTGCCGGCAAAGTAGGGGGTAACTATGTTTTACAGTGTTACGCAGGAGCTGTTAAGCGGTCTTCTGACCACTTTTCAGATTTTCATATTTACGCTGCTGTTTTCCCTGCCGCTTGGACTGATCCTTGCTTTTGGCGAGATAAGCAGATGGAAGCCTCTGCGGGGAGTGATACAGACGCTGGTATGGATCATACGTGGTACGCCGCTGATGTTACAGCTGATTATCATCTTTTACGGACCGGGTCTGTGGCTTGGGCAGAATATCTGGAGCGGCAGTGAAGCCGGGCGGATTACCGCCACGGTGGTGGCTTTCAGTATCAACTATGCCTGCTACTTCTCTGTTATTTTCAGAGGCGGAATTGAGGGTGTTCCTGTGGGACAGAGAGAGGCGGGCGAAGTGCTTGGCATGACGAAGAGCCAGATCTTTTTTAGGGTCACGCTTCTGCAGATGGTCAAGCGGGTGGTGCCGCCCATGTCCAACGAGATTATCACACTGGTAAAGGATACGTCTCTGGCGCGCATTATTGCCGCCTATGAGCTGACTTTCGCGGGATATTCCTTTATGAAAAGCGATGGCCTTACCTGGCCGCTTTTCTATACAGGCGTGTTTTATCTGGTGTTTGTAGGCATATTGACTTTACTGTTTAATTACATAGAGCGCAGGCTTGATTATTTCAGGTAGAATGCTTCGGCAGTTTAAGGCTCTGGCGTGGAGGAAAAGATGGCAGTTTTGGAAGTAAAAAATATCGGAAAACATTTTGGTTCTACAAAGGTGCTTGATGATGTGAGCTTTGATTTGGAAGAGGGAAACGCGCTGGCGATTATCGGTTCTTCCGGCTCGGGAAAGACAACGCTGCTTCGCTGCCTGAATTTTCTGGAGATGCCGGATCACGGATCCATTACGGTGCGGGGAGAAACTCTCTTTGACGCAGACGCGCCGATAAAGGGGCAGGAGAAGGATCTGCGCACCAAGAGACTGCATTTCGGCATGGTATTTCAGGCGTTTCATCTGTTTCCTCAGTATACGGCGCTTGAGAACGTGATGCTGGCGGAAAAGCTTCTGGCAAAGGAGCGGCCGGATTTTAAGCAGAACAGGAAACAGATTTTTGAGGAAATCGAGGCTCACGGTAAAGCCCTTCTGGATCAGATGGGCCTTGCCGAGCGGATGGAGCATTATCCCCATCAGCTTTCCGGCGGGCAGCAGCAGAGAGTGGCGATTGCAAGGGCGCTGGCGTTGCAGCCCGATATCCTGTGCTTTGACGAACCCACCTCGGCGCTTGATCCGGAGCTTACCGGGGAGGTGCTTAAGGTAATCAGGGGGCTTGCAAAGCAGCGTACCACCATGATTATTGTGACCCATGAGATGGCCTTTGCCAGAGATGTGGCGGACCGAATTATATTTATGGATGAGGGCGTGATTGTGGAGCAGGGAGACCCCAGACAGGTGATTGACCACCCGAGGGAGGAACGGACGAAACAGTTTTTAACAAAATATTGAGGAAACGGGAGCCTGCCGGGTGGCAGGCTCTTTTTGCGCGTCTGCTTATACGCATGGAAAAGATACTACCTTTGCAACGGAAAGTAGTATGGATTTTCGGATGGCGGCGTGGTATGTTTTTTGTAAACAGCAGGCTGTGCGTTTAAAAATGACATATTAGTCATAAACAGAGCAAAAGGAGGGAATGAATTATGATTATGGAAATAATCAGCATTTTACTTGGCGTTATTCTGGTCAATATGGCAGGGGGAGGAAAGATGTCCTTTTTGATTGATCTGCCGTCTCTTATTATTATTTTGGTATTTACAGTGCCGTTACTGTGCAGGGGGGGGATCTGGAAAGACTTCGCAAGAGGGTGGAAGCTTCTGAAAAAGAGTTATACCTGCCGCCTGAGTGAACTGAGGCGGACCCAGGACGTGGTGGAGATGGTGCAGAAACAGGTTGGCTATGCGGGAATTTTGAGTATGCTGCTTACGGTAATCCATATCCTGCGTATGCTGAGCAGACCGTCGTCTCTTGGGCTGCTTTGCGCGGTAGCTATTTTGACGATGCTTTACGCGGTTGTCATCGAAATGCTGCTTCTGCCTTTACAGCTGGAGGTGAAACGCAGAATCATTGATTACGTGGAAATGGATACCGAAGAGGAGAACGCGCCTACGGCGGATGCTTTGGATAAGACGGAAGATTCCGAAATCAGGATGGAGGATGTGCATACATGAAAAAACGGGCGCTCCGATTATTTCTGGGAGCCGGTTACGTGATGCTTCTGACGCTTTTGCTTTTATATCAGGCTGGTGTGCTTGGTGAAAGGAGAGAGTGGGGCGTCGCTACGCTTGCAACACTGCTTCTGGGCGTTGCGCTGGCTGTGGTTTTACTTCTGTATATTCGCGTAAACGATCAGATCAGACAACAGGAACAGAGCAGGACGGCGGACGAAACCGGCCCTCCTGAGAACAGAAGCTACGAGGAAATTTATGCGGCGTTTCTTACGGCAGTGGAAGGATATGCGGTGTCCGAGCGGGAACTGGAGGTGGCCTGGCTGCTTTACAGAGGCTATACCAACAGGCAGATCGGAGAAGAGCTTTATATTGCCGAAACTACGGTCAAAAAGCATGTATCCCACATTTATCAAAAGCTGAATGTGGGATGCAGGAAGGAGTTTCGGGCCTATGTACAGGCTACGACCGAGGCCCGGCCGCGTCCGTCTCAAACAGATTTTCACGGGTGATGTTTTTCAGCCATTTCTGACTGCGGTAGTGCCTGATGACCCAGGGCCATTTGACAAACTCGTCGGTACACAGAAGAAAATATACCCAAAGTACGGGCAGTTTAAGGACAAAAGCCGCGAGAAAGCCGAGAGGCACCGCATAGCCCCACATGTCTATGGTGTCGCAGATCAGGCCGAAACGGCTGTCGCCTCCGGCCCGGAATACGCCGGCAATCAGGGTCGTATTGACGGCGGTTCCCATAATATAATAGGTGTTAATAAGCAGCATATATTTCAGATAGTGCATGGCGGTTTCCGACAACTTGGCAAAGTGCAGGACAAAGGGCGTGGCGCAAAGCACCAGCAGGCCGCCGATGGCGCCTGTAATGACGGTGAGCTTCATCAGTTTGGAAGCGTACTCCTTCGCCCGCTCCATGTCTCCTTCGCCCATTACATTGCCAAGCAGGATGCCGCCCGCGCTGGCGGTACCGAAGCAGAGGACAGTGCCGAAATTTCGGACTACCACAACGAGAGAGTTGGCGGCTACCGCATCGGAACCCATATGTCCCAGAATGACGGAATACATGGAGAAAGCCACGCTCCACGCCAGATCGTTGAGAAGGGCGGGCAGAGAGAGCCTGATAAAGTCCTGAAACAATACTCGGTTGCGAAGAAACATATAGCCGGGATTCAGCCTGATATCCTGACTGAACAGGGAAACCACAATACAGCCGATCAGTTCAATGATACGGGACAGCGCGGTGGCAATGGCCACGCCGGTAGCCCCTAATTTCGGCGCGCCGAACAGGCCGAAGATAAACACGGCGTTTAGGAAGATATTCAGGGAAAAGGCCATCACATTTAAAACCATGGACACGGTGACGCGTCCGATGCTGCGCAGGATCGCCAGATAGATTTCAACGACGCCCCAGCACAGATAGGTGACGGACATGACGCGAAGATAACCGGCGCCGATGGCGATCAGCTCTGCGTCGTTTGTAAAAAGCTTCATCATAAGCTGCGGCGCGAAGAAGGCAAAGGCCGAGAAACACAGAGTAATCAGCAGGGAAAAGCGCAGGGCGATGCCCTGTATCACGCGGATGGGCTGTATATCTCCCTTGCCCCAGTACTGGGCGCTTAACATGGACGCGCCGGTGCCAAGTCCGTAGTAGATCATAAACAGCACACCGGCGTAGTTGGCGGCCAGAGATACGGCGGAGATGGAGGACTGTCCCACATAATTTAACATGACCACATCCGCCGAGTTTACAGCGGCGCTTAAGAGATTCTGAATGACGATGGGGATTACCAGTTTTACAATCTGAGAATAAAATCTGTCTTTGGTAAGGCTGCTGCTCATGACGGCTCCTCCATTTTTGCGTAAAGTGATAATATCTTAATACTTTCTTTTTGGCAAGTCAATCTGTTTTATCAAATAAAAAAATATTTTAAATTTTCTTTCACAGCCCCTTGTGTTTTCTTAACAGTGTGATACAATCGTCGCAGACTCAGCAGTCCGATATCCGAGATTTGAGATGGAAGAACTGCTGTCCGGGGAGGAAAAAGGGAGGAGTATTTTATTATGGAAAAAGATATGACGAAAGGCAGTCCTATGAGACTGATTCTGGGATTTGCCGTGCCGCTTCTGTTCGGCCTTGTGTTCCAGCAGTTCTACAGTATGGTGGACGCGGTAATTGTCGGCCATTATCTGGGCGTGGACTCGCTGGCTGCGGTGGGAGCTACCGGCTCCGTCAATTTCCTGATTATCGGCTTCTGCATGGGAGTCTGTAATGGTTTTGCCATTCCGATTGCCCAGGAATTCGGAGCGAAACATGAGGGGGAGCTGAAAAGATTTGTGGCTAACAGCGTGTGGCTGTCCATTGTCTTTGCCGTTGTGATCACGATTACCGTGTCTCTGCTGTGCAGGCCGATTTTACAGCTTATGCGGACGCCGGTCAATATTATCAACGGATCTTATGACTACATAATTATAATATTTTTAGGCATACCCGTGGTATTTCTTTATAATATGACGGCGGCGATTCTGCGGTCTCTTGGCGACAGCAAAACCCCGGTGGTGTTTCTTGTTCTGGCGGCGGTTATGAATATTTTTCTCGATGTTTTCTGCATCGTCATACTCCCCATGGGGGTTGCGGGCGCGGCGGTGGCTACGGTGGTTTCCCAGGCGGTTGCGGGGCTTGCATGCCTGATTTACATGCGAAAGAAGTTTACGATTTTAAAGCTCTCCCGGGAGGAGTGCAGATGGAACCGGAACTATGTGAGCAAGCTTTGTAATATGGGAATCCCCATGGGATTGCAGTATTCCATTACGGCCATCGGCAGCGTGATTTTGCAGAGCGCGGTAAACGGCATCGACTCCAATGCGGTGGCGGCGGTTACTGCGGGCAGTAAGGTGAGTATGCTGCTGGTATGCCCCTTTGACGCGCTTGGTTCTACCATGGCGACCTATGGCGGCCAGAATGTGGGCGCGGGAGATCTGGACAGGGTAGACAGGGGACTTAAGGACTGCACTAAGCTGGGATTTCTTTATTCCCTCATTGCGCTGGGGGCGGTATTTTTGTTTGGAAAGCAGCTTCTGCTTCTTTTCCTTGACGCAGAGGAAGAGCAGATCATAGCGAACGCATACTATTTCATGCGGATCAGCGCGCTGTTTTATTTTCCGCTGGCCCTTGTAAACATTGTCCGTTTCCTCATTCAGGGGATGGGCTTCAGCAAGCTGGCGGTTTTTGCGGGGGCCTTTGAGATGCTGGCCAGAGGGCTTGCGGGCTTTCTGCTGGTGCCGGTTTTTGGATTTGTGGCGGTGTGCCTGGCAAGTCCTCTGGCATGGATCTTTGCGGATGCCTTTTTGATACCGGCGTTCTTTCACGTGAGAAAGAAGATGGCAGCCCTTTTAAACGGCCAGAATGAAGCGGCCGGGACGCCGGCCTGACAGATGGAATGAAACGGTGCGGACGCCTGACTGACGGGCGGACAGACGGAGGATGTATGAGCGTAACCATTTTTACCATGACACATAAGAAATTTCCGGCTCCCGGCGATCCTGTTTATGTACCCTTACAGGTGGGCCGGGCGCGGGCGGAGGATCTGGGATATATAGGAGATGACACGGGCGTCAGTATTTCGGAAAAGAACTGCTATTACGGAGAGCTGACGGGCGTTTACTGGGTCTGGAAAAACATAAAAACTTCCGAATATGTGGGAATTTGTCATTATCGCAGATATTTTTGCACGGAAGAGGGAAGAATCCTGACGGAGAAGGAATATGAGGAGATTCTTTCCGAATATGATATGATTGCATCCAAAAAGCTGAAGCTGAATTATACTTATTATGACGGCTATGCGAGCGATTATAATATTCATGATCTGGACGCGGTGGGAGAGGTGATCCGGCGGGATTATCCGGCGTATTGGGAAACCTTTGAGAGGTTGGTGCATGGGAAAGGCACTTATTTCGGTAATATGTGCGTGTGCAGGAAACCGCTCTATGACGCCTACTGCGAGTGGCTTTTCGGTATTTTTGAGAAGGCAGAAGAGAGGATAGACGCTTCCGGCTACGACGATTACCACAAGCGCGTTTACGGATTTATTTCCGAGTTCCTCCTGTATGTCTGGACGCAGGTGCAGGGGCTAAAGGTATACGAGTGCAAGGTGGGAATGACTGATGAAAAGCGGGAGACCGCGGAAGTGAAGGCGCGGCTGGCGGATTATTTTGCAAGGAAGGATATTGCCGGGGCGAAGGAGTATATGCTGACCTGTCTGGAGAAGCGGCCTGACGTGCTGATGGAAGCCTCTGACATTACGGGAGAGTTAAAACTTGCGATGCAGGTAATTGCGGTGTGTGAATTGGAAAAACAGGTGTACGGTAGCAGCACGATTGACCGAATACAGGATTTTTTAGAGCTGACGACGCATTTTCGCAGACTGAACGACTTGATTCAGGAATATAAAGAGGGGGAGATGCAAATGTCTCCCCCAGAAGTAGAGTTCTATTTCAAGAATGAGCATATCACTGACATTGCAGTGGAAGCCTCGGCGCGGCTGTTCTATACGCCAGAGGAGGCTAAGAAGATTGCGGCGGCCTTGAAATAAAGCCGTCCCGTCTTTCCAGAAACTGCAGCTCTTTGTCTTTCGTGTAACGGAAAAGATAGGTATATTCCCGGCTTTCGGAGTCTGCCGCCGAGTCCCCGGAAAAGTCCGTAAACAGGAGGGCAATTTCTGTCAGTCCGTCTGACGGATCAACGTCGTAGAGAACGTAGGTGGTAGCAAGATAGCCGTTTTTTGCCAGTTCACCGAGCTGTTCTTCTACAACGGCGCCCCAATCTGTTCCGTCGATATAATAAGCATATCTTTGGGAGCCGTCCTCGCTGACAAGACCGTAAAAGGCAAGACCTTCCTGCGTCCCGTCTCCGTTTAAATCAAAGCTGTATTCCGGCGTCCCGTCGATCGAAAGTTCCCCGGTATCCGGGGCATATTCGGAGGTATAGTAGCGTTCCTCCATGAAATTCCCGTTGTAATGGTAATCCTCTTTTAATCCAAGGTCATAGGCTTTTTCGTAGGGAAGCCGGAAATAGATTTCCCCGGAGGCGTAGGGGCCGAGCGCATAAGGATCAGCGAAAAAGCTGATACCGCTTAAGGTAAAAGTCCAGTTCTCTCCATCGAAAAGCGCGCTGTCCAGATCGGCCTTGGAGGGTTCAAACAGGCGGTCTTTATAAGCGGGCGTCTGGGCCAGGTTGACCATATAATCAAGGGCTGTGGCGTGAAAAGCTTCGTAATCCGCAGACAGATCCATAAGGCCGATCAAATTCCCTGTCCTTAGGTCATAGTTTTTGCCGACAGAGCCGTAATTGCCGTGGGCTCCTCCGGTGTCGCTGTAGACGGTCAGTTCCAGAGAGAGGACTTTGTCGTCCATACGGGTCACGCGAAAGGATGCAGACTGGCCGTAGCCATGGAACCATCCGCCGTTTTCATCAGCCTGGCTGGCCTCGTAGTCTGAACGCGCCATCGAGACGGTTTCTTCGTCGCTAGAGGAAAATACCGCATAATAATCCGCAATGTCCGCATTGATTTTTGCCGCGGCATCCTCCGCGCCCTCAATGGACACTACGGGCATACTGACGTCACTGGTAAGAAGCACCGTGCCGTCGTCTGCCTTGATTTCGTTGTGGGTTTCGTCTGCGGTGACGGACACGCGGGAATGCGTGCCGGATGCATCGGTATGATTGCTTGTGACATTTGTGTCAGAATCTTGCGGGCTTTCTTCGACGTCCTGATTTTCCGGGCTGTCCGCGATTTCGTTTTTGGAAGAGCTGTCCTCTGTATCTGCCGCAGCTTCGCCGTCAATCGAGCTTATATCCAGCTGCTCCTGTTCGGAAGGGGCGGCATTTTCTGTGCCGCAGGCGCCCGCCGAAAGGGCAAGCAGGGATGCGGCCAACAGAACAGGCAGTGATTTTTTTTTCATAAAATAAGTCAGACTCCTTTCTGTCGGTACAAATAATCTTTTTTTTCTTTAGTGTACGCTAAAAGGTATAAAAAATCAATAATTGCAGGTAATGACAAAAAGTTCTGGAGAGGGTATAATAAGTTATCTGATTGCGCGGAATTATCGGTAACTGTATGGAGAATAGCCGGATTGGAGAAACTTTAAATAAGGAGGGTATCATGAATTATCAGGAGGCATACGAAAAACTGGAAAAATACGGGCAGCTTCATGTGTTGAAATACTATGAGGAGCTCGACGATGGGGAGAAGGAAGCTCTGCTTTTACAGATTGAGCAGACGGATTTTGAGGTGCTGTCCCTGTGCGAAAAGAAGGAGGCGCTGAATCCCAGAGGGAAAATTGAACCGATTGAGGTGATGCAGCTTCCTGAGATTGAAAAGAAAAGGGACGAATATACAAAGATTGGTCTGGATGCGATCAGGGCCGGTAAAGTGGGCGCAGTGCTTCTGGCTGGGGGCATGGGTACGAGACTCGGCTCAGACGCGCCCAAGGGCGTATACAATATCGGACTGACAAAGGAGGTCTTTATTTTTCAGCGGCTGATTGAAAATCTGATGGATGTGGTAGAGCAGGCGGGGGCCTGGGTGCCTCTTTATGTGATGACCAGCGACAAGAATCATGACACAACTGTCAGATTTTTTGAAGATAAGAAGTATTTCGGATATAACGCGGACTATGTGACCTTTTTCATGCAGGATATGGCGCCGGCCTCTGATTATCAGGGCAGGGTATATATGGAAGCGAAGAACAAAATGTCCACTTCCCCCAACGGCAACGGCGGCTGGTTTTTATCCATGAAGAAATGGGGCGTCACTGATAAAGTTAGACAGGATGGCGTGGAGTGGCTGAATGTGTTTGCGGTGGATAACGTATTACAGCGTATCGCCGATCCCTGTTTTGTAGGCGCCACCATCGCGACAGACAGTGCGGTTGGGGCCAAGGTGGTTGCGAAAACTGCGGCGGATGAGAAAGTGGGCGCCATGTGTCTGGAAGACGGCAGGCCTTCCATTGTGGAATATTATGACATGACGCCGGAACTGATGGCGGCCAAAAATGCACAGGGCGGTCCGGCATATCATTTCGGCGTGATTCTGAATTATCTTTTCCGCGTGAAGGATCTGGAGGACATTGTGGCCAGGAGGCTTCCGCTTCATATTGTGGAGAAGAAAATTCCGTATCTGGATGAAAAGGGAGAGCTTGTGAAGCCGGAGGAGCCAAACGGCTATAAGTTTGAACAGCTGGTGCTTGATATGATCCACGAACTGGATTCCTGTCTGCCCTATGAGGTGGTCAGAAGCAGGGAATTTGCGCCAATCAAAAATAAGACGGGGATTGATTCGGTAGAAAGCGCGAGAAAGCTGTGTGAGGAAAATGGGATCGAATTGTAAATTATACAACATTTAAACAGCTTTGCATAACATTCCGATATTGAATAATATTGGGAAAACGGTGTAGACTGAAATCACGTTAAGAACAAAAATTACGATTCCGAAAAGAAAGGCGGGTGCAGTTATGGCAATCTTGGTAACAGGCGGTGCAGGATATATCGGTTCTCATACAGTGGTGGAATTACAGAATGCGGGTTATGACGTAGTGGTGGTTGATAACCTGTCAAATTCCAGTGAAAAATCTCTTGACAGAGTGGCGAAGATTACGGGGAAGCCGGTAACATTTTACAAGGCGGACATTCTGGACAGGGAGGCGCTTGAGCAGGTATTTGCAAAAGAAAAAATCGACTCCTGCATTCACTTTGCAGGCCTTAAGGCGGTTGGGGAATCCGTACAGAAGCCTTGGGAATATTATGAAAATAACATTGCGGGGACGCTGACCCTGGTGGATGTGATGCGTAAACACAATGTAAAAAATATTATCTTTTCTTCCTCGGCTACGGTATATGGCGATCCGGCGGTGATTCCCATTACGGAGGAGTGTCCGAAAGGTCAGTGCACCAATCCTTACGGCTGGACCAAGTCGATGCTGGAACAGATTCTGATGGACATCCAGAAGGCCGATTCCGAGTGGAATGTAATTCTGCTTCGGTATTTCAATCCCATCGGCGCCCACCAGAGCGGTACAATCGGCGAGAATCCAAACGGTATTCCCAATAACCTGATGCCCTACATTACGCAGGTTGCGGTTGGCAAGCTCAAAGAGCTTGGCGTTTTCGGTAACGACTACGATACGCCGGACGGTACGGGCGTGCGCGATTATATCCATGTGGTGGATCTGGCAGTGGGGCATGTGAAGGCGCTTAAGAAGATTGAGGAGAAGGCAGGCCTTTGCATTTACAATCTGGGCACGGGCGTCGGCTACAGCGTACTTGACATCGTGAAAAACTTCGAGGAAGCTACCGGCGTGAAGATTCCTTACGTGATCAAGGACAGACGCGCAGGCGATATCGCTACCTGCTATTCCAATGCGGATAAAGCGAAGCGGGAGCTTGGCTGGGAGGCGCAGTACGGCATAAAGGAAATGTGCGCGGATTCCTGGAGGTGGCAGAGCAATAACCCGAACGGTTACGACGATTAGGGACAGTGATAAACAGTAAAAGAGCGCAGGCGGTTCATCCGTCCTGCGCTTGTTTTTGTTCATTGGCATTCATGATTTCAGGCTACATATAAGTACATGAACAGAAAATGGCAGAAACTGCCGGCCATCACAAACAGATGGAACACCTCATGAGAACCGAAATTCTTATGCCTGGCATTAAATAAAGGCAGCTTCAATGCGTAGATTACGCCGCCCACCGTATAGAAAATTCCGCCTGTAAGAAGCCACAGGAATGCGCCAAGGGACAGTGTATTCCACAGCGTGCCAAAGACGGCAAGACAGGCCCATCCCATGGCGATGTAGAGAATGGAAGAAAACCATTTCGGGCAGGTAATCCAGAATGCCTTGATCAGCATACCGATAATGGCGATGCTCCAGACTGCCGCAAGAAGCGCGTATCCACGACGGTCGCCAAGGACAACGAGGCATACGGGCGTGTAGGAGCCGGCAATCAGCACAAAGATCATCATATGATCCACCTTGCGGAATATTTTTAAAATGCTGTCCTTTACGGTGACGCTGTGATAGAGGGCGCTTGCGCCGTAAAGCGCAACCATGCTGCCGATGAAAACGGCCATGGCGATAAAGGCGGTACGGTCGGCGTCAACGGCCGCTTTTACCATAAGCGGCGTGGCCGCTATAATTGCCATCATCATACCTATGAAATGGGTGATGGCGCTTCCGGGTTCACGAATTGTAATCTGCATAAAATCAACTCCTCTTACTTTTTCACATGGATCATACTTTTTACATGGAGTAAATACTAAAACTTTAACATGTAGTTTTAAAAACTATGTGTACTATAGTATGATACTACTACTTATGTTGTGCAAAGTCAATCATTTTATGCAGATTGGCATCATCCTTCCCGTTTCAAAAGATTATTGATCTCGTCCACCATCCCGTTAATGGTACTGATCTGGTTGGACATCTCCGTAATATCATTCACATTGTGCTCCACCATGCCGTTGATGGACTGGAACTGGGCGTTCTCATTGCTGATATCGTCGGCAATTTCCTTGTTGATGGATACGGTGCTCTGGATTACCGCAGCCTGCCTGTGATGCGCTTCGCCCATGGCGCTTACGGCATCTGCCGCAACGTCAAGAAGCCTGGTCATATCCTGTATACCCGAATAGACATTGGAAAAATGCTCGTTTTGCTTTTCCAATTTCCGGGAATTGTCGTTGACGTACATGGTAATTTCCTGCACGTTGTTCTGTACTGTCTGTATGACCTTCGATACTTCTTCCAGAGATTCCTGTGTGCTGTTCGCAAGATTACCTACTTCCTGAGCTACCACGGCAAACCCTTTTCCGGCCTCGCCCGCTCTGGCTGCCTCTATGGAAGCGTTCAGGGCAAGCAGATTTGTGGAAGAGGAAATATCGCTTATCAGGTCTAATGTCATTCCGATTTGATCCACTGCCTTCGACAGCTTTTCAGCCACATCCGTGGTGGCCACCATTGACCTGGAAACTTCTCCGTTGATTTCCTTTAATTCGGCAAGATGTTTCTCGTTTTCCTTTGTTTTGGATAACAAATCCGTGGAAGTTTGTTCCACTTTTTCCACATTATCTGCCACAACGTTTTTCCACTCATCCAGCTCGTTCAGATTTTCCATGCTTTCTCTGGTTTTGTCGTCCAGTCTGTTACTGCTTTCCAGTAACTGTTCGCTGGTTGCTGACAGCTCTTCCACGGACGCGCTCTCATTTTCCGAAATCTGCGAGAGAATCTGTCCTGCGTTCAGCAGGTTTTCCGAAAGAGATTGCACGGAATCCAGAACATTTTTAACCTTTTCGTTATTGCGATCCATCTCGTCCTTTTTGGCGTTGACGAGGAAACGGTTTACCAGATAGGTCAAAAGCACTGTAGTAGGCAGGGACAGGGCCAGACAAACGCCTCTGTCGGCTATGTTTGCAATAAACATCTCGTCTTTGGCCGGCAAAAGAACCGTCGACTTTACAATCCAGCCAATTACAAGAGAGACCACGATCTCTACCGACGTAAAGGCAACCAGTTTATAGTCAAGAAAAAAGGTAGTAAGCACTACAAAGAAAAAGGCAAAGCCCCAAAAGTCTCCGGCGGGCACCATATATTGAATGAAATTCCACTGAATAATCATAATTACAGCGGAAAAAATCTTTCCGGCTTTCAGGCTGGACGCTTTCAATATACCGTTCTCGAAACCTGTTTTGACAAAATAGATACCTATCCCCAGATAAATCAGACAGGTTACGTCAAAAATAAGTAATGCCGTCCATGAGACAGGCGGCAGCCAGCCCATGACCTTCATAAATGTGTACATAATGCCCGCACACTGGCATGCGCCCGGTATCAGCAGCAAAACCAACACATAAACCTTGTTGATATACTCATCCAGCGCGGATAAATATACTTTTCCGTTTTCTTCCATAATTTCGGTTCCTCCTGCTAAAATGTTTTTACAGTTCTCAGTCTTCCTCGATTACATGAATTTCCAGATAATCAAATTCGATTTCTTCAATAAAGTTATCCTGGCTGAAACGCGTTTTGCCGTGACGTCTGAAGTCGGAAACGTTGGACTCCAGCCAGATGGGTTTTCCGAGATCGAATTGCAGGCAGACTGCTTCCAGAGAGTCGAAGACCTTGTGGGTGCGTGTTTCCCCGCGGGCGTCTTCTATGACGGTGTCTTTTATCATATGATTATCTTTCCATTCTTTTGCCCACAGACGAAACATGTCAAATCTCCTTTTTTACTGCGATTCCTATTATTAACAAATATACAAATCCTGACGGGAAAAGTAAAGCCTTTTTAGGCGGCTGCTTTTATGGTATGATAAATCCATGAAAAATAAAGCATATATCAGGAAATCCGACATATATATATATTTAGTGAAAAACAAAAGGCTTATTTGTTGTGCTTTTTTGTGGGGGCTGCCGGTGGCGGCTTCCTTTGTGCTTGGCTGGCGGCTTGTCAATGAAGGAACGGTATTTGGCGCAGGCGGTTCGATGACGGCCCGTGCAGGCGATTTCCTTTTGTTCCTTCTGGAAACGATCGCCCTGTCCGTACCCGCGGCGGCTTTAGCCGTGCCGGTTCTTAGCGGTTCGGGAATGGGGAAAACATTGGCGTGGGATAAAAGGACGGAGGGAATGACAAGGAGGCGGCGCAGGAAGGAGAAGAATCTGACGCTGCGGCCATTGTGGCAGGTTTGGCTGTTTTACAGTCTGCTTATTTTTCTCTGCTGGCTGCCGATTTTTCTGGCTTATTATCCTTCGGTGTTTGCTTACGACGCGGAGGGCCAGCTTTATCAGGTGATTGCAGGTGATTACAGCACGCATCATCCGCTTCTGCATACAATATTTTTAGGGGCCTTTTTCAGGTTGGGTGGAGCTTTGGGCTCTTATTCGGCGGGCATGGCCGTACATTCGGGGGTACAGATGGCGTTGATGGCGGGAACCTTCGGATGGGCGCTTTGCTTCCTGTACAAGAGACGGACCGCGGGATGTGCGCGGATACTTATTTTTCTTTTTTATGCGTTCTTTCCGGCTAATTCCGTTCTGGCGCTCAGCACCACGAAGGATGTGCTCTTTGCAGCGTTGGTGCTGCTTGACACGCTTTGCCTGTATCAAATGGTGTGCGGCCGGAGCATGGCCGTAGGCAGAAAAGAACGAGCGGTTTATGTGATCGTGACCGTTCTCATGCTGCTGTTTCGAAATAACGCCGTGTATGCCTTTTTTGTCAGCGCGCCGATTCTCTTTATCGGACTGGGGAGAGCCGGGAGGGAAAAGTCGGAAGGGAAAAGACAGGATGGCAGGGTGGGCCGAAAAGCGTATTTGTGCATGACGCTGCTTATATTGACGCTGTTTGGCGTATCCTCTTTTGCGCTGAAAGCTGTTACGCACGCAAAGAGCGGCAGCCCGCGGGAAATGTTGAGCGTTCCCCTGCAGCAGATGGCGCGCACGCGGGTGGAGGCGGAAGAGGAAATAGACCCGGCCATGCGGCGGGAGCTGGAGAACTATCTTTCTTCGGAGTGGGTTTTTGCGGCGTACAATCCCCATCTGGCTGATCCGGTAAAGAACCGTGCCGTGATACACGACAACCCGAAAGGATTGATCGAGACATGGATCAAGCTGGGACTGGAATATCCGGCAATTTATATTGATGCGTTTCTGGATAATTCCCTGGGGCTCTGGTATTTGCGGGACACGTCCCATGCAAGGGTGTACGGGATCGGGACGGAAAGCGGATTCGGGTATCTTTCCACGGATAATCGCAAAATGCCTGCGGGCTGTGAAATTGAGGAGCACAGTCTGCTTCCCGGGCTGCGCGCCTTTATGGAAAAAATCGTATCTGATAATATTTACGAGAGAGCGCCGGTGATCAGGATTCTTTTTGCGCCCGCGCTGTATTGGTGGCTGTTGTATTTTTATTTTGTGGCGGCCCTGTACAGGAAAAGATATCGGGAGATGATTCCGGCGGTATTTCCGGCCGTTTACGGTCTGACGCTTTTGCTCTCGCCGACTGTGCTGGTACGGTATATGTACCCGATTATGGTAACGATTCCTGTCATATTGCCATGTCTTATGGCGGATGGAATGACAGAAGATGGTGAAAATAGACAATAAATTATTAAGAGTTTAGAAAATTTTGTCTAATATATACATTGTATATAAAATGTGGTATAATAGCTGCAAAGGAAAAGCAAGCAGCAGCGTAGCTGGCATATTACAATTATTAATTTTATCGGGGGATTCGTTTGTTATGGAAGTGTGTGTAGATAGAGAGAAAGACGGCGACATTGACAGCTGGAAGGAAGTACAGCTGATTTATAATTCCGCCCTGAAACAGATTTCCACGAAGCTGGAGATTTTAAATGACGAGTTTCAGCATGTGCACAGATATAATCCGATTGAGCATATCAAGTGGCGTATTAAGACGCCGGAGAGTATAGTCAAGAAATTGAAAAAGCACGGATATGAATCCACTATAGATAATATGGTGCGCTATGTCAATGATATTGCGGGTATTCGCGTGATCTGTTCCTTTGCTTCGGATATTTATCAGATTGCGGAGATGATCAGTAATCAGAAGGATATCCAGGTTATTTCCGTAAAGGATTATATTGTGAATCCGAAGGCGAGCGGTTATAAGAGCTATCACATGCTGGTGAAGGTGCCGGTGTATCTTTCGGACAGGATTGCCGACACGAAGGTGGAAATCCAGATCCGCACGGTGGCGATGGATTTCTGGGCCAGCCTGGAGCATAAGATTCACTATAAATTCGAAGGTAACGCACCGGAGCACATCAGGGAACAGCTCGTGGAATGCGCGCAGATGGTGGCCGCGCTGGACGCCAGGATGATGTCTTTGAACGAAGAAATTCTCCATATCGGGCAGGAAGAAACGTCGGAAGATTCGCGGATGGGGCAGGAGGAGGACGAATAAAGGGAAAAAACCGAAAGCGATTCGCATTCCTGCTCGCGTTGTCTATCGGGAAACGGGCATGGTTGTAGAACCCTGACGCAGGATGGGAAGCGTTGTGTAGGTCTGTACCAGCAGGGAAGGGTTTTCCAGCTTGCGAAGCAGCATGACGGTGGCCTGAACGCCCAGATCATAGACGTCAATATCTATAATGGTAGGAGCAGGTTCGATCAGGGCGGAGTAGGGATAGCTGTCAAAAGTAAGAAAGGCGACTTCGTCGGGAACGCGCAGCCGTTTTTCGCGTATGGCATTGCAGAGGCTTAAGGCGAGCAGGCTGTTTTCGCAGACAATGGCGCGGGGAGGCTCCGGCAGGGAGAGAAGCGCCATGGACTGCCGGTAAGCGTCCTCGCCGGTGGAGTCCGTATAACAAATATATTCTTCGGGAATGCGGTATCCGTAATCGTACATACCGCCGAGGAAACCGTTTAAACGCCGCATGGAGATATCGTCTGTGCGGCGTTCTGCAAGGAAGGCCACGTTTTCATACTGGTATTTCAGCATGATTTTGGACAGGCTGGGGATATTGCAGGAGCCGTGAATCAAAATACCGTCTGCGATCCGTCTTGCGATCTGATCTTTCAGAAACGTCTCGGGAGAAACGTTATCGGGAGGCTCCATCAGCATCAGCGTGTAACCATGGGAGGATAATTCTTTTTGCACGCCGCATAAAGTATCAAACATATGCGGATTGTGGTAAGCTTCCTCTTTTTTCAGGCTGGAAAGAAACAGGATGTTCTTTGCGGCGCCTTTGGCAAAGCTGACGGCCTGCGCGTTGGGCGTGTAGTGCAGCTTTTCGATAGCCTGGCGGACACGGGCACAGGTTTCGGGTGAAATGGTGCTCCAATTATTCAGAACCTTGGAAACGGTGGAGGTAGAGACTCCCGCTTCCCGGGCCGCATCTCTTATCGTAACAGATATTTTTCTTCTCCTTAAAATCTCACAAATTTTATTATGTAGTATAGCGGTTTCCCGATAAAGTCAATATTAATGCCGAAAAACATGGTAAATACAAGGAAAAAATGATATAAAGGAAACAGATAAGAAGTGCGCAATTCTTATTTGAAAGGAAAAATCGGGAAATTGGTTTCATAAAAATAGCTGATAGGGGAGGCTGGAAACGGGAAGGCTTCAGAACGGAGGGAGAATCAAGTCTTTGTGCGATTTTGAACTGCCGGGCGGCGGTATGCCGCGTGATAATTCCCCCTTTCTCCCACATAGGGCAGCGCATAATTGACAGTTACATTTTTATAATTCAAAGGAACAGCAACTCTTTTGGCGGCTGCCCCTTGATTATCCACTGGCGAAACCGGACAGGGCTGTCAAAGACATCGCAAAGCGGCGTTGACTTTACCATTGATTGTTTCGGCTAGTTATGCTATTGATTTACAGTTAGCTCAAATGCTATAGACAATGAAATCCGCATGGAATGGAACAGGGCTGTTGACCGTGCGGTTGTAAGCGGCGTATCCGAAGCGGAGATTTTGGAGTTGAAGAAAACAGAGATTACAGATAGGGTAAAGGAATCCGTGGAGCAGAACGGCAATAAGCCGAAACTGTTCGGGGATATTGTTAAGGCGGCGATTGCCCTATTGGAAAAGCTGATTGCAAAAGTTATGCAGAAAGTAATGGATTTTGTGGCAAAAGCTATCAACCAAGCTGCCGATGTTATAAAGGAAGCACCAAAAGAAACGGAAAGTCTTGTCCGTGCAGAAGATGTGCCGACAGTCCAGCCGGAAAAGGAAAAGATGCCGTTTCCTGTAAATCCGCAACGGGAAATGGATATGCAGAATAAGGCAGGACTGCCACAGCAGAAAACTACTGTCACCGTCAAAGAATCTATTATCGTACAGATGAAATCAGAGCAAAAATCTATTCCTGTGGAAACAAAACAGTCGGAAACGGAAAGACCGCCACAGCCACAGCCTTCCGTGCTGGCGAGTAAATATCCCCGTCTGAAAGAGGTTGACAGCAGACTTAAAGACCAAAATAAGGCAATTTTTGAGCGTGAGAAAAAGCGGGATAAGTTGAAGAAGGAATTATCTGAATGCAAGGGTATCTTCAAGGGTGGCAGACGAAAGGAATTACAGCAGGAAATTGACAGTATCGACAATCAGATTTCCAATATGAAAAAACGGCTTTCCTCTATCGTGAGAGAATACAAATTCGATTCTGTTCAGGCATTCTATAAGGAATTTAATGTAGCCAAGAAAGAATATTTTGATTATCAGGCGGCTCGTACAGAGTGGGAGAAAATCTACGGAGAAAAAGCGGTGGATTCCATGAGCATAAGGGACAGACTTAGACAAAAAGAGAAGATTGTAAAGATAAGGGAAGCGAATAGGGTGCATCAGGCAAGGCAGAAGGATAAAGGGGTGAGGTAATGAACCGTAGTTCCCTATGAAAAATTGTGCCTACGCAAAAAGTCTTTATTTTACTGGCATTGAAACTATGTAGGCAAAAATAAAAATAATTGTACCTACATAAAACGCAGTGAATAAAAAGCTTATAAAATCAAGAAAAAATGAGTGTAGGCTCAAATACTTGCAGGGAACTACGGATGAATAATGGGCAGATTGCCAAAGGGAATCTGCCTAGAAGTTTTTCCGTTTATTGGGATGGAGGTCAAGTGGTAGTAATATAGCGGTTGCTGAATTTTCGTGGTTCTAAACTTTAAGATTTTGAAAAGTTATGGAAAAGGATTGCCATTACTCGTTTAAACGTATAAAATAGAAATCATAGATGGAGGAATAATCATGGATTATATATCAATAAAGGAAGCATCAGAAAAATGGGGCATCTCTGAGCGCAGAATACAGAAGCTCTGCTCAGAAAATAGAATTGAAGGAGTGGTTCGGTTCAGTCGGGTTTGGGCGATACCAAAAAATGCGGAGAAACCAAAAGATGCAAGAAGAAAGTGATTGGTACTGTGTTAACTGAAAGGAAATGACTATGTATAAGATTGGAATTTGTGATGACGATAAGATTTTATGCTCTGTTTTGGAGGAACAGATCTACGAACTTTCAAAAGAAATAGAGATAAAAGTTGATGTTGAGGTATGGTATTCCGGGGAAAGCATACAAAATGATTTGAAAAAGGGAATAGAATTAGACCTGCTTTTTCTTGACATAGAATTAGTCCAAAAGAATGGCATTGCAGTAGGAAATTTTATTCGCAACGAAATGGAGAATATGCAGACGCATATCGTATATATTTCTTCAAAGGAAAGTTATGCCATGCAGTTATTTAAAGTTCAACCATTAGATTTTTTGATTAAACCTATCTCTACCGAAAATATAAGAGAAGTGCTAATAAGAAGCGTAAAGCAAAAAAGCAATGCGGATACCTATTTTGAATACCAAAAGGGAAACTCTGTTTTCAGAGTTTCGGTAAGAAATATTGCTTATTTTATGAGCATGGATAAGAAAATAATAATTGTAAAAAAAGATGGAAAGGAAGAATTTTATGGAAAGTTAAAAAACATAGCAGAGACTCTTCCTACTGATTTTTTGATGATTCATCAATCATATATTATTAACCAGGCATATGTAAGTGAATATTCTTATGAAATGGTAAAAATGGTAGATGGGGAAATTTTAAATATCAGTAAGCCGTATAGAAAAGAAATTAGAAGTAAAATAATACAGCATCAGAAAGCGAAGATGAGTGATGGTATCATATAGTCCGATAATTGTGTTAATTGTAAATGTTCTTAGAGCTTTGCTTTTAAAGAAAGTCATGGATGTATTTTTGTCAGTGGATGATATAGTGGAAAAATTACTAAAAATTGGGTTGGGGATATATTGCCTGCTAACTACAACAATGTATAGCATATTTGGGGTATCTGCCCTGTATGAGATTTGTAATTGTTTAGGGATAATAGGACTTACTTGTTTTTATCACGAATTGTGGAAAACAAGGTTATGGGTATCGTTGGTATTATTTAGTTTGGATATGGCAAATTCCCTGATAGTTCTTTTTGTTTTTGGGAATATTGCAAAATTTCAGCAGCCTGCAATTCAGGCTCTGTTGATGTTGATTTGTACAACGATTATAAGTCATATTTCTTATCCACCCGAAGCCAAAGAGATAGCTTTTGATAGAAAGCAGACATTATTGCTGTTGGTCATCCCTGCAATGAGTGTTATTGTCTTAAGTGTGCTAATGCTAGGAGAACTTGAGAAAATGTTTGCAATATTGATTAGCAGCTGTATGTTAATTATCAATATCAGTGTATTTTATCTATATAATATATTGACAGAAAATTATATACATTTAAGGGATCATGATATATATAAACAACAAACATATGCATATCAAAACCAATTAGAAGTCATTATGGAATCTCAAAACAGGGTTCGTGCCTTAAGACATGATATGAAAAACCACATTTTAGCGTTGCAAATCTTAGTACAAAGGAAAGAGGTAGAGGAAACGAATAAATATTTAGACTCTATGAAGAATTTTATGACCAATCCGGAGGAATATGTTAAGACAGGGAATGATGCTGTTGACAGTTTGCTGAACTATAAGATACAAAAGGCGAATGAGGTTTTAAATGTAGTAGAAACAAAAATCAGCATACCAGAACAGTTGCGCTTGCGTTCATTTGACTTAAATGTACTTTTGGGAAACCTATTGGATAATGCCATAGATGCTTCCATGCAGACAGAAGATAAGAAACTGAAAATAACGATAAAACTTGATAAGGGGATTTTATTTTTAAATATTTGTAATAGCTGCCAGATGATTGCAGACGAGAAAAAGAATTTTTTGGAAACGACAAAAGAAGATAAAGCCAATCATGGGATAGGACTTAAAAATGTCCGTAGAATTGTGGAAAAGTATCATGGAGATATAACATTTTTTTATGAAAATAATATAATACAAACGGATGTTATGATGTATGTAAAAGAGATGTAGCAGAGGGCTGTTGCAAATTCATGCTGAAAGATGCGATATGATTTTGTAACAGCTCTTTTGGGTGGATTTCGGCAATAATGTGGTCGAATTTCGCAATACAGAAGAAAACAAAAAAATTGAATTTATAATATGCTCATAATAAATCGTACAGGAGGCAATTATGAGAAATAAAGTTTTGGGATTAGTGGTTGTAACAATGTTGATGGCAGTTGGTATTTGTGGCTGCCAGAAGGCTCCGGAAAGTTCGGCTGATGGGGACATTCTTCATGCAAAAGATTCAGTGGAGGATGAAGTGGCTGCAATAGTGAATGAGTCCGAAAGTGAAATGGAAAATGATATGCAGGAAATTAACAGTATCATTGGTACGGGAGATAATGCAATCAGAATTCAGGCACAGATGCCGGATGTGCCACAAAATGTCTATCATATGGTACTGAGTGAAAATGAAGCGCTTACAAAAGACCTTTTGACAGAGTTTTTAGAAAGTGAAACAGGAAATATTAAGGATTTATCAGAGGTAGCACAAAAGGAAATGGAACAATCTAAGGCAGAAAACGAGCAGGCAGAAGATAGGGCAGTCTTTTCCGTCTTTGGGAGCGCACCTGTTTGTGAAGTATCAGACGGACAAAAGACTGCAAGTTTTTCACATGGAACAGGTGCATATTATCAAGATGAATTTTTATATGAAAAGTGTGCATCAATTTATAAATCTGCTGGTGAAACTGTATTAGAGGAAGCAGATAGTGAAAATGTTTATAGGGAAACAGAAAAAATATTATTAACAAAACTTTCAAAAATTGGTATGGCAGAAATTGATATATACAAAATTACGCAATATCAGAAAGAAAATGTCATATTTATCGAAGTTGAGTTTACTCCGTCTTACGAAGGTATGGGGGTTGTACATGAATTTGGCTCTATTGCGTCAGGGGAAATTTTTACGTCTGGAAAAGCATGGATATGTGAAGAAAGCATTGCAACATTAAGTCTGGATGCTTGTCTTGGCAAAGTGGAAACACGTGAACAATGTGAAACAGTGTTGTCATGGGGACAGATTGAAAAGATTTTGGAAACACTTTTGAATAGTGGAAAAATAAATGGAAGTAATAAAGCAGTTCTGACGGAAGTTGAATTGTTATATTATCCAATCTATAAAGAAGATGAAAATAAATTAGAATTAGTTCCTGTATGGCATATTTATACGCCAATGTCTGCATGGATGGAGAATGAAGAATTAGCTGAAGCATTTGTGGCAAATGGCTCTACATGGAGTATTTGTGTGAATGCAGTATCGGGAGAAATAGTTAGGAGCGAGTAATATGAAAGGGTTCTTTTTACAAGATTTGAAAAGAAGTTTCTTAAACAAAGGTTTTTTTGCAGGTCTTTTCGTAGTGACGTGCATTTTGGTGTCAGCGGCATTTCATGCGCCGCTTAACAGGAGCAGAAGCAGCTATTTTATTATGATGGAAGTGTTTGCAGCATCAGGATTTACACCGTTTGCAGCTATATTTCCCGGACTTGCCTATGCCTCGGTTTTTTGTGAAGAGTATCGCAGTGGATATTTAAAAATGATTTATTCCAGAATGTTGCCGAAAAAATTTGGTCTTGCCCGCATTGTTACGGTTGCACTTTCTGGAGGAACGATGCTGGCTATTCCGTTCATCATTGTTTTGAGTATTGCGTATTGCTTCGGAATGCCCGGAATACCAACGGGAAGTGATGAGGGACTTATGGCAGGAACGGCATTGGTTTGTTATATAGAAAACTATGGAGAATGGTATATTTTTCTTTGGAAAGTGATACTGGGTTTTCTATTCGGATGTATATGGGCGTTGGTCGGTCTTGCGTTTGCAGTATGGCTTCCCAATAAATATGTAGCATTAATCGCACCATTTGTATTGTATGAAGCTATGTGGCTGGCGTTAGGGAAAATTTCAGTGCTGAATCCGATTTATCTTATGCGTGGGGATGATTTGAATAATTATCCATTGTCTGGGTTTATGGAATGTATCTATATTTTGTTAGTATCATTTGTGGTCATGTGGGGATTGAAAAGGAGGTATCGGAATGGGTAGGATACAGCAGGTCTTTTACATGGCGAGAACTACTTTTCTGGAAGAACAGCGTAATAAGCGGGTAATCATGGGCTTTCTTTTGGGAATGGCATTGTTTGGATACTGGTTGAATTATTTTATACAGTATGCGTTGGATGTAGGGGAACCCGTTAATATTTTGGAAGCTTTCATTGTGGTGGAGCATCATCATAAAAGTATTTTGTTCCTCGTTGTTGGCTGGTTATTGATTATATCAAATGCGCCTTTTATAAAAAGAAATACATATCTGTCATTATGCAGGAGCAGCCGGAAAAAATGGAATGCAGCTATGCTGCAATATATTATGATTCAGGCATTTCTATATGTTGCTGGCATAGCTGTTGTATCGGTAGCTGTCAGTTTATTGTTTGGCTTTTTTGGAAATATGTGGAGCAGTCCGGTTTATCATTTGGCAATGGATACGGGGAATCATTTAGGAGTAAAATATAATATTTCATTTCCGTGGGTGAATATCATGCAAACAATGACAGTCCCGCAGGCATTTATGATTACTTTGGTCTTTCTATTCCTGTATTTGGTATTAATTGGGTTTTTGCTTTATGTGTGCAATCTTTTGCTGAAAGAAATCTATGGAATATTGATCGTATTCAGTATACAGATTTCAGGATACTTATTGCAACAGGAGGGATTTACAAATTTATCTCTTATGGCAAAAGCAATTCCCGGATATGCCATAGATGGAAATGGTGGACAATGGAAAGTCATTGTTTTATTTTGTGTAATTATATTGATTTTGGCATTGATTTCTTTATGGTTGATTGGACGGGTAGATTTTAAGGATGAGGTGGAGGAGGAATAGACGGGAATGTCTTTATTTTTTCAGTTATTTGCAGGTGTTCCTATGGATGAAATGGGTACGTTTCCGTTAGTTCCTTTGGGATGCTGGTTATTTCCGATAGGAATTTATTTATTGATAATTGGTTTTCGGTTTGGCATGGACAAGCAGAATAGTCGCTTTGTTATTGTGCGGTATGGGTGGATACAAAAGTGGTGGAAACATTATTTCTTGAGAAACCTGTGGAATGGGGTATTTGCAGCGGTTTGTTTATTGGCACTATTCAAGATTATTGACTTGTTCACATTACAGAAGTTTACAGGAAATCTAAAAGAAATATTGACGATTTTTGTTTTATGGACAGTTCATGCAATGACTTTATCAGCATTATTTCTTTTGTTGGAAACCTTAAAGATTAAAAAATTGATACCGGCAGTTATATTGTTAATAGAAGGTTTCACTTTTCTGAGTGGTTTCCATTTTAGAAAGAGTGCAAAGTATATGTTTGGAGTTTGGGGAATGTATGTACAAAGTGATTTGTATGAAGGTATGTATGGATTCTCTATGATAAGTGTAATGCTTGCTCAGGTTATAATTATCATAATCTGTTACCGGCTGGGTAGTTATTTGTTGAAAGGTAAAGAAGTGGAAGGAGTTTAAGATTATGGAAAGCATTATAAAAGTTGATAAGGTAATAAAAAAATTTGGTTCAGATATTGCTCTTAACAATGTTTCAATAGAATTTGAAAGAGGAAAAATCTATGGAATTGTTGGAAGAAACGGTTCTGGAAAAACTGTTTTATTTAAGACGATTATAGGCTTTTTAAAGCCTGCCAGCGGCAGAGTAATTGTTGACGGCAAAGAAATCGGTAAGGATACGGATTTTGCCGATAATATAGGAATTATTATTGAAACTCCCGGTTTTCTCAGCTCTTATAGCGGATATAAAAATCTGGAGTATCTTGCAAGTATTAAAAACATCATAGGGAAAGAAGAAATAAAGGAGAGCATGGAACGGGTTGGACTTGATCCGAATAGTAAAAAGAAAGTTGGCAAATATTCTTTGGGGATGCGTCAGAGACTTGGAATTGCTCAGGCTATTATGGAAAATCCGGACATTCTGATTTTGGATGAGCCAATGAACGGTTTAGACAATCAGGGCGTAGAAGATGTTAGAGAAATCCTTCTAAATTTAAAGGATGAAGGGAAATCTATTATTTTGGCAAGTCATAACAAAGAGGATATAGAAGTGCTGTGCGATGAAGTGTACGAGATGGATCATGGAAAGCTGACATTTTCTGAGTAATCAATCATTTCTTTTGACAAGTTTAAGGGGAGATGATTATTTGGGAAAAATGATGATTTTGACTTTCAATGACAATGAAGAAGATATGTTTCGTCATATAATGTCATATGTTAGTGCAGGGGCAAGAGCATTTACAATTATGGACTTACCAGAAGATGTATTAAATCTTGGTGCATTGCATATTGATAAAATCAGACGCATTGTGAGTAAGAATAGCGTGGAGATTGAATTAACATTTACAGAATTTGAAATTTTGTTGCTTCTTGCCCAAAATGTTGGAATAGTCTTTAGTAAGGAGCAGATATATGATACTGTATGGAAAGAGCCATATTCTGGTGATTACAATATTGTCATGAGTCATATCAGAAATATCAGAGAAAAGATAGAAGATAATCCCAGCAAACCTGTTTATATACAAACAATATGGGGTATCGGCTATCGGTTTAATAGAAATTTAAGCAGTGGTCTGTAAAATAGGAAATACAGATCACTGCTTATTTTTGTCTTGCAGGGGAGAGTGGCATTTTAAATTCGACTTATAGTGCTTTGAGAAAAGCATCTCATAATGGAGAATGTTATACATAAAATTTTGTCAAAAGTTTACAAATACACTTGACAATTTCTCTCTGAGCAGATAAGCGGTTATGCAGGAATAACGGAACTCAATTTTAAGATAATCAACCAACTTATAGAAAAAATTCTTGTTTCTGAACCCGTAGAAGTTGACGGGCAGAAAATTCAACGACTTACTATCCATTACAAGTTCATAGGGGCACTGGAAACCCTTGAATAATGGATATTTTCTAAGTCACCTATTCCAACTATCCAACAGAAGTGTGGCAGACAGTGCAGGACATCATTGACAGGCACGCAGTAAAAGCAATGAAAGACAAAGAAAAATTCATAAACAACGTACTTCTAAGCATGAATGAAAGTAATGCAGAACGGTCGGAAAAAGTAAAGGCGGAGATTGAGAAACTCAAAAAGAGGAACGCAGAACTTGACCAGATGTATATCCGTCTGTATGAGGATTATTCCAGCGGGAAGCTGTCGGAACTGGAAAGACAGCATAAAGCGAAATCTGCCGTCGTTACCAATGCAGAGCAGTTTACAGAGAGCCTTGCACAGTGCGCAGGAATGAAGAAACTGACAGCAACGGTATTGAACACGCTGATAGAAAAGATAGAAGTACACAATCCAGTTATGGTCAACGGAGTGAAAGAACAGAAGTTGACTGTTTATTACAAATTCGTAGGTCAAATCGACTAAAGTATCTATAAATGGAACGCAATAGATATAGCGTTCCCGATAGCGGACGCATCAAACAAAATGCAGGTCGGCAATAATCTGCGCACTTGCATTTGCCGTCAAACATAGTATGATTTTTATATCGGGAAATGTCAGGCGGAAGGTGGTAAAATAAAATGAAACAGTTCGTGATTGGCCAAAAGAAGGTTGCAGTATATGCAGGCGGTATATCTGACGGTCCTGTAATATACCTGAACACTTTTTCCGGCGAGGGCGGACGAGTGTACGAAACCCTGCAATCCGCGGACTGCCCTGATTTTTCTCTGGTTGAAATAACACAGCTTCGGTGGGATCACGATATGTCGCCGTGGGATGTGCCTCCTGCCGTAAAGGACTGCACGCCCTGCACGGGAGGCGCGGACGATTATCTGAAACTTTTGGCGGAAAAAATAATACCGACGGCAGAGAAGGAAATTCCGGGAACCGTTTCATGGAGAGGGATTGCCGGATATTCTCTTGCTGGGCTGTTTGCCGTGTATGCGCTTTATCAGACCGGTTTGTTTTCAAGGGCTGCGAGTATGTCGGGGTCTTTTTGGTTTCCCGGTTTCAAGGAGTATGTTTTTTCACATGATATGAAAAAGCGGCCGGAGCATTTGTACTTTTCTCTCGGGGATAAAGAGAGCAGAACCAAAAACCCTTACTTTCAAACCGTACAAAAGAATACGGAGGAAATCGAAGGGTTATTCCGAAGCAGGAAAATTGATACCTGTTTTCGGTTAAACCCCGGAGGTCATTTTGTGAATGAAGCAGAGCGAACGGCCGCAGGCATTCGGTGGCTTTTGGACAGATAGGGAAGCGCTTTGTTTTGCGGGGGAAATTCCGGATCCGGCTGAAAACGATACGAAAATACGGGCTGTAAAATGAGGAGTGCCCAGGCGCCTTTCGGCACCCGGGCTATTATGAAAAAATTTATCTATGTATGCAATGATTTTGTAATACTGTTTTCGATTTCTGTATATTCAGTTTACTTCTCAAATGTGAACAAAT
>VSNG01000026.1 GCA_009774175.1 Lachnospiraceae bacterium | reverse complement strand
GCATAATACATTGTGCAATGGTATAATACTGTTTATAAGACAGATTAGGAATTGGAGGCATTATCATGGAGGAATTGTTAGTTTATGCTATTTTGCTTTATGAGGAATTAGCAACAGAAACCGACTACAATAAACGGCTTGATGAATTATTTCTCAACAACCCCGAAAACGATGATTTTCTTTATTTGGAATGGGAAACAGACATAAAAAAAGCTATTATTTATATAAGGACACATATTGATTACAAAAAGCTTGACCTTGAACGGTTTGGCAGAATTTTAATGAGCAAATTAGAGACGATTTATGCAAACTGCTCGGATATTGAATATTTTGCAAATCGAATGTATAGCTTATGGGAAAGTCTTCCCGGAAATATTCAGGACATAGAACCATTTTGGACTCTATGCTATGCCGATGACCTTTTATCATGGGGAGACGAAAAACAGACCAGAAACATTTATGAACATATGCTAAGTTACTATAAGGATTAAGTTAATATAACAAAAAATTGAAAAGCTGCGTAAAAGTGTTGAAAGGAAACATAGACATAAAAAATGAATTCAAAAACCTCCAGTTTATTTTAAGAACACATTTATAAAAATGAAATAAAAAACATTTAACAGAAAGGAATGTAATTACATGGGTTATGGTCAAAATCTAAAAGATATTTTGGACAACAAAGGCATGACAGTAAAAGAACTTGCACTAAAAGCAAAGATAGCACCGACAACGCTTTATTCGATTATCCAGCGGGACACTGCCATCCGCTTTGACACTGCACTTAGAGTTTCTAATATATTGGATATCCCCATCAGTTCTATCTGCAAAGATAATCCCTATGACGATATCGAAACCTTACCAACTCTTCCGTCTGACAATGAAAAGTGGAATATTAACAGCCATAAGAACGCCTATATATCAGATCGTACTGCCCGTATCTTGAAAAAGTTTGATTACACAGAGCTGCCTATGGTAGATCAATTGATTGCGGATTTATATGTGCTAGACGATATAACCAGACGTGATCTGTTTGAATATGCAAAAATGCTGAAGAAAAATCATACTTCGCCTGAAAGAGCCGCTGATTTGAAGGATATAAAGTAGAAAAATAATGCAGGAATAAAATATCGTAGCCATTTTGTAGCCACTTTAGTTCTCTAAAGTAGCTTTCCACGTAAAAAGGCTTTCGGAGAAATCCCCGAAAGCCTTGAATTTACTGAATAAATTATAATTACTCGATGATAGTAGCCACACGACCAGAACCAACAGTTCTGCCGCCCTCACGAATAGCGAACGTAAGACCCTGCTCCATAGCGATGGGATGGATCAGCTCGATGGTCATCTCTACGTTATCACCAGGCATGCACATTTCTGTGCCTTCAGGAAGGTTACATACACCTGTGATATCCGTTGTTCTGAAATAGAACTGAGGACGATAGTTGTTGAAGAAAGGTGTATGACGGCCACCCTCGTCCTTTGTCAGAACGTATACCTGAGCCGTAAATTTCTTGTGGCAGGTAACTGTGCCGGGTTTAGCAAGAACCTGTCCTCTCTCGATATCTGTTCTCTGGATACCACGAAGCAGAACACCGATGTTATCACCAGCCTGAGCCTCGTCAAGCAGCTTACGGAACATCTCGATACCGGTTACAACAGACTTCTGAGTCTCTTCCTTCACGCCGATGATTTCAACTTCATCAGACATATGCAGCGTACCACGCTCTACTCTACCAGTAGCAACGGTACCACGGCCTGTGATGGAGAATACGTCCTCGACAGGCATAAGGAAAGGCTTATCTGTATCACGCTGAGGATCCGGGATATACTCGTCAACTGTGCTCATGAGCTCCATGATCTTGTCGCCCCACTCGCCCTGAGGATCTTCCAGAGCTTTCAGAGCGGAACCCTTAACGATCGGGCAGTCTGTGAACTCATACTCCTCAAGCTGCTCGGTGATCTCCATCTCAACCAGCTCCAACAGCTCGGGATCGTCTACCATATCGCACTTGTTCATGAACACTACGATATAAGGCACGCCTACCTGACGGGACAGAAGGATATGCTCCTTGGTCTGTGCCATAACGCCGTCGGTAGCAGCTACAACGAGGATAGCGCCGTCCATCTGAGCAGCACCGGTGATCATGTTCTTAACGTAGTCAGCATGGCCGGGGCAGTCAACGTGTGCATAGTGTCTCTTGTCTGTCTCATACTCAACGTGAGCAGTAGAGATGGTGATACCTCTCTCTCTCTCCTCGGGAGCCTTATCAATGTTCTCGAAATCAGTAGCTGTGTTACCTGCAACTCTCTCAGACAGCACCTTTGTGATTGCTGCGGTCAGAGTTGTTTTACCATGGTCAACGTGACCGATGGTGCCAATATTACAATGGGGTTTGTTTCTCTCAAATTTAGCTTTAGCCATTTCTAAAGTCCTCCTTAAAATAATTTACTGTCTTCGTTCCTATAACCGTCCGGTAAATTGAATCCGCTACCATTGATTATATTAAAGATTACCAAGTTTTTCAAGCATTTTCTTTGTATTACTTACTCTTTGCAGCCAATACCTTCTCCTGTACGCTCTTGGGTACCTGTTCGTATTTTTCAAAGAACATGGAATAATTTCCACGTCCCTGTGTCTTGGAACGTAAGTCGGTGGAATAGCCAAACATTTCGGCAAGAGGCACATAACCCTTAACCATCTTACCACCGCCGATATCCTCCATACCCTCGATGCGGCCGCGGCGGGAATTGATATCGCCGATTACATCGCCCATATACTCCTCAGGCATGGTTACTTCCACCTTCATGATAGGCTCAAGCAGCACAGGATTCGCCTTCTTCATGGCTTCCTTGAAACACATGGAACCTGCAATGTGGAAAGCCATCTCGGAAGAATCGACCTCATGGTAGGAACCGTCGTATACGTTAGCAGATACGCCCAGTACAGGGAATCCGCCGAGGATACCTGCCTTGGAAGCTTCCTCGATACCTTCGCCGACTGCCGGAATATACTCCTTCGGAATTGCACCGCCGACAACGGAGGTCTCAAACTTAAATGTCTCCTCACCGTTGGGATCCATAGGCTCAAATTTAACCTTACAGTGACCATACTGTCCACGACCACCGGACTGCTTCGCGTACTTGTACTCCTGATCCACAGGCTTGGTAAAGGTCTCCTTGTAGGCAACCTGAGGTGCGCCCACGTTAGCTTCCACCTTGAACTCACGCAGTAATCTGTCAACGATGATCTCCAGATGGAGCTCGCCCATACCTGCAATGATTGTCTGGCCTGTCTCCTGATCCGTGTGAGCACGGAAGGTCGGATCTTCCTCGGCAAGCTTTGCAAGTGCCTCGCCCATCTTACCCTGACCCGCTTTGGTCTTGGGCTCGATAGCCAGCTCGATAACGGGCTCCGGGAACTCCATGGACTCCAGAATAACAGGATGCTGCTCATCACAAATAGTATCGCCCGTCGCAGTGAACTTAAACCCTACTGCCGCCGCAATATCGCCGGAATATACTTTATCAAGCTCAGCTCTCTTGTTTGCGTGCATCTGCAGGATACGTCCGATACGCTCCTTCTTGTCCTTCGTCGCATTGTATACATAGGAACCGGAATTACAGGTGCCGGAGTACACACGGAAGAACGCCAGCTTACCCACAAAGGGATCCGCCATAATCTTGAATGCAAGCGCGGAGAAAGGCTCCTCATCAGAGGAATGTCTCACGATCTCGTTGCCTTCCAGATCCGTACCCTTGATCGCCTCGATATCCGTAGGCGCAGGCATATACTCTAAAACCGCATCCAAAAGTTTCTGTACACCCTTATTTCTGTAAGCGGAACCACAGCATACAGGGATTGCCTTACACTCGCAGGTTCCTTTTCTGAGAGCGGCCTTAAGCTGCTCTGCGGAAGGCTCCTCACCCTCCAGATACATCATGGTCAGATCATCGTCCAGCTCGCAGATTTTCTCAATCAGCTGATCGTGGTACTCGTTAGCCTGATCTGCCATATCCTCGGGAACATCTGTAATAGAAATGTCCTCACCCTTATCATCATTATAGATATAGGCTTTCATTTCAAACAGGTCGATAATTCCCTTGAAATCGTCTTCCTTGCCGATAGGCAGCTGTAAGACGATAGTGTTTTTACCCAATCTTGTTCTGATCTGCTCTACAGCCCCGTAGAAATTTGCGCCCAGGATATCCATCTTGTTAATAAACGCCATTCGGGGTACGTTGTAGGTATCAGCCTGTCTCCACACGTTCTCTGACTGCGGCTCCACACCGCCCTTTGCACAAAATACGCCTACGGCACCATCAAGTACGCGGAGTGAACGCTCGACCTCTACTGTGAAGTCTACGTGACCGGGAGTATCAATAATATTGATACGATGCTCCAATGCACCGGGCTTCGGCTTACAATTCTCTTCCAAAGTCCAATGGCATGTGGTAGCGGCTGATGTGATTGTGATACCTCTTTCCTGCTCCTGCTCCATCCAGTCCATGGTAGCTGTGCCTTCATGAGTATCACCAATCTTATAGTTTACGCCAGTATAATAAAGGATACGCTCTGTCAATGTGGTTTTACCCGCATCAATATGAGCCATAATACCGATATTTCTGGTTCTCTCTAACGGATATTCTCTTCCAGCCAAGGTTTTTTCCTCCTTATATTACTTAAAAACGATAGTGCGCAAAAGCCTTGTTCGCCTCTGCCATCTTGTGCATATCTTCTTTTCTCTTAACCGCTGCGCCTGTATTGTTGGCAGCGTCCAGAATCTCGTTTGCAAGTCTCTGCTCCATGGTCTTTTCGCCTCTCTTACGAGAAAACATTACCAGCCAGCGGAGCGCAAGAGCCTGACGTCTGTCAGGGCGAACCTCGATGGGCACCTGATAGGTTGCGCCGCCGATACGTCTCGCCTTTACCTCCAGAAGGGGCATAATATTATTCATAGCCTCCTCAAAGACGTCGAGCGCCGGCTTTCCTGCCTTCTCTTCTACCTTTGCAAACGCCCCATATACAATCTTCTGCGCTACGCCCTTCTTACCGTCCAGCATAATGTTGTTGATAAGCTTGGTCACAACCTTATTATTGTATAAAGGATCTGCTAATACATCTCTCTTCGGAATATGTCCTTTACGTGGCACGATTCTTCCCTCCTTATTCATAAAATAGTAAGTGAAATACCTCGCAGCAAACTGCGGTTATTTCACCCTCGCGATACTCGTCAAATATCTGCTTTGCATCCGCTTGACTCGTTGCTCGCGGGAATAATTCTCAGGTACTCACATGTGTCCTCTAATTCAATGTGTTCGTGCGGTATTTCTTTCTATTTCGATAAGAATCCCAACACTAAATTAGTTCTGTTTGTGGTACTGACAACCTCTCAGCCTGAAACCATTCGCGCGCAGGTTTGCATTTTAAACCTGCAGAAGTTAAATTGCAAAGCAATTTTACTTCGATGCTTTAGGTCTCTTAGCGCCGTACTTGGAACGAGCCTGCTTTCTGTTAGCGACTCCCGCGGTATCCAGTGTACCTCTGATAATGTGGTATCTTGTACCGGGCAAGTCCTTGACTCTTCCGCCACGAATCAGGACAACGCTATGCTCCTGCAGGTTATGACCCTCGCCGGGGATGTAGCTTGTCACCTCAATTCCGTTGGAAAGACGCACTCTGGCAATCTTTCTGAGCGCTGAGTTAGGCTTTTTAGGGGTTGCTGTCTTAACAGCGGTGCAGACACCTCTCTTCTGCGGAGAAGCCGTGTCGGTAGCAGCCTTGTGCAGGGAGTTGTAACCCTTCAACAAAGCAGGCGCCGTAGATTTCTTAACTGATGTCTGACGTCCCTTTCTGACTAACTGGTTAAATGTTGGCATTCTTTTCACCTCCTGTTGGTAAAACATTATTATATAGTAGAAACATTTTGCGCGCACAAAAGAAAACGCACTCATGTGCACACTAAAATAGTATACTTGCCCATGAATGCGTTGTCAACTATTTTTTATTTCACCAGTTCAGCCAGACCGAATTTGCGGGGCAAATTGTGCTCGCACAAATTTGAACAGCAAATGATGGTCTGAGGGAGCGCCATTTTATGAGCAAAAACAGTTGCAAAGCAACGATAAGCGCTGCAAGAGCGATTTTGCGAATGGCGCGGGCTGAACTGTCTCATTTATTACTCTACTGCCTCGGGTTCAAGCTCCGCCTCCGCGAGTTCATCCAGATCGTCGATCTCGCCCTCTTCGTCCTCAAGGCCGTCGATTTCCTCCATGTCCTCGGGAAGCTCAAACTCCTCGTCGTCCTCGAAGGAGCCGTCGTCAAACGCGAACTCGTCTTCCATACGCAGACGGCTTAACAGATTTTCATCCGTGCTCAGCCTGGTGTCACGGTAGCGTCTCATACCCGTACCTGCGGGAATCAGCTTACCGATAATAACGTTCTCCTTCAAACCGATCAGGGAATCAACCTTACCCTTAATGGCTGCCTCCGTCAGAACCTTGGTTGTTTCCTGGAAGGATGCCGCAGACAGGAAGGAATCTGTCGCCAACGCCGCCTTAGTAATACCAAGCAGAATCTGCTTGCCTTCCGCAGGCTCCTTACCCTCTTTGGCCAGTTCTTCATTCATATCCTCGTAATAAAGAACATCCACCAGCGTACCCGGAAGGAAATCGGTATCGCCGCTGTTCTCAATGCGGACTTTCTTTAACATCTGCCGCACGATCACCTCAATATGCTTGTCGGAGATATCCACACCCTGAAGACGGTACACTCTCTGTACCTCGCGCAGCATATAATCCTGTACGGCACGAATGCCCTTGATCTTCAACAGATCATGCGGATTCACACTACCCTCGGTCAGCTCATCGCCGGCCTCCAGTACCGCGCCGTCCAATACCTTGATTCTGGAACCGTAAGGAATCAGATAAGTTTTGGACTCGCCCGTCTCGTCATTGGTAATAATAATCTCTCTCTTCTTCTTTGTATCCTTAATGGCAGCCACACCGCCAAACTCTGCAATAATGGCAAGGCCCTTCGGCTTACGTGCTTCAAAAAGCTCCTCTACACGTGGAAGACCCTGGGTAATATCGTCGCCCGCCACGCCGCCGGTATGGAAGGTACGCATGGTAAGCTGTGTACCGGGCTCGCCGATAGACTGTGCCGCGATAATACCGACAGCCTCACCGACCTGAACCGCCTCGCCGGTAGCCATATTGGCGCCGTAACACTTTGCACAGATGCCCACATGAGAACGGCAGGTCAAAATCGTACGGATCTTAACCTCCTCCACAGGATCGCCCTTTCCATTTACGCCCACGGACAATATCTTTTCCGCACGGGCAGGGGTAATCATGTGATTTCTCTTCACGATCATATTACCGTCTTTGTCCCTGATATCCTCACAGGAAAAACGCCCCGTAATTCTGTCCTTCAGTCCCTCGATGGTCTCCTTGCCGTCCATAAACGCCTTGACCACCATGCCGGATATCTCATCTCTGCCCTCACAGCAGTCCGCCTCGCGGATGATAAGCTCCTGCGACACGTCGACCATACGTCTTGTCAGATAACCGGAATCGGCCGTACGCAAAGCGGTATCAGACAACCCCTTACGCGCGCCGTGCGCCGACATGAAATACTCCAGTACGTCCAGACCTTCACGGAAATTGGATTTGATAGGCAGCTCGATGGTACGGCCTGTGGTATCCGCCATCAGACCGCGCATACCCGCCAGCTGTTTGATCTGCTGGTTGGAACCACGGGCGCCGGAATCCGCCATCATATAAATATTATTGTATTTATCCAGACCGGAAAGCAGCACTTCCGTAAGCTCCTTATCCGTGTCGTTCCAAGTCTCCACAACCGCGCGGTATCTCTCCTCCTCCGTAATCAGTCCTCTTCGGAAGTTCATGGAGATTTTGTCTACCGTGGCCTGCGCCTCCTCCAGCATTTCCTCTTTCTTCGCCGGCACCGTCATATCCGAAATGGAAACGGTCATGGCTGCCTGCGTTGAGTACTTGTAGCCGGTGGCCTTGATCAGGTCGAGCACCTCCGCCGTGCGCACAGCGCCATGAATATTGATAACCTTCTCAAGGATCTGCTTTAACTGCTTTTTGCCTACATGGAAATCCACTTCCAGCTTCAGGAAATTCTCTGATTCGCTTCTGTCCACATATCCCAGATCCTGCGGCAGGATCTCGTTAAAGAGGAACCGCCCCAGCGTGGATTCCACATTTCCTGTCACAATCTCGCCATCCGCATTCTTTTTGCTCACTCTTACCGAAATACGGGAATGCAGCGTGCACACTTTATTTTCGTAGGCAAGAATCGCCTCGTTTACATTCTTGAAAAACTTCCCTTCGCCTGCCGCGCCGGGTCTTTCCTGCGTCAGATAATAAATACCAAGCACCATATCCTGGGAGGGAACCGCCACAGGACCGCCGTCGGAAGGCTTCAACAGGTTATTCGGAGAAAGCAGGAGGAATCTGCACTCCGCCTGTGCCTCCACAGAAAGCGGAAGGTGCACAGCCATCTGGTCGCCGTCAAAGTCGGCGTTAAATGCCGTACATACAAGAGGATGCAGCTTGATCGCCTTACCTTCAACCAGAATGGGCTCAAACGCCTGAATACCAAGTCTGTGCAAAGTAGGTGCACGGTTTAGCATCACCGGATGCTCCTTGATAACCTCTTCCAGCACATCCCACACCTGGGTGTCAAGTCTCTCAACCAGCTTCTTCGCCGCCTTGATATTCTGGGAAATGCCGCGGAACACCAGCTCCTTCATCACAAAGGGCTTAAACAGCTCAATCGCCATCTCCTTGGGCAGACCGCACTGGTAAATTTTCAGCTCGGGGCCAACCACGATAACGGAACGACCGGAATAATCCACACGCTTACCAAGCAGGTTCTGACGGAAACGACCGGACTTACCCTTAAGCATATCGGAAAGGGACTTTAACGCCCTGTTGCCGGGGCCTGTTACCGGTCTGCCTCTTCTGCCGTTATCAATCAGAGCGTCCACGGCCTCCTGCAGCATACGCTTCTCATTGCGGACAATGATATCCGGAGCGCCCAGCTCCAGAAGCCGTTTCAAACGGTTATTTCTGTTAATAATTCTTCTGTATAAATCATTCAGGTCGGAAGTGGCAAAACGACCGCCATCCAGCTGTACCATCGGACGAAGATCCGGCGGAATCACCGGAATCACATCCATAACCATCCATTCAGGCTGGTTTCCGGACTCACGGAATGCCTCAACGACTTCCAGTCTTTTTATAATACGCGCGCGCTTCTGCCCGGTAGACTCTCTCAGTCCCTCCTTAAGTCCCGCCGCCTCTTCCTCCAGGTCAATGGCCTGCAACAACTCCTTAATTGCTTCCGCGCCCATACCTACCCGGAATTTATTGCCCCAGGTCTCTCTGGCGTCCTGGTACTCCTTTTCGGAAAGCACCTGCTTATACTCAAGATCCGTCTCGCCGCCGTCAAGCACAATATAAGAAGCAAAATAAAGCACCTTCTCAAGCACTCTCGGAGAGAGGTCGAGAATCAGCCCCATACGGCTGGGGATCCCTTTAAAATACCAGATATGGGATACCGGCGCCGCCAGCTCAATACGTCCCATACGCTCTCTGCGGACGCTGGATTTCGTCACCTCGACACCACACCTGTCGCAGACAACGCCTTTATATCTGATCTTCTTATACTTACCGCAGTGACACTCCCAGTCCTTGCTGGGCCCGAAAATTCTCTCGCAGAACAGCCCCTCTTTCTCGGGTTTCAGGGTTCTATAATTGATCGTCTCAGGCTTGGTCACTTCACCCCTAGACCACTCTCTGATCTTTTCGGGTGACGCCAGGCCAATCTTGATCGCGTCAAATGTCATAGGCTGATACGCTTCCTGTTTCATTTCCGCCATGCTGCACTAACCTCCATTTTTCCGTCTTACAGAGTCTTATACTTCCTCAAATGCTTCGTCCGCTTCCGTCACGTCTTCCAGCTCTTCCTCCTCGCTGCTCACAAGCTGTCCGCTGTCCTCATCAAATTCCTGACGCTGATAGCCCATGGAGCCAAAGGATTCTCTTTCATAGTCGTAACCGCGAGAATCGCCTTCAATCTCATAGCGGTAATCATTTTCACCATAATCAATGGTTTCCATGATTTCCACCTCCGTCTGGTCATCGCGAAGCACTCTGACGTCCAGTCCGAGAGACTGCAGCTCTTTTAAAAGCACCTTAAAGGATTCCGGCACACCGGGCTCGGGAATGTTATCACCCTTGATAATAGCCTCGTATGTCTTTACACGTCCCACCACATCGTCGGACTTCACGGTCAGAATCTCCTGCAGCGTATAAGCCGCGCCGTAAGCCTCCAGCGCCCAAACTTCCATCTCGCCGAAACGCTGTCCACCGAACTGTGCCTTACCGCCCAGCGGCTGCTGCGTTACCAGTGAGTAAGGACCCGTGGAACGCGCATGGATCTTATCGTCCACCAGATGATGCAGTTTCAGGTAATGCATATGACCGATTGTTACCGGCGAATCGAAATATTCGCCTGTCCGGCCGTCTCTGAGTCTTACCTTACCGTCCCTGGAAATTGGCACGCCCTTCCAAAGCTTTCTGTGCTCCCGATTCTCAGACAGGTATTCCATAACCTCAGGCAAAAGCTCATCCCTGTGCTTCTTCTCAAACTCCTCCCACTCCAGATTGACATAGTCGTTGGCCAAATCCAGAGTATCCATGATATCATCCTCTTTCGCGCCGTCGAACACCGGCGTAGCCACGTTAAAGCCAAGAGCCTTCGCCGCCAGCGACAGATGGATCTCCAGCACCTGCCCGATATTCATACGGGAAGGCACACCCAGAGGATTCAGTACAATGTCAAGAGGACGTCCGTTTGGCAGATAAGGCATATCCTCCACCGGCAGCACGCGGGAAACCACGCCCTTGTTACCGTGACGGCCTGCCATCTTATCACCAACGGAAATCTTTCTCTTCTGTGCAATGTAAATGCGTACCGCCTGATTCACGCCGGGAGACAGCTCGTCGCCGTTCTCTCTGGTGAACACCTTGGCGTCCACAACAATACCATACTCACCGTGAGGCACTTTCAGGGAAGTGTCACGCACCTCTCTGGCCTTCTCGCCAAAGATCGCACGCAGCAGTCTCTCCTCAGCCGTAAGCTCCGTCTCGCCCTTGGGCGTCACCTTGCCTACCAGAATATCGCCGGCGCGCACCTCTGCACCGATACGGATAATGCCTCTGTCATCCAGATCCTTAAGGGCATCGTCGCCCACGCCGGGCACATCCCTTGTAATTTCTTCGGGTCCAAGCTTGGTATCACGCGCCTCAGCCTCGTATTCCTCCATATGAACGGAAGTATATACATCCTCCTGCACCAGCCTCTCACTGAGCAGAACGGCGTCCTCATAGTTATATCCTTCCCAGGTCATAAACCCGATCAGCGGGTTTTTACCAAGCGCCAGCTCGCCGCCGTCCGTGGAAGGCCCGTCTGCAATTACGTCGCCCGCTTCCACATGCATACCCTTCTGCACAATGGGCTTCTGGTTATAGCAGTTGGACTGGTTACTGCGGGAAAACTTCATCAGACGATATTCGTCCTTTTCCCCGTCGTCGCAGGTCATTTTAATCAGATCGGCCGAAACGTAATCAACTACGCCGGACTTTCTCGCCACCACGCAGACGCCGGAGTCCACAGCCGCCTTGGGCTCCATACCGGTTCCCACTACGGGAGTCTCCGTAAACAGGAGCGGCACAGCCTGTCTTTGCATGTTGGAACCCATCAGCGCGCGGTTCGCATCGTCATTCTGCAAAAACGGAATAAGCGCCGTAGCCACTGAGAATACCATCTTCGGAGACACATCCATATAATCGAACATGCTCTTGGGATATTCCTGGGTTTCTGTCTTATAACGGCCGGAAATACTGTTTCTCTTAAAATAGCCGTTTTCGTCAAGGGGCGCCGAAGCCTGCGCCACATGATAATTATCTTCCTCATCCGCCGTCATATAGACAGTCTCGTCCGTAACGCGCGGGTTCTGCGGATCGCTCTTGTCGATCTTACGGTAAGGCGCCTCCACAAATCCATACTCGTTAATCCGCGCATAGGAAGCCAGCGAGTTGATCAGACCGATGTTCGGTCCCTCAGGCGTCTCAATGGGGCACATTCTGCCGTAGTGGGTATAGTGTACGTCACGCACCTCGAATCCGGCACGGTCTCTGGAAAGACCGCCGGGGCCAAGAGCCGAGAGACGTCTCTTATGTGTCAGTTCGCCAAGCGGGTTGTTCTGATCCATAAACTGCGACAGCTGGGAAGAACCGAAAAATTCCTTTACCGCAGCCTGCACCGGTTTGATATTGATCAGTACCTGCGGAGATATCTCCTCCGCGTCATGAGTCGTCATTCTCTCGCGAACCACTCTTTCCAGACGGGAAAGACCGATACGGTACTGGTTCTGCAAAAGCTCGCCCACCGCACGGATACGTCTGTTGCCCAAATGGTCGATATCGTCGTCGTTTCCGATACCGTACTCCAAATGAATGTTATAGTTAATGGAAGCAAGGATATCTTCCTTCGTAATATGCTTTGGAATCAGCTCATGTACATTCTTGCGGATCGCCTCGGCCAGCTGTCCGGGATCGCCGCTGTACTCGTCCAAAATCTGCTGTAACACGGGATAATAAACCAACTCCGTCACACCCAGCTCTTTGGGGTTGCAGTCTACGAAATTAGTGATGTCCACCATCATATTCGAGAGAACCTTTACGTTTCTCTCCTCTGTCTGAATCCACACAGCCGGAACCGCGGCATTCTGAATCGCGTCCGCCATCTGGGCCGTCACCTTATCGCCGGCCTTCGCCAGAAGCTCTCCGGTCTGGGTATCCACCACGTCCTCTGCAAGGATGTGATGTCTGATTCTGTTTCTGAACATCAGTTTCTTGTTAAATTTATATCTGCCGACTTTCGCAAGATCATATCTGCGGGGGTCAAAAAACATGGCCATAATCAGGCTCTCCGCGCTTTCCACGCTCAGAGGCTCGCCCGGACGGATCTTTTTATACAGCTCAAGCAGACCCTCCTGATAGTTCTCAGAAGCGTCCTTTGCAAAGCTTGCCTCGATCTTCGGCTCATCGCCAAAAAGCTCTCTTATTTCATCGTTTGTGCCCACGCCCAGCGCGCGAATCAGCACAGTGATGGGAACCTTTCTGGTTCTGTCCACACGCACATAGAAAACGTCGTTGGAATCTGTCTCGTACTCAAGCCATGCGCCGCGGTTCGGGATTACCGTCGCTGAAAAAAGCCGCTTACCAATCTTATCATGTCCGATTCCGTAGTAAATACCGGGGGAGCGCACAAGCTGGCTGACAATGACACGCTCTGCGCCATTGATCACAAACGTGCCTGTCTGGGTCATTAAAGGCAGATCGCCCATAAAGATCTCATGCTCGGTGATCTCGTCCTTCTCCTTATTGATCAGACGGACCTTAACCTTGAGAGGGGCTGCGTAAGTGGCGTCTCTCTCCTTACATTTTTCAATAGAATACTTGACATCGTCTTCGCAAAGCTCGAAGTCAACAAATTCCAGACTCAGATGTCCACTGTAATCTGAAATCGGAGAAATATCGTCAAATACTTCCTTCAAGCCTTCACTCAGGAACCACTGATAGGAGTTCTTCTGAACTTCAATCAGGTTCGGCATTTCCAGAACCTCTTTCTGTCGTGCATAGGTCATACGCGTATTTCTGCCGGCTGCAGTCTTACGGATCCTGTTTTTTTCCATTGACACTTCACCCCGTTCTTTATGATTGATCCATGCTTATTCGGATTTTACACATCAAAAAAGCATAGCACACCACAATAGTGCACTATACATTCTACTACAAGTCACTATAGAGAGTCAATAAGTTTTTACAAAAATTTGGGCCATGCAAAATCTTAGGTTTCCCGAACGGCACGGCGCAGACAAACTTACCGATTGCGCATGAAAACTTGCTCACGATGCGCATGAAAAAATGCAAGACCGTCCACATGCCTGTCATAAGCATGTGAACGGTCTTTTCTCAAATATGCCGGGCAATTACTTAAGAGTAACCTTTGCGCCCTCTGCCTCAAGCTTAGCCTTGATATCGTCAGCCTCCTCCTTGGAAGCAGCCTCCTTAAGTACCTTCGGAGCGGAATCAACGAGATCCTTTGCCTCCTTCAGGCCAAGGCCGGTAGCCTCACGAACCACCTTGATTACCTTAACCTTGTTGGGGCCAACCTCTGTCAGCTCAACGTCGAACTCTGTCTTCTCCTCGCCTGCTGCCGCGCCAGCGTCACCGCCTGCTGCTGCAACAACTACGCCTGCTGCTGCGGATACGCCGAACTCCTCCTCGCAAGCCTTTACCAGATCATTTAATTCCAATACTGTCAACTCTTTGATCGCGTCGATCAGTTCCTGAGTAGATAACTTTGCCATGATTGTTTTCCTCCATATTTTTTCAATGTTTAGATTACATTTCGAGACTGCCTGTGGCAGGCTCGGGTTTTGATTTTAGCGCGTAGCGCTTAAATCGTTTAAACCAGTTATTCTGCTGCGGGCGCTTCTTCCGCTACGGGCGCCTCCTCTGCCGGTGCAGCCGCCTCTTCTGCCGCAGGAACTTCCTCTGCGGGTGCAGGCGCTTCTTCTCCGGATGCGCCGCCTTTCTCTGCCAGCTGATTCATCACACGGGCGAAGTTGGTAATCGGAGACTGGATGCTGCCAAGCAGCTTGGACAACAGTTCTTCTCTGGAAGGAATCTTGGCAATCTCCATAATTCCCTTCGCGTCATAGGCGATGCCTTCCACCATACCGCCCTTAACCTCGAGGGCATCTGCTGTCTTAGCGAATTTGCATATCACTCTTGCGGGAGCCGTAGCGTCCTCTGTGGAGATCGCTATCGCGCTGGGGCCTTCCAGATAAGAAGTAAGCGCTTCAAAATCCGTGCCCTTGAATGCAAAATTCATCATTGTGTTCTTGTAAACCTTGTAGGTGATACCGGCTTCACGAAGCTGTTTACGAAGCTGCGTATCCTGTTCAACCGTAAGGCCGCGGTAATCAACCAGAACGACTGACTGGGCGTCCTTTACGGCAGCGGAAATCTCATCTACGATAGGTTTTTTCAATTCCACTTTTGCCATTACTTTACCTCCTTATAGATTTTAGTGCCGATTAGGAGCGTGTGTCCGCCGGACACACCAAAAACCCTCCCCGTAAAGACAGGGAGGGAAATAATATCACTGAAAGCTCTTCTCTCCTCGGCAGGCGGACTCTTACGCCGGCAATACGGCACCTGCTGTCTTCGGCATGGTTTTATAACCTTAGCTACTATAGCACAACGAATAAAGGGCTGTCAACAGTTTTTTAATCATTCTCCATTCCGTTTGCAAAAGGATTCGTAAACTGCGTCCTCTCCGCCCCGGCGCCGGGACGGGCGTTATATTGCAGGCCAAACTTCTGCGCTTGCGTGATCTCGATCTCCATCACGCCGAAATTTGTCTCGATCTGTAATACGGTGGATCCGTCGGGTTTTGTAATGATCTTGGTGTCCAGATCGTCATCTTCATCCGCGGCGTTCTTTTCTTTTCCGTTCTTCCCCGCTTCATCCGTTCCGGGAACGGTCATCTGCCCGTCGTAATCGGAAATCTTTTTCAGGCCCTTGCTGTTTTCATGAATGATACCCCGCCAGATCAGATCCATTTCCTGCGCCGTGTAAAAATGCGCGCCAAAACCATTCATATATTTGGCGTATTTTGCCTTCTCCCTGTCGATATAGGTGGAGCCGTCCTTCTCATAGGTATAATCCGGCACGCCGTCTTTCGTTGAAGTCTCAAAGAAATTGACAAAATCATCCTCGTCGATTTCGCCCGCCAGAAAATCCTTCCAGAAATTCTCATTAGCCGCAAAGCGCAGATTGTCATCCTGCGAAAACCGTTGTAAGAAGGCCATCACTTTCTCATACTGTCCAGGCTCCGTATAGGAAAGGCTGAAGCAGTCCCTGTTCACCCATTTTGTACCGTCAAAATAAGCCTCCTTGCAGCTGATCCCATCCTGCCCGTAGCAAGTGATAAACCAATGCTTGTGTTCCGGATCGTCGGTGGGGAAGGTGCTCTTGGTCACTTCACCTGTCAGAAGCTCCAAAAGTTCCTCCGGATCCGTCACCTGTGTGTCTGTACAATTATCGTCCATGCCATCCGGCTCCCACGGTTTTACCCCCGAAACCGTCGCAGACACGCCGTCAGAATCGGGCTTCCCCTCCGCCGCTCTTCTAAGCGCCTCTTTGGCCGCCTGCTTCTCCACCTCCGCGATCAGTTCCTTAATCTGCTCCTGCAAAACCTCCTGCGCATCATCAAAATCCGCCAGAAGCTTATCCCACTCTTTTATGGTAAAGGTCTGGCCGCCGGTCTGGAAGGTCGGTTCCACCTTTCCCTCCCTCACCTTCTTCACCATCTCCTGCATATGTGCAAGAATCCGCTCGCGGCAGGTCATATCCTCCGCTTTTTTCTCTTCCTCATTCTTCTCGCCAGCGTCCTTAATCTCTGTGTCCGCTCCTGCATCTTTTATGACGTCCGTGTCGCTTTTCTTGTTGACCATGGGAAAAGCTTTATTCGTGGCGTTTCCTGCCATACGGCTCCCGTTTCCGTATCCCGCCCGGGGCGCAGTATTATGAATCCATGAAGAATAGCCTCGATTTCCTATGTTCATAGTTTTACTTCCTTTCTGTCAGATATGGTACAAACGCTTTCTGCCTCTCTGTCTGTAATACGAATCAATCCGCCAAAAAGTTTCACCACCCATAAAAATATTCCCCGCTTCTCACCAGGTCACATACCCGTCCCCGTCAATCTGCACGCCCTCTGAAACGCTGCGCATAAAGGCAAGCACGCGCTCCTTCTCCGCGTCCTGTAACAGGGCGGTTTTGCATCCGCTTTGCAGGCAGGGAATAAACTGATAGCTCACAATCCCCTCTTCGTTTATCACAACCTCAACCATACCCGTATCAAGCGTTTTGGAATTAAACCAGAAATTTCCCAGACTGTAAATAACCGGCACGCCGCCGATTACGCCGATGGGCTGCAGGCAGTGGGGATGGTCTCCGATCACCAAATCCGCCCCCGCGTCCACAAGCTCCGGCGCCTGCTTAAGCTGCGCCCAATCCAGCTCCGTCTGATTCTCCGTCCCCCAATGTATGTAAGCTACCACAAAATCACTGTTTTCGTCGGCCTCCCGAATGGTTTCCAAAAGCTTATCCCCGTTCCAGCACCGAAATACGCCGGGAGAATCCTCCGTAGCTTCTTTGGTGTCCGGCGTATCGAGCCGCTCAATCTGGGTAGCCGACACAAAGGCGATTTTAATATCCCCCACAATAAAGTAGACCGGCTTTCTCGCCTCAGAAATGTCTCGGCCCGCTCCCACATAGGGAATGCCCGCCTCCCTCAAGGTATCAAATGTATCCGTCAACGCCTCCGGCCCGTAGTCGTAGGCGTGATTATTGGCAAGAGATACAAGATCCACTCCCAGATCAGTCAGATAGGAAACGGTCTGCGGCCTTGCCCGAAAGGTAAACTGTTTCCCTTCTGTCGGAACGCCTCTGTCAGAATAGGCAAATTCATTGTTAAGCATCATGATATCCGCGCTCTGCATCCGTTCCATCACTTCCGGCAGCACACCCTTCGATATATCGCCGTCTTCACGGACAGGCCCGGTAATGGCATAATGATCGTCAAACAGGACGTCGCCCGCAAAGGCAAGCGTCACCTGGCCGGGAACCGCCGGTTCCATGGCATAGATATTATTTTCTTCCATATAGGCGGCATCCGCCAGCTGTTCCTGATATTTGGAAGGCTTTTCCATCTCTTCCCCCTCGCTCTCAGGTCCCTTTAAAGCGGATTCGTCTTCGCGTTCAATCCGCTCCTGCGGCCTGCTTTCACGGGGAACTATGGCGTCGGTTTTCTGCGTTTTCACAGGTTCCATAATCCACTGATGGGCTGCCAGAGCCAAAACGCCCGCCGCTACCGCCGCAGTCAGCGTGATAAAAAACGGCAGGATAAAGCTGCGGTGAAGCCTCATTCTCTTTTTTTTCTTATTTTTGCGCGATTTTTTCTTAGCCATGCGACTATTGTACCACAAATCGGCAGTCACAGCAAAAACATGAAAAACCTACTTTTTTATCAATCCCTTTTTTCCGGCATAATCGCAGAGAAAGGACGCCGCCGAAAGGAGCAGCAGCACAGACACAGCCAACAGGTCCCACACGTCAAAGATGGGTTCTCCTATCATTTTTGACAGCACGATATTGACGCCAAGCACAAAGGGAACGGCTGTCAAGAAAGCAATTCCCAAAGCCGCCGGCTTTCTCCTGACGCGGCCGAAAATGATAACCATGACCCACAGAAATAAGACGGAAACTGCCCCTATCCTCACGCCGACCGAAAACACCTGCTTTACCTCTACCAGTCTGCTCAGTAAAAATAAATAGGGAATCAAAAAAACGCTTAACGAGGCGCAGCTCATGACAATCCCTTTTTTCCCGAACAAAGTGCCCGGAAGCAGTACCAGCCACGCAAAGATAATGGAGCTGACCGGAATCGGCGACCACGTCAAACGGCCGGAGACTGCAAGGTTGCAAATCAAGCATATCATAATTCCCGTCAAGAGCAGCATCGAAAAAAGAACAGAAACCACCACATTCTTCGTCATATTATTTTCGTCTTTTCTTTTTAAGGCAATGAGATTTTCATCCGCCTTCTTTTCCAAGCTTTCCATATCAACTTCCTCCCCGCTTAACAGCTCGTTTACCGTAATGCCCAGTATCCCGCAAAGCTCCAGCATGACAGATGAGTCGGGCATACACTTTCCGGTCTCCCACTTGGAAACCGCCCTGTCCGTAATATTCAGTTTTTCTGCCAGCTGCGCCTGCGTCAGTTGTTTCTCCTTGCGGCGCTTGGCAATAAATTTTCCGATTCCTGTCTGATTCATCCCGTTCTCCTTTCACCCTGAACGTTACGCCCGGTTTTTTGTCTTTTACACGAACCAGCGGTTGAATCGGAGAAACTCAACCGCTGGTTGGGAGGATTTTCTGCTTATGCGCGAAAAAGAACGGCCCGCAGTTACAGACCGTTCTTCGTTTTCTTTCTCTTTTTTTATGCAGTTTAGTACTTCGCCACATTTACCTTTACGCCGGGGCCCATGGTGGTTGCCAGCGTGATGCTGCGCAGATACTGACCTTTAAGAGCCGAAGGCTTTGCCTTCACAATGGCGTCCATCAGCGCGTTAAAGTTCTCCTGCAGCTTTTCCTCCTCGAAGGAAGTCTTGCCAACAGGCACATGAATAATGTTGGCCTTATCCAGTCTGTACTCAATCTTACCGGCCTTGATATCGCTGATCGCCTTTGCAACATCCATGGTAACCGTGCCTGCTTTAGGGTTTGGCATCAAGCCCTTGGGACCCAGCACTTTACCAAGACGACCCACAACGCCCATCATATCGGGAGTTGCCACTACCACGTCAAAATCAAGCCAGCCTTCGTTCTGAATTCTGGGGATCAGCTCCTCGCCGCCCACATGGTCTGCGCCTGCCGCCTCAGCCTCGTTTACCTTATCGCCCTTGGCAAATACCAATACGCGAACCGTCTTACCTGTTCCGTTGGGCAGTACCACCGCGCCGCGGATCTGCTGCTCTGCGTGACGGCCGTCACATCCGGTTCTGATATGAACCTCCACAGTCTCATCGAATTTCGCTGTTGCTGTCTTTTTCACTAAGGAGATCGCTTCCGCCGCGTCGTACATAACTGCACGATCCACCAGCTTAGCCGCCTCCTGATATTTTTTACCGTGTTTCATCTCGAACCCTCCATTACTCTTCTACTGTAATGCCCATACTTCTCGCAGTACCGGCGATCATGCTCATGGCCGCCTCAACGCTTGCCGCGTTCAGGTCAGGCATCTTCAGCTCTGCGATCTCCTGTAACTTAGCCTTGGAGATGGTCGCCACCTTAGCCTTGTTGGGGGTAGCGGAGCCGGACTTGATGTTGCACGCCTTCTTTAAGAGCACTGCCGCAGGGGGAGTCTTCGTTACGAAACTGAAGCTTCTGTCTGCATACACTGTGATAACAACCGGAATAAGGACATCGCCCTTGTCGGCTGTCTTTGCGTTGAACTGTTTTGTAAATTCAACGATGTTTACCCCATGCTGTCCAAGTGCAGGACCAACCGGGGGCGCTGGCGTTGCTTTACCAGCAGGGATCTGTAACTTGATGTATCCTTCTACTTTTTTTGCCATATCGGCACCTCCTGATAATATTGTGGTACGACGCCTTTTCCGCCTGTCTGCTGCACCCTTCGGGATTGCCAAAGACAGGGTCGGGTTTGGGTTTTAACGCAAAGCGTTCCAACCGCTTTAACCGGCTCCCACCTTTATTCACACCGCAAAAGCGGGCAAATATCCATTTCATCACAGTTTGGTTCACACCCATTCGCAAAACGCGCATTCAGCGCTGGCCAAACCGTTATCTCATACTCCTAACTTCCGCAAAGCTGATCTCCACGGGAGTTTCTCTGCCAAATAATTCCACATTGATGGTAGCCGTCTGCTTACCATAGTCGATTCTCTGCACAACGCCCACGGTATCCTTCCAGACGCCCGCAACCACTGCAATCGTATCGCCTTCTGCGAAATCAATGCTTACATTTTCCATCTTAATACCGAGAGGCTTCATCTCCGCCTCCGTAAGCGGCACCGGCTTACTTCCCGGTCCTACAAACCCGGTCACGCCTCTGGTATTTCTCACCACATACCAGGTATCGTCATTCATAACCATATTGATCAGCACATATCCGGGGAACATCTTCTTCTGAACCGTCTTGCGCGCGCCGTTCTTTAACTCCATTACATCCTGCATCGGCACCTTGACCTCGAGAATCTCTTCCTCCAGATGTCTGTTTTCAATCGTCTTCTCTATGTTGGCCTTCACCTTATTTTCATATCCGGAATAAGTATGCACAACATACCAATTCGCTTCTGCCATACGGATCCTCCCTATCTTACCTACAGATTAAGAATCTGTCCTAAAAGTGCAGTGTAGTGATGAAATCCACGCCATACTGCAATCCGAAATCCAGTACCGCAATAATTGCTCCCACCACCAGAGAAATAACCAAGACCGCGACAGACTGTTTCATAAGGGAATCCTTATCCGGCCAACTGATTTTCTTAAACTCAGCTTTCACGCCGTCCAGGAATTTGACCGCTTTCTTATCTGCTTTCGCTGAATCTGCCATATTAACTATCTCCTTTTCAAACCGACGAGCGTTTACTTCGTCTCCTTATGCAGAGTATGTCTCTTGCAGAATCTGCAATACTTCTTCGTCTCCATCCTGTCAGGATGTGTCTTCTTGTCCTTTGTTGTATTGTAGTTACGCTGTTTGCACTCCGTACATGCCAATGTAATTCTTGTGCGCATCTTGCCACCTCCACCTGTATTACGATTCGTTTGATTTCGTATCTCTCATTAATTTGAGCATAAAAAAAAAGACCTAAATCTTATCTCGCTCACACAATATATCATACGGAACGTCCCAAGTCAACCGATTTTTATATTTTCTCCCAAAAAATCATAGTTTTTTCCAGAAAGGTCTTTATAAAATATGCTTCCCTTACGATATATAAATTGCAGAATGAGATTTCGGCTTAACAAAAGGCCGTTAAAGCTCGTAATTTTGTGAGTTTTTTCTTACAAACGCTTGCTTTTTCTGCGGTTAAAATGGTAAAATGTTAATAAGTATATTTATTAAGTAGAAACGCCCAGCGAGATGCCTTGTAGGCTACGGAGAGCCGCAGGAGGTGTCTGTTATGCTTTCAAGGAGGAAGGAGGGCTTATGGCTTACAATACGATCAACAACTTAAACAACGTCTATAATTTCTACATGACAACCTACGCGCCGAAGTCAAGCACGCCTTATGACACTCATAAGAAGAGCGAGCTTCGCCACGTATACAATTCCATTGTCAAGATGAACAAGGAAGCGCCTCTGTTCATTCTGGACACCAGCAAGGACTCCCAGCAGTTTGCCGTAGGCATAAAGGAGAACGCCAGAGAGCTTCGTAATACCATTGCTTCCCTCGGCGGTCTGGACGAGGATGAGCTTCTGAATAAGAAGGTTGCCTATTCCAGCAATGAAGAGATTGTCTCTGCCAAATACGTGGGTTCCAAAAAGCCGGATGATGATTTTCCGTCCTATGAGGTGGAGGTAACACATCTTGCCTCCTCACAGGTGAACTTGGGTAAGTTCCTTCCCGCCGACGAGCCTAATACGCTTTCACCCGACACCTATTCCTTTGACGTTGGGATTGAAGATCTGAACTACGAGTTTCAGTTCAGCATTAAGGCCAGCGACACGAACAACGACATACAGTCCCGTCTGTCCAGACTGATCAATAATGCGAATATCGGTATGTCCGCACAGGTTATTACTGACGATAACGGCAGATCCGCCTTACGCATGGAATCAGACGCTACCGGTTTGAAGGATGGCAAGAAGGCGCAGTTTGTCATATCCGACCAGCGCACCAGCAAGACGGCAGGCGTAGTGGATTATCTGGGACTGGATTACACATCGTCTCCGGCTACCAACGCTTCCTTCCTTGTGGACGGTGAGGAACACTCTTCCACCACCAACCGCTTTACGCTGGACAACACCTACGAACTGCAGTTCAACGGTGTGAGCAGCGCAGAAGGCGAGACGGCTTCCATCGGTATCAAAACCGACGTGGAATCCCTGACGGAAAACATTAACACCCTTGTGAAAGGATATAACTCTTTCCTTCAAGCGGTATCCGAATACAATGCCGTACAGCCCAAGAGTGGCCGTCTTTTTAAGGAGATGAGCAGTGTTGCCAGAGTCTACGCAAAAGGACTTACCTCCGCAGGTTTGAATCTGAATCTGGACGGCACTCTGGAAGTGGATAACAATGTGCTGCGCCAGAAAGCCACAAGCGAAGACGCGAAGGAGGCCTTTTCTTCCATGAAGGGCTTCACCAATTCCATCCTGCGCAAATCCAATCAGGTGTCCTTGGACCCGATGCACTATGTCAACAATGTGATCGTGGCTTACAAGAATCCCGGGAAGAACTTCGCAAGTCCTTATATCACAAGCGCGTACAGCGGGATGATGTTTAACAGTTATTGTTAATACCAGACAAATACACGGGCTGTTGCTTTTGCAACAGCCCTTCTTTCATATGTAAGGAGACTTTTCATGGAACAGCAGTCATCCGTATTCAAGGAAATCCGGCCTCACGGGACACAGTCTTTTCCCTGCGCCATCTACCGCACCCATTCCGTGGGAAAAGGCACTCTTGTCAAGCACCACTGGCATGACGAAGTGGAGATCCTATATTTTTCCGGCGGGGAATTCCGGCTGGAAATCAACATGGAATCCTTCCCCATCCGCTCGGAATCTTTCTGGTTCATCAACCCCGGCGAGCTGCACAGCATTATCACCGAGACCTCTGACAGCCACTGGGAAGACGCCGTCGTCTTCTCTCCCGCCATCCTGAGCTTTGACTCCCATGACGAGGCGCAGATTCATCTGGTAAAGCCGATACAGAACGAAAAGCTTCTCTTTCCGCGGTGCATCGCGCCTGCCCATCCCGCGTTTCCTGCGCTGCGAAACGCCTTTTGGGATATCATGCGGGCTTTCGGGCAAATGGGTGAGGATTCCGCCGCTGACAGCAGTCTGGTCACAAACGATCTGACCAGCCAGCTATATATCAAATCTTCCCTGCTTTACATACTTGCCACCCTCTCCGCCCACAAGCTTTTTACGCCAGTTGAGAAAAATTTCAACAAGCGCGTGGAGACCGTCAAAACCGCCCTTACTTATATGAAAGAAAATTATCGGGAAAAAATATATATTTCCGACCTTGCCGGACGGGTAAACTTGAACGAACAATATTTCTGCCGCCTGTTCAAAAGGGCCATCGGCTGTTCCCCCATAGAATATCTCAACGAATACCGCGTCAGACAGGCAAGACAGCTTCTGGAAAAAACGGATCTGCAGGTGATGGAGGTGTGTCTGGAATGCGGCTACAACAATCTGGGGAATTTTCTGCGGGAGTTTCGCAAATATACAGGCACCACCCCTTTGCAGTATCGGAAGCAAATCGACATGACAGAGTCAAAATAATGTATTTATTAATCAAATAATCGTAGGACATCCGCCACATATATCATTAAAATGTATCTTAACAACATACAAAGCGCACAGGAGGCACAACGATGATAAAAAAGTGGTGGCATGATAAAACAGCATATCAGATTTACCCCAAAAGCTTCTATGATTCCAACGGGGACGGCATCGGAGACATCCCCGGCATTATCGGCAAACTGGATTATCTTAAGGATCTGGGCGTGGATATTATCTGGCTCTCTCCCTGTTATCAGTCCCCCTTAGCCGATCAGGGCTATGATATCTCCGATTATTACAGCATTGATCCCCGTTTTGGTACCATGGAGGACATGGACCGGCTGATAGCCGAAGCAAAAAAGCGTGACATGTATATTCTTATGGACCTTGTGGTGAACCACTGCTCCGACGAGCACGAGTGGTTCCGCAAAGCCTGTGAAGATCCCGATGGAAAATACGGCCGATATTTTTATCTGCGGGATAAAAAGGAAGGGGAACTGCCCACCAACTGGCGCTCCTACTTCGGCGGACCCGTGTGGGAAGATCTGCCGGGCACCGACAAACAGTATCTCCATGTGTTCCACAAAAAGCAGCCCGATCTGAACTGGGAAAATCCCGAGGTTCGGGAGGAAGTCTATAAAAATATGAACTGGTGGCTGGAAAAAGGCCTTGGCGGTTTCCGCATCGACGCCATTATCAATATCAAAAAGGCGCTGCCCCTGCACAGCTATGAACCCGACCGGGAAGACGGGCTGTGCGACATCGGGGCCATGCTGGAAGAGGCATCCGGAATCGGAGAGTTTCTGGGAGAAATGCGCGACCGCACCTTCCGAAAATACGACGCCTTTGCCGTAGGTGAAGTATTTAACGAAAAGCCCGGGGAATTGCCTGACTTTATCGGTGAAAACGGTTACTTCTCCAGTATGTTTGACTTTAACGAGGCCATTTTCGGCCACAGCGAAAAGGGCTGGTACGACGCTTCTCCCATCACGCCGGACGATTACAGAAACTGCTGCTTTGCGGCACAGGCCAAAGTCGGGGACATCGGTTTTCTCTCCAATATCATCGAAAACCACGACGGTCCCCGGGGCGCGAGCCACTACATACCCCAGGGCGACTGCTGTGACGAAAGCAAGAAAATGCTGGCCGCTCTGAATTTTATGCTGCGGGGCATCCCTTTTATCTATCAGGGCCAGGAACTTGGCATGGAAAATCTGCCCGTCACCTCCATTGACCAGGTCGACGACATTTCCGCCCGCAACGAATATCAGGTTGCTCTGGAGGCAGGCCTTTCCCCCGAGGAAGCGATAAAGGCCATATCCGCCCAGAGCCGCGACAACGCGCGCACGCCCATGCAGTGGTCCGATGAGGAGAACGCCGGGTTTACCACCGGCACGCCATGGCTTAAGGTAAATCCCAATTATACCGCCATCAACGCGGCGGCCCAGACAGCGGACGGAAACTCCGTTTACTCCTTTTACAAAAAACTGATCGCCCTGCGCAAAAACCCCGCCTACAGGGAAACCATCGTGTACGGCGCGCTGGAACCCCTGTGGCAGAACCGACATAATCTGATGGCCTATTACCGAAAGGGAACTCCCACCCTGCTTGTGGTCGGCAACTTCCAGAAGGAGGTTCAGCAAATCGTCCTGCCGGCGGCATATCAGAATGTGCTGCTGAATAATTATGAAAATATTGTGGAAGATAACGGAACAGTTACCCTACAGGGATATCAGGTTTTAATATTGGAGCTGTAAACGAAATAGGAGGACGTCTCAATGTTTTGCCACACCGTAAAAGTCGGGACGGCAGCGGGAATGGAGGAAATTATGAACAGAAAATGGTGGAAGGAAGCTGTCATTTATCAGATTTATCCACGCAGCTTCATGGACAGCAACGGGGACGGTATCGGCGATTTACAGGGAATTATCAGCCGGCTGGATTATCTGAAATATCTGGGAATCGATGTGATCTGGCTCTCCCCAATCTACAAATCGCCCGGCGACGATAACGGGTACGATATCAGCGATTATCAGGATATTATGGACGAATTCGGCACAATGGCGGATTTTGACACGCTGCTTGCCGCCGCTCACGAAAGAGGCATTAAAATTGTGATGGATCTGGTAGTCAACCATACCTCGGATGAGCACAGGTGGTTTGTGGAAAGCCGAAAATCCTCAGATAATGAATACCGCGATTACTATATCTGGAAAAAGGGAAAGGACGGCGGGACGCCGCCCAACAACTGGGGCTCCTGCTTCGGAGGTTCGGCATGGCAGTATGACGAGGCCACGGATATGTACTACCTGCATCTGTTTTCCAGAAAGCAGCCGGACTTAAACTGGGATAATCCGAAGGTACGTCGGGAAGTATTCGACATGATGACATGGTGGTGCGACAAGGGCATCGACGGCTTCCGCATGGACGTGATCAGTATGATTTCCAAGACAAAAGAAATGCCCGACGGTAAAGTGCATGATCTCTACGGGGACTACGCCCCGTATTGTGTGCACGGCCCCAATGTCCATAAATATTTGCAGGAAATGAATAAAGAGGTATTGTCCAGATACGATATCATGACGGTGGGAGAAACGCCCGGCGTAACTACGCAGCTGGCCGGGCAGTACGCCGGAGAAGATGCCGGAGAATTAAACATGGTATTTCAGTTTGAACATGTGGAAGGCGACGGGAAATACGGCAAGTGGACGGACGAAAAAATCCCCCTTACCACCCTGAAAAAAATCCTCTCCCGCTGGCAGACAGAATTATACGGCAAAGCCTGGAACAGCCTGTTCTGGGATAATCACGACCAGCCAAGAGCGGTCTCCCGCTTCGGCGACGACCGCCCCGCATACCGGGAAGTTTCCGCCAAAATGCTTGCCACCTGCCTGCACATGCTGCAGGGTACGCCCTACATCTATCAGGGAGAAGAGCTTGGCATGACCAACTACCCGTTCCAGAGCCCCGACGATTTCCGTGATATCGAAAGCATCAACGCCTATCGGGAATGGTGTCTGGACGGTCAGCTGTCCCATGAAGTATTCTGGCCCTGTATCACTTTCAAGAGCCGCGACAACGCCAGAACGCCGATGCAGTGGAGCGATTCCGAACAGGCCGGCTTTACCACAGGCACCCCCTGGATTGCCGTAAATCCCAACTACAGGGAAATCAACGCCAAAGCGCAGGCAGCCGATCCTGAATCCGTATTTCATTATTATCGGAAGCTGATCGCGCTCAGACGGGAACACCCGATCATGGTGTACGGCAGATATGAGGAGCTGCTTGCGGACAGCGAGGAATTATTCGTATACACCAGAACGCTGGAGTCGGAAACGCTTCTGGTGGTATGCAGCTTCTGCGATCACGAAACTGTCTTTGCCATTCCCCAGGAATTTGCAGGCGCATCCTGCCTGATCTCCAACAGGAACGGGGACTACACTGGCACGAAGATAACGTTAAAACCCTATGAAGCGTTTGTACTGCATACAAATGTGTAAACTTGCAAGCACGCGCTGACGCGCTCTCTGTCCGTCTCCGACGTACGCTTGCTCGTTACCCCGCCGAAGGAAAACAAACGGCACTTCGCGCCGCTTGTTTTCCTTTTCGGCTACAGGGGTATGTTTCCATGCTTTTTCTTCGGATTCTCCGTCTGCTTATTTTTTAACCCGCGAAGCGCCTTTAAGAGCGCCTCTCTCGTCTCCTCGGGCTTGATCACCTCGTTGACGTAGCCTCTGGCCGCCGCCACATAGGGATTTAAAAATCTGTCCTCGTACTCTTTCTTACACTGGGCGCGCATGGCTTCGGGATCCTCCGCCGCCTTGATCTTTCTCTTAAAGGCAATATTCACCGCGCCGTCCGCTCCCATTACGGCAATTTCCGCTATGGGCCACGCATACACAATATCCGCGCCCATCTCCTTGGAGTTCATGGCGATGTATGCACCCCCGTAAGCTTTTCTCATGATCAGCGAAATCTTCGGCACCGTAGCCTCCGAATACGCATAAAGAATCTTTGCCCCGTGACGGATAATACCGTTGTGCTCCTGCGCAGTCCCGGGCAGAAAGGCGGGCACGTCAATCAGAGTGATTAACGGGATATTAAAGCAGTCGCAAAAGCGGATGAATCTGGCAATTTTATCCGAAGCATGGTAGTCCAGCGAACCGCCCATGGAATTTGGCTGATTGGCCACAATACCCACAACCTTGCCCGCCATGCGGCACCATCCCACTACCGCGTTGGTAGCAAAATCCTTCTGCACCTCAAAGAAGCTTCCCTCGTCCACAATACAGTCGATCACTTCTTTTACATCGTAGGCGTGACGGGAATTATCCGGCACGATATCCTTAAGCTTGGCAGCCTTTGTCCTGATAACATTGTCCTGCCTTGCGCCCTCGCCTCTGCCAAATACCTTTCCCACTCTGGTGGTAAGGCTCTGTCGCTCCGCCGTATTGACAACCGGCGGCTTTTGTGTCCAGTTGCTGGGCAGATAGGACAGGAGTTTTCTCACGCCCATCAGGCACTCGTTTTCCGTATCATAGGTAAAATGAGAGACGCCGCTCTTCTTTGCATGCACCTCAGCGCCGCCAAGCTCCTCCACCGACACTTCCTCATTGATTACCGTCTTCACCACGTTGGGCCCGGTAATAAACATTTTGGAGATATCCTTCACCATAAAAATAAAATCGCAGATGGCCGGCGCATAGCAGGCCCCTCCCGAGCAGGGTCCCAGAATCACGGCTATCTGGGGAATCACGCCGGAGGCCTTCGTATGCCGCAAAAACATGCCGCTGTAGCCGCTTAAGGAGGAAATCCCCTCCTCAATCCTGGCGCCGCCGCTGTCATTGATACAGATCAGGGGCGCCTGCATCTCCATGGCCATATCCTGAATCCTGCATATCTTAAAGGAGTGATATTCGCCAAGCGTACCGCCGATCACCGTAAAATCCTCACTGGCCACAAACACCTGCCGGCCGTCAATCTCACCGTAACCTGTCACCACGCCGTCCCCCGGCACGCGTCTTTTATCCAGATCAAAATCGTCGATCCGGGACTCCAGAAATCCGTCCACTTCCACAAAAGTGCCGGGATCAAGCAGCATTTCAATCCGTTCTCTGGCCGTCAGTTTCCCGGATGCATGCTGTTTATCAATTCTGCTCGGGCCACCGCCAAGCAGCGCTTTTCCTCTTCTTCTGTCCAGTTCCTTATTTGCCTCATCCCAATTCATAGAGCGCCTCCATAATGCCGCACTGATTCAGATCAGCTGGCTCAAAATTACTTTGAGTTTCAAACTATCTAGGTGTAATTATAGGCAGAGCCCCCTTCCTTGTCAAGACTCTGCCTGTAATTTTATTCAGCAGCTCAGCCGGAGCAAGTCTGCCCGACAAATCATGCCTGCATGAATTTGACTGATGGACGAAGCTCTGGAAGCGGCTGAGCTATTCTTCGCTTGCCGCCTCCAGAGCCAGCGCGATCACCTTGTCCATATCAAAATAACGATACTGTCCAAGCCGCCCGCCAAAGATCACATGAGGAGTTTTCTCCGCCATTTCCTGATACTTCCGTAACAGAGCATTATTCTTCTCATCATTGACAGGATAGTAAGGCTCCTCCCCCTCCTTCCAGAAGGCCGGGTATTCTCTTGTAATGACGGTGCCTTTCTGGGTTCCAAATTCAAAATGCTTGTGTTCGATCATTCTTGTGTAAGGTATTTCACGCTCCGTGTAATTTACCACTGCATTGCCCTGATAGTTGTCGCAGTCTGCAAGAAATTCCGTCTCAAATTTCAGGGAACGGTACTCCAGATGGCCCAGTGCGTAGTCGAAGTATTCGTCCAGCATTCCCGTATATACCACCTTTTCGTAGGTGTTACCGAGACGATCCGACACGCATACGCGGCCGTCCTGCTCCTGCTGTGTCACAAAATCCCTGTAGTCCGTGCCTGTCTTTACTTCAATGCCCTTCAGCATTTTCTCTACCATTATGGTATAGCCGCCGACAGGAATCCCCTGATATCGGTCGTTAAAGTAATTATTATCGTAAGTAAACCGCAGAGGCAGTCTCCTGATAATAAAGGCCGGAAGCTCCCTGCAGGGCCTGCCCCACTGTTTCTGCGTATAGCCATCCACCAACTTCTCATACACATCCCTTCCCACCAGAGAAAGGGCCTGTTCCTCCAGATTGGATGGATCTGTGATATGAAGATCCGCGATCTGCGCTGCAATCTTTTCCTTCGCCTGCTCCGGCGTCACCACACCCCACATTTTGTTGAACGTGTTCATGTTAAAAGGAAGATTATAGATCTCTCCCTTATAATTTGCCACCGGCGAGTTGATATAATGGTTAAACTCCGCAAATTGGTTTACATAATCCCAAACTTTTTTGTCAGAAGTGTGAAAGATATGGGCACCGTACCGATGTACCTGTATGCCCTCCACATTTTCCGTAAAAATATTGCCGGCAATATGCCTCCTTCTGTCAATCAGAAGCACCCGCCGGCCCTTTTTGTGCATCTCGTGGGCAAACGCAGAGCCGTACAGCCCTGCGCCCACGATCAGATAATCATACTTCATACTATTCCTCTGTTGCCTTATATTTATCTAACTGCGCATAATCCTCCATCAGCTCAAGAGCCTTCTTCCGGCCGGTCTTGTTCAGCTTCACATAGTACTGCATTACGCGGTTTTCCATAATCTTACCGCCTAACAGGCTCTTCTGGTTAATGGGGGTGAAATCCACAGGATTCAGATTCAGCTTATCACACATCCGGATCACAGTCCCATAGGCCATTCCCTCAATTCCTCTGTCCAACGCTGTGACTAACGTAGAGTAGGGTATCTCCATCTCGATTGCGAACTGTCTGACACTCTTATGCTGCTTTAAGATTTCTGATTTTAAAATTTCTGCTTTCGTCATAACAGACCTCCTTATCACGTGTTTTTTTCTTTATGAGAAGAGGTCTTCTCCTCTCCGTTTTGGGACAGTATAACATATTTCGGTAAAAAAAGGAACCACTTACCACGTTTTTTTAACGGTATACCGTCATGTTTATCATCTTTATCATCTTTTCCGCTCCTATGCCGTTTTTTTTGTACAAAAATTCCAATGCCGCAGTCGTCCAGCCCATAAAAATCGTATTGTCGAGGACGTCGGAAGGTGCTAAAATAAACATAGGCAGGCGCTGACTGGATTGCTGCCCGCCTGGATAACAAATGACAAAAGAGGTGTTGTTATGCTTCCTGTTTCTGTGTGCATGATTGCAAAAAATGAAGACAATCACATCGAAGAATGTCTGAAACGGCTCCGGCCCTGTCGTTTTGAAATCATCGTAGTGGATACCGGTTCCGTTGACAGAACCGTGGAGATCGCCCATCGGTATGCAGACAAGGTCTTTCATTTCGCCTGGTGCGACGATTTCAGCAGCGCGCGTAACTTTTCCATCCAGCAGGCTGCCAACGACTGGGTACTGATTATTGACTGCGACGAATATCTGGAAAATGTAAATCTGGCCCAGCTTGAGGAGGCGCTTTCCGGGCGCAGGGAATCCGTCGGTATGATCACCCGCAATAACCCCTACACCATACAGGGATCCCGCTCCATCATGTCAGAGCGGATCGGGCGCCTCTTCAACAAAAACTACTGCCGATTTGAAGGCAGTATCCACGAACAGGTACGCACCCTGCAGGGCAAAGAGCCGGACGCCTTTCCCATCCCCCTCACCTTCTATCACGAGGGCTATGTGAGCGAATCCGACAAACGGATCCGAGCCACCAGAAATCTGGAAATGCTTCTGCATGATCTGAGCGTAAAAGGACCGAGCCCTTATATTTATTTTCAGCTGGGCCAGAATTACATCTCCCTGAACGATATGGAGAAGGCCGCCCATTACTATAAGCTGGGGCTTGACCTGAACGCAGATCCGCAGTCTGATTTTGTACAGAGTATGACGGAAACCTACGGCTACTGCCTGATGGATCTGGCCAAATACGATGCGGCCATGTCCCTTCAGGATAAATATGAGTTTTTCTCCCACAGGGCTGATTTTGTCTATCTGATGGGAATGCTTTATTTGAAAAAGGGCGAACCCGAAAAGGCCCTGGAAGAGTTTAAAAAAGCAACCACGCTCTCTTCCTTCTCCCGCAAGGGCGTCAACAGTTACCGCGCCAACTACCATATCGGCGCCATCTATGAAGATCGGAAGGATCTTGAGCAGGCACGTATTTACTATAAAAAATGCGGCGATTATGAACCCGCCGCAAGAAGGCTTCGGGAGCTTTCCGCAGTATCCGCCTCCTGACGCCTTCTCCGAAAGGAGAAGCATTGTTTCCATTATCCGTATGTATCATTGCCAAAAACGAAGAGGCCCATATTGAAGAATGCCTGAAACGGCTGGTTCCCTATGGATTTGAGATTGTGCTGACAGACACCGGCTCCACGGATCAGACACTGGCAGCGGCGGCAAAATACACCGATCGGATTTTTCATTTTGACTGGTGCGACGATTTCAGCGCCGCCCGGAACTTCTGTATGGAAAAAGCCTCCCATAACTGGATACTTTCACTGGATTGTGACGAATATATCGAAAATCTGGAACTATCTGCGCTTGGCCGCTGTATGGAACAATACCCGGACCGCACAGGTCGGATTCTCATCCGCAACCGCTTCTGGCAAAACGGAGAGACCGCCTTTGAACAGGTTCGGGTAAGTCGTCTGGCTGACCGCAGATATTTTCATTTTGCAGGCGCAGTGCACGAACAGCTGGAACGACGTGATCACACTATAAAAGCAGTATATGACGCTCCTGTCACAATTTTGCATGTAGGCTACGACGAGACGGAGGCCGATATGCAGGAAAAATGCCGCCGCAATATCACCCTGCTTGCAGCACAGCTTGACAGGGAGGGCCCAGACCCTTATCTGTATTTTCAAATGGGGCAGTGTTTTCGCAGACTTGGCGAAACTGAAAAGGCTTTTGAAAGCTTTGATGCCGGACTGTCAATGGAAGTAGATCCTTCTATGGACTATGTGAAAACCATGGTGGAATCTTACGGCTACACCCTTCTGGATCTGAAGCGCAACAGGGAAGCGCTGGGTCTTCTGGATCTTTACGACGTATTTGCCCACCGCGCGGATTACGTCTTCCTGATGGGATTAATCTACATGAACAACGGCCTTTTCGACGAAGCCATCGGACAATTCAAAAAAGCTTCCACTATGGAAGAGTTTTCTGTAGACGGCGTAAACAGCTATATGGCCAACTACAATATCGGCGTGATCTATGAATGTACCGGACGTCTCTCTGACGCCAGCGCTTACTATAAAAAGTGCGGGAGCTATGCCCCCGCACTGGAGCGGTTAAAAACCTTACTTTAACCGCCAGATATCTCTGTTGTACTCCTCGATGGTTCTGTCGGAGGAGAAGAACCCCGCCTTGGCAATGTTCACCAGCATCATCTTTCTCCACTTCCTCTGGTCCTCATAATCCGCCATCATCTTATCCTTGGTGGCGATATAATCCTCCAGATCCAGAAGCGTCATGAACCAGTCCTTATTCAAAAGCTCCTTGTAAAGTCTCTCCAGATTTTCCTTGTGGCCAACCTTCAGAGCTTCCCCGCTTACAATAAAGTCAACCGCCTCCTTGATTACGGGAGACTTCTTATAATAATCTTTAGACACATAATCCGCCTTCTCGTAATGCTCGATTACCGCCTCGGATTTCTCGCCGAAGATATAGATGTTGTCGTCGCCAACCAGCTCGTGAATCTCTACATTTGCACCGTCGGAAGTGCCCAGCGTCACCGCGCCGTTTAACATGAATTTCATGTTGCCCGTGCCGGAAGCCTCCTTGGAAGCCAGGGAAATCTGCTCGGAAATATCGCAGGCCGGGATCATCTTCTCAGCGTATGCCACATTGTAATTTTCCACCATAAGCACCGTCATATAAGGGCTTACGTCGGGATCTTTGTTGATAATCTCCTGCAATACCAGAAGCAGATGTATAATATCCTGCGCAATCACATAAGCGGGCGCCGCCTTTGCGCCAAAGATAAAGGTCATAGGTCTTGCCGGCTTTTTGCCTGCCTTGATTTCCAGATACTTGTGGATGATATACAGGGCGTTCATCTGCTGTCTCTTGTACTCATGCAGACGCTTGCTCTGGATATCGAAAATGGAATCCGGATTCAGGGTCACGCCCTCCGTCTTTTTCACATACTCCGCCAGATCCTTCTTGCGGTTCATCTTGATCTCGGCAATACGGTTAAGCACCGCCTCGTCATCTGCAAACTCCAACAGCTTCTCCAGATTGGCCGCATCCTTCTTATAACCGTCGCCAATGGTGTCGGAAAGGAATCCCGCCAGCTCATGATTACAGGATAAAAGCCATCTTCTGAAAGTAATGCCGTTCGTCTTATTGTTAAATTTCTCCGGGTAGATCTTATAGAACGCGTTCAGCTCCGTATTCTTTAAGATCTCCGTGTGAATAGCCGCAACGCCGTTTACCGAGAAGCCGTAATGGATGTCGATATGCGCCATATGCACCCTGTCGTCCTTGTCGATAATCTGCACCTTGGGGTCTTTATACTTCGCCGCCACGCGCTTATCCAGTTCTTTGATGATCGGCACAAGCTGAGGCACTACCTTCTCAAGATATTTTAACGGCCATTTCTCCAGCGCCTCCGCCAGAATCGTGTGGTTTGTATAAGCGCAGGTCTTGCTGACAACCTCAATTGCCTCGTCCATGGTAAATGCCTTCTCATCCACCAGAATACGGATCAGCTCAGGAATTACCATCGTAGGATGGGTATCGTTAATCTGAATTACCGCATGCTCATACATCTTACGCAGATCGTACTGTTTTTCTTTCATTTCTTTCAGAATCAGCTGCGCCGCGTTGCTTACCATGAAATACTGCTGGTAAATACGCAGAAGATTTCCCGCCTCGTCGGAGTCGTCGGGATACAAAAAGAGAGTCAGATTCTTTTCGATATCTTCCTTATCGAAGTCAATTCCCTTTTTAACCAGGCTCTCGTCAATAGTCTCAATATCAAAAAGTCTCAGCTTATTGACCCCGTTATCATAACCGATGACATCTATGTCATAAAGTCTGGACGTCACCTTCTTTTTGCCAAACGATACCTCAAAGGTGGTGTCAGTTCTGGTCAGCCAGGACTGCTCCTCAATCCAGTCATTCTTCTGTGCCGTCTGCAATTTGTCCTTAAACTCCTGCTTGAACAGACCGAAATGGTAATTCAAACCAATGCCCTCGCCGGGAAGTCCAAGAGATGCAATGGAATCCAGAAAGCATGCCGCCAGACGGCCAAGACCGCCGTTTCCAAGGGACGGCTCAGGCTCCACCTCCTCGATGGCGCAAAGCTGCTTGCCGTTCTTTTCAAGAATTTTACTTAAATTGTCATAAATTCCCAGATTAATCAGGTTGTTGGATAAAAGCTTACCAATCAGAAACTCAGCGGAAATATAGTAAATCTTCTTCTCACCTTCAATCCGTTCGGAAGCAGTCATCAGCTTCTTAGAAAGCTGGAGAATGCTGTAATAAAGTTCTTCATTGCTGCAGGCAGAAACGGATTTTCCATATCCGCTCTGCGTCTGGTTCTCCAGCTCCTGTTCCAGATTCATTACCAGTACGTCTCTTTTCAGGTTTGTTGCCTGTGCCATGTTTCGTAACCTCCCTTTTCTTTGTTTAAAATTTATCGTTTCTTATATTGTTTCACTATCTTTATACTATAAACCATTACATTAAAATATCCGTATATTTCATTCTGACCAGTTCATAATTCAGTACGATCTGCTGTCCCTCGCCGCCGTCCAGAAGCCTTTTTAACTCCACCACGGCCTGCGAGGCAATCCGTCCGAAGTTCTGCCTCACCGTATTCATCTGCTTGCCTGCATATCCCATCAGTGTTATCCCGTCAAAACCGCATACCGGGCGAAAAATATCCATTTCCATTAAGGCCCTCATGGCGCCGATGGCCATCAGGTCCGAGGCGCACACCACAATATCCTTCTTCTTCGCATAACGAAAAGTCAGATTTCTCGCCTGTAATTCCGAAAACTCTCCGTTTCTGACAAGCAGGGGGATTTTCTCTTCCTCTGCCAGCTTTCGGATTCCCTTAAGGCGTTCCTGGGTAACATAGCCGTTCTTCTTTCCCGCCAGATAAAGAATGCTTTTTCCCTTATTTTCTTTCAGCGTTTTCTTCGCCACATCATACTGCGCGGCCGCCTGATCAATCCAGACCGAGGAGGAAGACGCGTTTACAAGAGGAACGTCCACTGTCACAATTTTGAAAAGCTGCGCTTCAATCAGTCTTTTCAGCACATGGTCGTCCATTGACATGCCAAAAATCAAAAGCCCTGTAATGCTCTGTGACTGCAGATATCTTACCACCTCGTCCAGACTTTTATTTTTTAACATGGAGTCAAATATGGTGATGATATCCAGATTCAGTTCCACAGCCTGCTTTATGGTACCCGACATATACTGCATGTTGATCTCATCCACCGACGACGCATTGCCCATATTCAAAAGAAGGGCCACTCTGCCGGACTGCTTCGATGAAAGCGCCGCCGCTACGGAATTGGGCACAAAATTCAGTTCCGCTACCGCCTGATTTACTTTTTTCCTGGTCGCTTCACTCACATTCGGGTAGTTATTCAGCACCTTGGATACGGTGGAAATTGCCACACCTGCCTGTTTTGCAACGTCTTTGATTGATACCATTCCCATTCCATCCCGAAACGACTTCTCATTTGGAAAATGTTTTCCCGGAAATCGTTTTCCATGAACATCATATAACAAAAAAGCGGCTTTGTAAACCACTCTTTCGAAAAAAATAAATTCTTTTGATGTGTGCAGTGGCCAAAAACATGTCCTGCACTGCCTTTGAAAGACAGAAAGACTGCTGTCTTGATGTGCGGTGGTTACTGCCGTTTAAACCGGGAAATCTGGCAGAATCTGCCATTTGCGAAAAATGCGTACCTTGGAAATTTCTGATAGATTGATCTTAATAGAAGCAGCTATATTTGTCAACACTTTAAAACATCCGTAAAAAAGCCCGGCTCTCCGAAGAAAGCCGAGCCTCTTTATTATGATGGTTTTTACAACATACCGTCAAAACCCCGCCGCGAGCAGCGCAGCATCGCTTATTAGCCGAGCAGTGACAGCGCAAGCTGGTTGCTCTGGTTTGCCTGAGACAGCATGGACGTGCCTGCCTGCTGGAGAATATTGTTGTTGGAGAACTGCACCATCTCCGTTGCAATATCCGTATCGCGGATCGCCGCTTCTGCAGACTGGGTGTTCTCTACGATGTTGTCCAGGTTGCTGATGGTATGCTGCAGACGGTTCTGCACTGCACCGAGCTCGGAACGCTGTGCGGATACCACCTTGATCGCCTGTTTCGCGAACTTATTCAGACTGCCAAAGTCAGCATGCTCCGGAATGTTCTGGCTCAAATCGTCTTTCTTGAATGTCTTGTAGAACTTATCTGTGATTGCCGACATTGATGAACCGTTAAAGCGCTTCACTATCTCATCATCAATCCCCTTGATGCTCATATCTGCAATGGTCACATTGATATGCTGACCTGCCTCAGCGCCTACCTGCAAACCAACCTTCTTAAAACCTTTGCCATCCAACAGACTCATCTCGTTGAAGGTGGTGGTGCTCTGTACGCGGTCGATCTCGCTCATCAGCTGGTTGATCTCCATAGCGATATATGCGCGGTCCGTACTGGTCTGTGTGCCGTTCTCACCTTTTACTGCAAGCTCGTTCATTCTCTGGAGCATATCATGCACTTCGTTCAGAGCGCCCTCGGCGGTCTGCACTGCGCTGATACCATCCTGCGCGTTAGCGGAAGCCTGTGTCAGGCCTCTTACCTGTCTGCGCATCTTCTCGGAAATTGCAAGCCCTGCCGCATCGTCAGCCGCACGGTTGATCTTGTAACCGGAAGAGAGCTTTTCTGTGGAACTTGCCTGAGACTTTGTGGTGAGACCTAACATTCTGTTAGAGTTCATTGCTGTAATGTTGTGTTTTACGATCATAATGTTACCTCCTTGTGGTTGCCGACGGCAAATCCTTTTACCGCCGTTTGTTTGTTGATAGCTGTCGAGCCTGCAAAGCAGCGCTCATGAGGTCAGTCTCAAAGAGCTTTACCTCTGTTATTGAATATCCCGAGACCCCTAGGTTAGCCCCGGGTTATTACCGTTGCTGTCCTGCCGTTTGTGAGAGAACCGGCTTTCCGCTCTTCTTTGCGGAATCATTCATCAAAACTTTTTTCTTCCTGTATTTCTCCGGCAGATCCGGCACTGCATGGTAATGCGGCAGACTCGCCTTCTCCTCCTCACTCTGCGCATGATTTTCAATCACTTTACTACGCACCACGTTCAGTTCCTTCGGCGCGTCTATCATAATCCGCAGATGATTTTTACTGCCTCCGAGAAAAATCACCTTCACATCCTGGCCTATCTGTAAATATTCCTCCGTGCTCATTGTCAGTCTTAACATCTTCAAACCTCCCTGTTTTCCTTAAACTGCGGCCTGCCAGCCTGCCTCCCTGCAATGGTCATATTTCCGCCCGATAATTTACCTGAAAATCCATGCAAACCCAGGCTGTGGTCTGCGATGCAACACTTGTATAAGAAGTGTTGTAAAATAAGTAGACAACACAACAACATGCAAAAGGAGGAACTGGCATTATGAGTACAACCTGTCCAATTAAAAGCGAGACCCAGCTTAAAAAATTTGAGGAATATTATCTTTTGGAAAAACCTGTCTGTCGAAACTACACCCTGATCATTCTGGGATTGAATACCGCATTCCGCATCAGCGATCTTTTACTGTTAGAATGGAAAGACGTGTTTCATGAAAACGAAACCCGCTGTCGGGATCATATCACAATCATCGAGTATAAAACCGGGAAAACAAGAAGCGTCGCCGTCAATAACAGCGTTCGAAAGGCTCTGGATATCCTGTGGAAGGCGCGCAGCCCAAAAACGGCTAGCCATTATCTGTTCCCAAACGGCCGTAAAGAACAGTCTCCCCTCTCCCGCTCCCAGGCATTTCGTATCATTAAGGAAGCCGCTGTATATGCCGGCCTGCATGAGCATATCAGCTGCCATTCACTCAGAAAGACCTTCGGTTATCATGCATGGAAAAAGGGAGTGCCGCCCGCCCTGCTCATGGAATTATACAATCACTCCTCTTACCGGGTCACCAAACAATATCTGGGGATAGAACAGGAGGATAAAGACCGGGTATACTTAGACATACAGCTGTAGAACCTTGCCGCAGTACTCTGAAAGCTTACTTTATCAGCTGTGGGAACAGAAAATATATTTTAAAAAAATGAAAGATAGGGGTTAAGTATTTGAAATGAGCTCCGATATATAAAGTGTAAAGGAAAGAATGCAACACTTCTTATACAAGTGTTGCATTCTTTCCTTCTTTTTATTCCTGTACAAAAAAAGAAACCGAAACTGCCGTGTATACACAGCAATTCCGATTCCCTCAGTTACAGATTATCTTTTATAAAAAACGCCGTACTTTACTTTCTTACCAGATGTCTCGGCAGGCCGTTTACAAAGAGCGGCTGCAGCTCGCCCATGATCAGCGGTCTTGCGTACTTCTCGTAACCCTCTGTCAGGCCCTTGCCGTCTGCGGTAATCCACTCGTCGGGCACGTTTCTTTCCACATTTGCAATGGCGTGGATATCATAAGCGCTGGTGCCGCACTGGTAAGGGTCGTCACCGTTTCTGTCAAGGGTAATCATCATACCTGTCTTGCCTTCTTCCGCTGCCATTACCGCATCGTGTCCAACCTGGAACGCCTCGTTGATATCCGTCAGGGAAGCCAGATGAGTCGCTGCTCTCTGTAAGGTGGAGAACTCGATTGCACGGGTCTTAAGTCCTGTCTCAGCTGCAATCTTGTCGGCCAGCATAACCGCCGTGCCGGACATCTGCTTGTGGCCGAATGCATCCACAGCAACCTCTCTGCCGATCTCACATACATATCTGCCGTCCGCAACCTTAACGCCCTCGGACACCGCAATCACTACGGAAGACTTCTTCGCCGCCAGCTCCTTCACGTCTGCAACAAACTTGTCGATATCAAATACCTTCTCAGGCAGATAGATCGCATCACAGCCTTCGCAGTCATCGCCCTTTGCCAGAGCCGCTGCCGCCGTAAGCCAACCTGCGTTACGTCCCATGATCTCCACGATACAAACGGTAGGCTTTTTCGCGCCGAAGGACGCATTATCGCGAATTACTTCCTTCAGGGAAGCCGCAATATATTTCGCCGCAGAACCGTAGCCGGGGCAATGATCCGTTACAGGCAGATCATTGTCAATGGTCTTTGGCACGCCCATAAATCTCTGAGGCTTGTTATGCGCCGCCGCATAATCGGACAGCATTTTAACCGTATCCATGGAGTCGTTGCCGCCCGCGTAAAACAGGCACTCGATATCATGCTTCTCCATGATCTCAAAAACCTTCTCGTAAACGTCCTCATGTCCCTCGATCTGAGGCATCTTAAAACGGCAGGAACCAAGAAATGCAGAAGGCGTTCTCTTTAAGAGCTCAATCCCGGTCTCGTCATCCAGATACTCGCCAAGATCAATCATGCGATCCTCCAAAAATCCCTCGATACCGTGAACCATACCATAAATTTTCTTCACGCCCAGCTTCTTCGCCGCAGCGTACACACCTGCTACGGAAGAATTGATAACGGCTGTAGGGCCGCCGGACTGACCAACAACAATATTTCCTTTCATGTCTGCTCTCCTTTATCATTTTATTTTCGCATTTACACTGCTCGTTGCTTTCGGAAAACAGTATACCAAATTTTTCCCTTCAAAACAAGTACAAGCAGGGAAATAATAGAGATAACAAATGCCCGGATAGGCCAAAGTCCTCATTGTATTTACCATTCAAACATGATACACTCTAACGTATGATACTTTACAATTTTTATTGCGCGATTGCGGGAAAGGCACGGACACCAAAATTATGAAAAAATACATTTTAAGCTGCTGCTCAACGGCAGACCTCCCGGCGGATCAGTTTGCAAGAAGAGGCATTTCCTACGCATGTTTCCACTACGAGCTTGACGGACAGGAGCATCTTGACGATCTGGGAAAGTCCATGTCTTTTGAACATTTCTATCAGGCGATGGCAGACGGCGCCAAAACCAGAACCTCTCAGGTTAATGTGGCAGAATTTACCGAATATTTTGAACCTTTTCTGAAAGCGGGCCGGGACATCCTGCACCTGACACTGTCCTCCGGCATTTCCGGCGTAATCAACTCCGCCATGGCGGCCAGAACAGTTCTCCTTGAAAAATATCCCGACCGCACCATCTATATTGTAGATTCTCTGGCGGCGTCCTCCGGCTTCGGCCTTCTGATGGATAAGCTGGCCGATCTGCGCGATGAAGGTATGTCCATTGAAGATCTCTACCAATGGACCCTTGACAACCGTCTCCGCCTCAATCACTGGTTCTTTTCCACTGACCTTACCTTCTATATTAAAGGAGGCCGTATATCGAAGACTTCCGGCATGGTTGGAAACATGTTAAATATCTGTCCTCTCCTGAATGTAGATTATCTCGGTCGATTGATTCCCCGCTATAAGATCCGCACCAAGAGAAAGGTTATTTACGCCATTGTAGATAAAATGGAAGAAAGCATTGCGGAGGGCCGCGATTACAGCGGCAAATGCTATATTTCACAGTCCGCCTGCTATGCGGACGCCAGATTCGTCGCCGACCTGATCGAAGAACGCTTTCCACATCTGGACGGCAAGGTCATGATCACAAGCATCGGCACCACCATCGGCGCCCATACCGGACCCGGAACGGTGGCGGTATTTTTCTGGGGAAAAGAAAGGGTTGACTGAACGTCAACCCTTTTTTCATCTCATCAAGTAAACAAAATATCCCGCATAGCCGGCCAGCATCGCCATGCCGCCCAGACGACCCAGTCTCTTTTTTCGAAAGACGCACAGCCAGAGGAGGACCGTCGATGCGATACACACGACGCTGTCTACCAGAAATGCCGGCGCATAAGCCACCGGCGTAATCAACGCCGACGTGCCCACCACAAAAAGGATATTGAAAATATTGCTGCCTACGATATTTCCAACGGCAATATCGGCCTTTCCCTTAAGCGCCGCCGTAACGGAAGTCACAAGCTCCGGCAGGGATGTGCCAAAGGCTACGATGGTCAAGCCGATCAGCCGCTCGCTCATATGGAAAATCCGGGCAAGCTCCGTAGCCGCATCTACCGCCACATCTGAACCGACAACAATCATTACACCGCCCAGTACAATCAGGGCAAGCATTTTCCAGACAGGCATCTGCCCGTCCTCCTTCGCCGCCCCCTCTGTCATTTCTTCCGGCAGATCGCCGCCCTTTTTCGCAATCACAAGCAGATAAACCAGATAGCAGACAAGCAGCGCCCATAAAATTATGCCGTCTATACGCCCTACCGTGTGATCCGTATAACCAATCCCCATGAGAAGGGCGGAAACCAAAATCACAAAAGGAATCTCATATCGTACCGTTGATTTCTGCACGGCCACGGATCGAATCACCGAAGTGATGCCAAGAATCAACAGCACATTTAAAATATTACTGCCCACGATATTTCCAATGGTGATCTCCGCGCTTCCCTTAAGAGCCGCCGACACGCTGACCGCCGCCTCCGGCAGCGATGTGCCGATAGCCACTATGGTAAGTCCGATCACAAGCTGGGGGATCCCAAACTTCTCCGCAACCCTGCCTGCGCCCTCCACAAACCAGTCCGCTCCCTTCACCAGAAGCACAAAACCAAGAGCAAGTAAAGCGATTTGAAAAATTACCATTTGCATCATTCCCATACTCTCTCCCTTCCGAAAGCCATCCGTCCATACAAACGGGTAGAAAGGATTTCTCCCCCGCGCATAAAAAACGGACGCGGCTTTCAACATTTCGTAATGCTAAAAGTCTCGTCCTTTCTGTCATTTCCCAAACAGCCAGTCTGAATCAGAAAGCGTGTAAACATGACACGAGTGTCAGGGTATGTTGCTTACACAGGATAACTACTCCCTTTTAACCGACACAGATTCTGTAATCCACAGTCCGAAAACCGCTCTGTAATTTTCAATGACTGCTTACAGATCACAGCGCCTGTAAAATATAGTATAACATATCATAAGTATTTCCGCTTGTCAACGAATTTTATTCAGCGATTCCAGAGAAAGAATTTTCCTGATATTAAGCAGAAACAGCACGCTGGCGGTGGTTGCCGAAATTACATCCGATACCGGTTCCGCATAATAAACGCCCATTACGCCAAAAAAGCGCGGCAGGATGATCGCCAGCGGAATCAGCAGGATAATCTTTCTGAGCACGGCGATAAAGAGCGAAACTCTGGCCTGCCCAAGCGCCAGAAAAGTAGGCTGAATCCCGTTTTGCAGGCCAAACACCAGCATACCCGCCATAAAGACCGGCATCACTTTGCCAACCAGCCCCACAAGCGCCGCCTCTTCCGTAAAAAAGCCGGCGTAAAACTCCGGGAACAGCATCGTTGTGGCCGTGGAAACCAGCATAAAGCCAAAACACAGACCTATCATCCAGCGGTAAAGCTGTTTTACCCGGTTAAAATTCCCCGCGCCGTAATTATAACTGATAATCGGCGTCATGCCCTGGGTAAAACCGCCAATGGGCGCAGAAAAAAGCTGCATCACGCTCTGCATGATGGTAAGCGCCCCTACATGCAGATCGCCGCCGTAAGCCTGCAGGCCGTGATTCAGTACAATGCTGATGAAGCTCTCCGTGGCACGCATGATAAAGGGCGATATTCCCAGAGAAAAAATACTTGCCAGGATTCCCCATTCCAGTTTTAAAAATCTTTTCCGAATCTTAAGCGTAGATTTTTTACTTAGCAGAAAACCCGTAACCCAGGCCGCACTGAGGGCCTGTGAAATCACAGTGGCTACAGCCGCGCCCTTCACCCCCATATGAAGGCCGAAAATTAAGATCGGATCCAAAATAATATTTGCCACCGCGCCGATCAGCACGGAAAGCATTGCTATTCCCGGCCTGCTCTGGCAGATAATAAAGGCATTCAGACCCAGCGCCAGTTCCACAAACAACGTACCCGCCAGATAAATCGTCAGATAGTCCACCGCATACTCTATGGTGGCGTCGCTGGCGCCAAACTGATAAAGAAGCGGTCGCTGAAAGGCGTAAAAAACAGCCATCAGCGCCACCGTACAGACCACCAAAAAGCTCACGCTGTTTCCCAGAATCTTTTCCGCATGATCCCTGTCCTGCTTTCCAAGCCATATGGCCGCAAGGGGCGCAGCCCCGCTGTTGATGAAGCCGGAAAATGCGGAAATAAACACCGTAATGCAGAAAGTGACCCCTACGCCTGTCAGCGCGTTCGCGCCTACGCCTTCCATATGTCCGATATAGATTCTGTCAATAATACTGTATAAAATATTAATAATCTGCGCGAGAATCGCAGGCAGCGTCATACTCGCCATCAGTCTGCCGACTGATTCCGTAGCCATCCGTTCTTCTCTGGTCATTGTCGATTGATTCGCCCCCATCTGTTTACCCTTTTCTTCCTGTTCTTTCGTATGTAATCTTACCCGAATCGTTTCGGAATTGCAACCGTATTGCCTTTTCTCCCGAAATTTAATCCGTAACGGCACTTTTCTGTTCCCTTCCGCTTCCCGATATGCTACCATAAATGCAGATACCGGCTTTTTGAGAGGCCTTTCAATGCGGAGAAACTTATGAAAAAAACAGGTAAAATACTATCGGCGCTGATCCTTACTGTAGAATTTTGCGCCCTCTTCATACTGATGCCCCATCTCACCGATTCACATCTGCGGAACGCTTTTTTTACTCCGCAGCGCGCCTTTGCCGTAATTGTTACAGGTATTCTGGGTTTTTTCAGTTTCCTCTATATCAATATCTTCCCGAGACTGACCGTCCGCAAAACCTCCACCCGCCGCAATCAGATTCTGGAGGACGGCGCTGCCCTGTTGCAGCTTTTTCTTGTCACTGTTACAACGGAATCTGCATTTGTGATCCTGTATCTTTTGTACCGTTTTTCAGGACCCTCAAATGAGCCCTACAGCTTCTCTGAGGGCGCAGGCTTTCTGATCGGTCTGCTTCTACTCATTCTGGCGGAATCCGTCCTTTTCTGGAACGGTATCCTTCGCGTGTATACGACCTCCGTCCAGCTTGGCCTCAAGTGGCGCGTCATCGGCATCATCTGCGGTTTTATCCCGATTGTGCATATCTGGGTTCTGTGCCGGATAATCGGCATCGCTTCCCGGGAGGCAGACTTTGAAAACGAAAAGCACCTGTTAGATCAGGTGCGCGCCCACAGTCAGATCTGCCAGACGAAATATCCCCTTCTTCTGGTGCACGGCGTATTTTTTCGGGATTTCCGTTTCTTTAATTACTGGGGCAGGATTCCCCATGCCCTCAAACAAAACGGCGCTGTCATCTATTATGGCAATCAGCAGTCCGCCGCGTCTGTTGCAGCCTGCGGACAGGAACTGGCTGAACGTATCCGCACCATCGTCCGGGAAACCGGCTGCGAAAAGGTAAATATCGTCGCCCACTCCAAGGGCGGTCTGGACAGCCGCCATGCCATCAGCGCCTGTGGCGTCTCTCACCTTGTGGCTACCCTGACTACCATCAACACGCCGCACAGAGGCTGTATTTTTGCGGACTATCTGTTGGAAAGGATTCCTGAACGGATACAGAAAAGCGTAGCCCGCAAATACAATGCTGCCCTGAAAAGGTTCGGCGATACAGATCCCGACTTTTTCTCCGCAGTACGGGATCTTACAGCTTCCGCCTGCGCTCTCAGAAATGAAAAACTGCCCGACCATCCCGACGTATATTATCAGAGTGTGGGCAGCAAAATGAACTGCGCTTCCAGCGGCCGTTTCCCGCTCAATATGGCCTATCCGCTGGTCCGGCATTTCGACGGCGCAAACGACGGACTGGTATCCATGGAAAGCGCCCGCTGGGGCGAGAGCTTCACCCCGCTTGCAACGCCCGAAGGCCGGGGCATTTCCCACGGGGATATGATCGACTTAAACAGGGAAAATATTCCCGGATTTGATGCGCGCGAATTTTATGTAAACCTTGTGGCCGACCTAAAGAAAAAGGGGTTTTAATGCCCCTTTTTCCTGACTGTATCGCCTGTTGGAAAGAATTTATTCTACTGCGGATAACAGGACATTGCTCCGATTCAAGTCCTGTTTTCACACATTCTTAAAATTTACTGCGGATAACAGGACTTGAACCTGCACGGTCTCCCACTGGAACCTAAATCCAGCGCGTCTGCCAATTCCGCCATATCCGCCTGATGGGCCCAAACATTACGACATACATGTCGCTTTGTTCCGCCCGCTCATGTATCATATCATTTTCCCCATGCCCTGTCAACGATTCAGGCATCCTCTCCGATATGCCGGATTACCCTGTTGTTCACCCTAATCAGGAAAATTACCGTCATTGTCAAAGACATGATCTCTGCAATCGGAAACGCCCACCACACATAGGTAACCTCACCCAGCAATGACAGCAGAAACGCCGCGGGCAAAAGCACCACAAGCTGTCTGGCAATGGAAACAAGCATACTGTATACTGCATTACCCAGCGCCTGAAACGCCGTCCCGCATACAATGCCAAAACCTGCCGGCAGAAAGCTCAGGCAAATAATCCGCAGCGCCGGCACACCGATCCGCAGCATCTCACCCGACGCCTCAAAAAATCCCAGAAGAACCGCAGGTATGGTTTGAAAAATAACCACGCCCACAGCCATGATACTTACGGCATACAAAATACCGCATTTCAGCGCCTGAATGAAACGGTCCCTCCTGCCCGCGCCGTAATTGTACGCCAGAATCGGCACCAAACCGTTATTCAATCCAAACACAGGCATAAAGATAAAGCTTTGCAGCTTAAAGTATACGCCAAATACTGCCGTCGCGGTAGGCGTAAATGAAATCAGAATCAGGTTCATGCCATAGGTCATCACAGAGCCGATTGCCTGCATAATCATGGAAGGCACACCGATCTTGTAAATCTGCCCTACAATTTCACGCTCCAGACGAAACCCCTTCATCCGAATATGAATATCCTCGTTTTTCCTGAAATTAATGATCAGCGCAATCGTACCCGCAATGGTCTGTCCCGTCACAGTCGCTACCGCCGCCCCCGCGACCCCCATCCTGGGCATGCCAAACAGGCCGAAAATGAAGATCGGATCGAGTATAATATTAATAATGGCTCCCGTTCCCTGCGTGATCATGATATAGAAAGTTCTGCCCGTGGACTGTAAGAGCCGCTCAAACACAAACTGCGCGAAGAGACCCAATGCGCAGCAGCACACAATACTCAGATACTGCACGCCAAATTCCACAATCTCCGGATCGCTTGTCTGGCTTAAGTAAAAAGCGCGGGTTGCCAAAAGGCCTATCAGTAAAAAGGCAAGATAGCTGACGGCCATCAGAACAATGCCGTTTGACGCCGTGTTGTCCGCCCGCTCCTGCGCCTTCTCTCCAAGGGCCTTGGAAAGCACCGCATTGATGCCGACGCAGGTGCCTCCTGCCACGGCAATCATCAACGTCTGAATGGGAAAGGCAAGTGACACCGCTGTCAGTGCGTTTTCGTTAATACGGGAAACGAATATCGAATCCACCACATTGTAAAGCGCCTGCACCAACATGGAAATCATCATGGGCAGGGACATGGATATCAGCAGCCTGTTTATAGGCATGGTTCCCATTTTATTTTCTTTTGTCTGTTCCATTTTTACCTCTCTTTCCGTCAGGCGCGGGGAATCTCTTCTGCTTACCGCGCCGTCCGCATGTCGCTGTGGGCGATTTTATTCCTATATTTTTTATACAATATTAGACAGCCGCATTTTCTGCAACTTTTATTATCTTACTATACACATGAAAAAAGTCAACTCAATTTCTTGCAGGACAGATTGTGATTCAGCAGGCTGTATGGTATAATTGCGAAATTAGCAGTGCCAGAATCACAGTTATTGAGGTAAATTATGACGGAGAGAGAAAAATGCCGGCAGGGCTGCTTTATGATTGCGTGGACGCTGAATTATTGTCACAATGGCATAAGGCAAAAGATCTGGCAAGAGATTATAACCGGACAGATTTTGCCAATGCGCAGCAAAAAGAGGCCATTTTAAATGAATTGTTAGGAGGAAAAGATGCAAATCTCTGGATTACGGCACCTTTCTTTGTTGATTACGGTAATAATATTTAATTTGGCAATAACTGCCGGGTAGTAAGGGAAAACAAATAAATTCCACTCTCAAAAGTAAACCCCGGAGCGATATGCTCCGGGATAAAATTCACGTCCTCAGCTTACTCTGAGGATCCCTTCAATGAACCACGGGGGATTCGAACCCCCGACAACCTGATTAAAAGTCAGGTGCTCTACCGACTGAGCTAGTGGTCCATAAACTGGGCTAGCTGGATTTGAACCAGCGAATGCAGGAGTCAAAGTCCTGTGCCTTACCCCTTGGCGATAGCCCATTATTGGCAAACCAGGCAGTGCTCCGCACGCTCCCGTTAAAGGTGGATAGAGGGACTCGAACCCTCGGCCTCCAGAGCCACAATCTGGCGCGCTAGCCAACTGCGCCATACCCACCATAAAAAAATCGAGCTTCGCTCGATTGCGCGATCCGCTTCGCGGACCCGTACACCGGGAAGCAAGTCCCAAACGTGCTCGAAGGGATTCGAACCCCCGACCCACGGCTTAGAAGGCCGTTGCTCTATCCAGCTGAGCTACGAACACGTATACCACACATTCCTGTGCGAAAAGCGGGTGATGGGAATCGAACCCACATATCCAGCTTGGAAGGCTGGTGTTCTACCACTGAACTACACCCGCGTATATGAAAACTACCGCATCGGGGTGACAGGATTCGAACCTGCGACCTCCTGGTCCCAAACCAGGCGCTCTAGCCAAGCTGAGCCACACCCCGCAAGGGATCATGCGCCAATTCCCGCAACGCATGTTCCATTATATAATACCGCTTTTTTTCTGTCAACTGCTTTCTCTAATTTTTTATATTGAATCTTGTCTTATGTAAAAATACGCCTTCTCAAATCGCGCTGGAGTCATTTCACTGTTCAGTCCACATAGTTCAGAGTATAATGCGCTTCCCCCTCTCTGTCCAGCTCCATGATGACATAGCTCGGTTTTCGGTTCTCCTGCCTTGGATAGCTGATGCTGCCGGGGTTAATCAGGGTAACTTCCCTCCCGATATCAATGACCGGCCTGTGGGAATGCCCGCACATGACGATGTCCACCTCTCTGCTTATGGCCTCCTGCTTGATCGTCTCGGTATTCATGGCTATATAATAGTGATGTCCATGGGTCACCCATACCCTGTACCGCCCGATCATAACCTCCTGTTCTCTGGGAATATTGGAAAAAAAATCGTTATTTCCCTGCACCATCACCACAGGGCAGCCCGCCCTCTCACTGATCACATGCTCGCTTCCCTCCACGTCTCCGCAGTGCACCAGCATATCTATGGGGCCCGTGCGCTCCAGCACGGTAAACAGATTCTCATTTTGGCGGTGGCTGTCACTCACAATTAATATTTTCATAACGGTTAAGATATCCTTTTCTTCAGTTCCTCTTTCATCAGCCCAAGAGCCCTGCTTCTGTGGCTGATCCTGTTTTTTTCTTCATCGGAAAGCTCTGCGGCCGTACAGCCGTATTCCGGCAGATAAAAAATGGGATCATAGCCAAAGCCGTTATCGCCCCGCAGTTCATAACCGATCCTGCCCTCCACAACGCCGTTTGCGGTAACGGTTTCACCGCCCGGAAAGACAGCCGCAATGGCGCAGACAAACCTGGCGCCCCGCTTTTGTTCCGGCACATTTTCCATACGCCTGAGAAAATCCCTGCTCTTCACCTCAAAGGGCGTCTCCTCGCCGAGATATCTTGCGGAATAAATGCCGGGCTCTCCGTTCAGGCAGTCTATTTCCAGACCGGAATCATCCGCCATCACCACGCACTCCTGCTCTTTTCCCTGTTCCGCAAGGGCTTTTGCCACCGCCCGCGCCTTGATAATGGCATTCTCCTCGAACGTGGCTCCATCCTCTTCAATCTCCAGATCCAGACCGGCCTCCTTCATGGATAGGATACTGATCTCCACATCCTTAAGGATGGCCCGTATCTCCCTCATTTTACCCTGATTGCCTGTCGCAAATATAATTTGAAGCATACTTTTTTCCCTTCAAAGCATTATTTTTCACGCTGTTCGTAGGCTTTCGCAACCGCGTTGTATATCCCTTCCGCAATCCGCTCAATATAATCGTCCCGCTGCAAAAGAATTGCCTCCTGACTGTTTGTCAGATATCCCACCCGAATGGCCGCCGCGGGAACCGTCGCGCTGTTTACCACTTCGTCCGCCGCTTCCGATTCGATCAGGCCGCCGGCCTTGCCGCTGATGGACGTAACCACTTCGCGCTCCAGAAGATCCGCCAGCTCCACATTTCCAAAACCGGGAATAAAAAACTTACTGTTATAAACCGCCGACGTACCGTATAATTTACTGTTCTCATCCCCGCTCACCTCAATACGGATCAGCATATCGGCCTTAGTCGTCATGGCCAGATCAACCCTGTCCGCAGACGCCGGATTGGCGTCGTCCATTCTCGTATAATATACCTTAATATCGCTTTCATCAAATCTGGTTTTCAGTGCTTTCGCTATGGCAAGGGTAATATCCTTTGCCATCACGCCGTCCGAGGTAACGCCCCTCTCATCGCCCCCGTAGGCGGGATCTATCACAATGATCTTTTCATAAATTTCTTTGGAGGGCACAAACTCCACATACAGCGTATGGTCCTCAAAAATACTGCGGTATTCATAGACTCCCGTCAACGCAAACCGCAGGCAGATCCTCTCCTTCTCCGTCTCGATCCGGCCGTTTGTAACATTGTTACAGTTGCCGTAAACGCTGTTTGCCCTGTAAAAATCCTCATATGTCTTGGCCTGCGCGGAACTGATACCGACCCAGAGCTCCTTGTCCATATAATGATTCTCTAAAACCACTTCCTCCGCCTTCACATTTTCCGGCATCGGCACACAAAAATAATTGGTATTATTTTCGGCGCGGTTAATCGCAATCTCATTTTCCGGCGTGGGCGCCACAGACGCCGTCTCTTCCCTGTCCTGCGCCGAAACCACCTCATCCTGCGCCAGATCCGCCACACCCACCGTCTTTGTCGCCGCATAATAAAGCATTACGCTCATGGATGCCGCCACAAATAGCAGGCAATATACCAATGTACTTCTCATCAAACTGTTTTGCTGCATCGCTTATCTTTTACTCCCGGTGGGTTTTGGCCCCATATACTGATAAAAATAGGTCTTTATCATGCCGTTATACAATTTCCTGTTTTTATCGGCCTTTTTGCCGATAGCCTCCTGCGCCTGTTCATAAGAAGTAATGACATACATCGACCAGGCGTCCAAAGCCCGATACCGTTCTCCCAAAGTGCGGTACAGAGAAAATAGGGCCTCCTTTTCCGAAAGCCGTTCCCCATAAGGCGGGTTCGTCAGAATAAAGCCGTATTTCTTTGCATGAGAAAGCTCGGACACGTCCCTTCTCTGAAAATGAACCAGCTGCTCAACCCCCGCAAGTTTTGCGTTGGCTCTGGCAATGGATACCATTTCATCGTCTATATCATATCCCTGAATCTGCGTCTCAATATCCGTATTTTCCCCTGCGCGCGCTTCTTCTCTGACCTGCTGCCAAAGCTTCTCTGAGACCACATGTCCCCAGCTCTGGGCCGTAAAGTTTCTTGTTTTACCCGGCGCGATACCGGCCGCCATCATGGCCGCTTCGATGGGAATCGTCCCGCTTCCGCAAAACGGGTCTATCAGTATCCGATCCCTTTTCCACGGCGTCAGCATAAGCAGCGCCGCCGCCAGATTTTCCGCTATGGGCGCTTTCGCTGTCAGCTTTCTGTAACCCCGTTTATGTAAAGATTCCCCCGAGGTATCCAGTCCCACCGTCACCTCGTCCTTCTTAATAAACACCCGAACGGGATAATCCGCGCCGTTTTCCGAAAACCAGTCAATATGGTAAACACCTTTCAGACGCTCCACTATGGCCTTTTTCATAATTGACTGGATATCAGAGGGGCTGAACAGCCTGCTCTTCACACTGGCCGCCTTGGCCACCCAGAATTTTCCGTCGCGGGGAATGTATCTCTCCCATGGCAGCGCCTTCGTTCCCTGAAACAGTTCCTCAAAGGTTTCAGCATGAAAGCTTCCTATTTTAATAAGTACCCTCTGTGCGGTGCGCAGAAAAATATTAGCGCGGCACAAAGCGGCGATATCCCCGGCAAAGGTTACTCTGCCATCCTCCACCTCGACGATATCAAGACCAAGATCTGTTATTTCTCTCTTTAACACTGCCTCAAGTCCAAAATGACAGGGCGCAATATACTCTAATTTTTCCATAGCTACATTTTATGCTGTATGCAAATACCTGTCAACTTAGTTTTTCTCAAAGTCTTCTGACTCTGCTTATGCACGGAAAAAGGGGACGCCCATGCGTCCCCCTTTCAGATCAGATCTCTTTTTAGTAGTTGTCCTTGCTGTTAGAGTTGCTGCCGGAACTGTTCTTGCTGCTGTTGTTTGAATTGTTGTTGGAACTGTTCTTAGAGTTGTTCTGGCTGTTCTTGTCCTGCTGCTTCTCATTCTGCTGGCTGTTCTGGTTAAAATCATTCTTAGACATCTTCCATACCTCCTGATTAGTTTCATGTTACAGAAATAGTATGAGAAGATAAAATGAAAGTTATTCAGTCGCAGTATAGGCCTTTAGTACTATTTTTTTATTCAATTTCGACAAATAAATCGTTGGTACTTTGGTACTATTTTTTATTGTAATTTTCACAGGACGTACTATAATAATAAATGTAGACGGAGATAACCCCTTCATTCTCCGCCTACAGACCCTTATATTAATTATTTATACTCCCCTCAGCAGGCCGCTTATCACAGATAAACGGCCTGTTGTACATATATCACCTTCTGCCTCGGAAAAGATTGACCAAAAGCACAACAATCAACATCGGAATAATAACCGGCGCAAGGAAAGATATCACGGAAAAAATCACGCCGATAATCAACAGAAAAATAACAACGGCAATCAAAAAAATCAGCCAGCCGGGTACGCGGACAGCGCTTGTGTCCGCCGCCGATGTCCGTTCCCCATAAACATCTCCCTCTGTCTCCTCGTCATAATTCCGATTGGTTCCCTCATTCAAACCGGCATTTTTGTTTGCTTCAATAATACTCTTTGCCAGAAGCCGCGGATCGCCAAGACTTTCCAGCACCTCCTCCTCGCTCCTGCCTTTTCTGATTTCCATGTCGATATATTCGCGATAATACCTCACGTTTTCCGCCACCTTGGAACTGCCAAGCCCTCCTGCAAGCGCATGCTGCAGCTTATCCGTAAACTCTGTCCGATCCATACCTCTTCCTTTTTCTCTGTGTTATTTCCGTGCGGAGCTTTCGAATATGGCATACCTCACATGGTCTGATCCATCCCTTTCCAATCGCTTAATTTCTTCCCATAGGTCTCCGGATCCCTCAGCATATCCGCCATCATCATAAAGCTTCTAAGCACCATATCCTCTTTATTACAGGCCGCCGTGTTCTTTCCTGTATCCATGCGCAGATTGTCCTGCTCTATCTGCCACACGTAGCAGTCCGTAAGAGAATATTCGCCGCATTTGGGAAAATCCGGGAGCGCATGGTTTTCCAAATAATAGACAAAAGCATCATAGAGCTTTCGATCCATCAAAAACTCCTGCCACATGGCCTGCTGCCATTCCTCCGATCTTCCGGCAAAGCCGCACAGTCTCATAAGCCCATCATAAGCCTTTAATCTACTTTGGTCAAATAAAATCGACGCCGACATAACTCCCTCCATGAACTTTACGCGTTGATTTCCGCCACGGAATTGCCTTCAAACACATTTCCCTCCACAACAATCGTCTCTATCAGCGTTGTTTTCGGATACTCAATCAGACTGATCAGCTTCTCTCCCACCTGACGGCCCAGCTCCGCCGTATCCTGCCGCAGCGTAGTTAACGTCGGCTCAATATGTCTGGCAACCCTGATGCCGTCATAACCCGCAATGGAAATATCATCCGGCACCCGCATGTCTCGCGCCTTAATTGCATTATAACCTCCAAAGGAGGAAAAATCATCAGGATAAAGAATGCAGGTGGGCGGTTTCTCCAGATCAAGCAGCGACATGGTTTCCCGGTACGCGCCCTTAGTATCACGGTAGGGTGACATACGGATATACTCGTCCGGCACGGTCAGCCCAAGCTGCCCCGCCGTCCTGTAAAAGGAGGACAGCCTGCTCTGGGTCACTGCGGAATCCGCCCCATGGATATAGGCTATCCTGCGATGCCCCTTCTTATAAATATATGTGAGCAGATCCTGCATCCCCTGCACATTATTGGACATCACCGCACAGACATTATTAAACAGATGATCCAGCGTCACCGTGGGAATCCCGCTTCTCACAAGCTGCAGGATTTCCGGCGAATAAAAATCCGTACAGACGATGGCCACCCCGTCAAATCCGCGTGACTTGCAGTGCTCCAGATAGCTCATGGCTCCCGCACGATGCCTGCTTGTATTGACAAAGGTGATGTCATAGCCCTTGGCTTCCACAGTGCGTTTCAGGCTGTCCAGCACATACGCATAATAATCATGCGTCAGGCCGCTGTAATCCTCATCATTAAAGAGAACGCCCATATTATAGCTGCGGTTCGTCTTGAGCATCTTGGCCGCCGTGTTTGGAAAATAGCCCATCTCCTCGGCTACCTGGCGAATCCGTCTTTTTGTCTCTTTTCCGATATCATTCTGGTCGTTCAGCGCCTTGCTGACCGTGGCTACAGACACGCCGCAAACTGCTGAAATATCTTTCATGGATACCATTCTTAATCCCTCTCCGGTCAACAACCCGCTTAATCGTTTTCGTATTTCCATTGTACAACACGCTTTTGCGCAATGCAATATATTTTGAAATTTCTAAGAATTTTCAAAGAATACATA